>JANQHG010000148.1 GCA_028277115.1 Azospirillaceae bacterium
CGCCTCCGCATGGCGGCCCTCGGCGGCGCGGGCCAAGCCGTAGCCGGTGTAGAGCGTCGGCGCCTCGGGGTCGGCGGCCAGCGCCGTCAGCCAGGCCGCCGATACCTCGGCCGGGTGTCCGGCCGCCTTGGCCGCCGCCGCGCGCCGGGCCGCCGCCGCGGCGCGCGGGTGGTCGAGCGGCGCGGCGGGGCCGAGCGTGTCGGCGTCGGTCCGTGGGGGCGTCGGCGCAAGCTCGGCCGCGAGCGCCGCGGCGAGCCGCCGGCACAGCCGGGCCGCGCCCGCTGCGCCGGCCGCGGCCGCCCGGTCGGCGAGCGCGCGGTGGCGCGCAGCATCGGCGCCGGTCGACCCGGCGGCGGCAAGCGCCGTGATCAGCGCCGCGACCGCCGGCGCGTCCGGTCCGGCTCCTGGACCGGTCATCGCCGGCCCCACTGCTCGGCCGCGGCCGCAGACGCGACAACGGTCGCTTTTTCGCCAAAAGGCCGACCTATGCCGTCGCCGTGCGATGCCTTTTGTCCATGGGAGGTTTCATGCGATCGATCCGCGCCCGGCTCGCGGCGCTCTTTTTGGGGGTCGCGGTGTCCGGCCAGGCGATGGCCGCCGATCTCGAGAACACGCTCTATCTCGACCTCGAGGACGGTCGGGTCGAGATCGCGTTGCGCCCCGATCTGGCGCCCCTGCATGTCGCCCGGATCAAGGAATTGGTCCGCCAGGGTTTCTACGACGGCTTGGTGTTTCACCGGGTGATCGACGGCTTCATGGCCCAGACCGGCGACCCGACCGGCACCGGTGCCGGCGGCTCGGGCCAGCGGCTGCGCGCCGAGTTCTCCGACGCGCCCCATGTCCGCGGTACCTTGTCGATGGCGCGGACCAGCGACCCCAACAGCGCCGACAGCCAGTTCTTCATCATGTTCGCGCGGGCGCCGCATCTCGACGGCCAGTACACCGTGTGGGGCGAGGTGGTCCGGGGCATGCGCTACGTCGATCGGATCAAGAAAGGACCGGCGTCGCGCAACGGGATCGTCGACAACCCCGACCGAATCTTGCGGATGCGGGTCGCCGCCGACGTCGCGTCCGAGTGATCGACGCCCCCTCATCGGCGTGATCCGGACGGCCGGGTCGCGGGGCCCGACCTCGCGATCCGGTCCGGGCCGGCCGGCGGGCCGGGGCCGCCCGGGGCACCGCGACGTTCGCCCCGGGCGATCCGGGCAAACGCGCCAAGCAGCGCCTTCATGTCCTGGAACCGGTCGGCGACCCGAAGCGCGAGCCCGCGCATCAACGCGTCGTCGAACCCGGCCGGGGTATCGACGCCGCGCGCCCGCGGCCGCGC
Organism: Azospirillaceae bacterium; assembly: GCA_028277115.1. Classification (GTDB taxonomy): domain Bacteria; phylum Pseudomonadota; class Alphaproteobacteria; order Azospirillales; family Azospirillaceae; genus JANQHG01. The sequence continues at coordinate 1,328 of JANQHG010000148.1, forward strand.
CAGGGTGTCGGCGATCAGCCGCCGGGTGACGTCGAGCGGGCGTTCGCCGGTGATCGCAAAGTAAAGCGTCGCCGACACGCCGTAGACGTCGGTCCACGGCCCCTGGCGGATGTCCCGGACATACTGTTCGGGCGGCGCGAAGCCGGGCTTGAACACCACAGTGAAGCCGTCCTGTTCGCCGCGGGACGCGAACCGGGCCGCGCCGAAGTCGATCAGCCGTGCCTCGCCGGTGCGGGTCACCAGCACATTGTCCGGGCTGACGTCGCGGTGGATCACGCCGGCCCGGTGGACCGCGTGGAGCGCCCGCATCACCGGCGCCAGCACGCCGAGCGCCCGCCGATAGTCGATCCGCGTCCCGGTTTCGGCGACATAGTCACGCAAGGTCCGGCCTTCGAGAAAATCCATCACCAGATAGGCGGTGCCGTTGTCCTCGAACACGTCCTGGACCCCGACGATCTCGCGGATCGCGCGCAGCCGCGCCAGCACCCGCGCCTCGTCGAGGAACTTGGCAAGGTCCTCCTGGAAGGTCGCGGCGCACTCGGGGTCGAGCGGCACCAGCGTGGTGCCGTTCGGGGCGCGGGTGACCAGGCGCGGCGGATGGAACTCCTTGATCGCGACCCGGATGTCGAGCCGTTCGTCCCAGCCTTGGTGGGTCGCGCCGAAACCGCCGTGGCCGAGCAGCCGGCCGACCCGATAGCGGCCGAGCAGCAGGCTGCCCGGCGGCAGATGGACCGCGGGCCGCCGGCCGGACCGCGGGTCGAACCCGCAACGCGGGCACGGGCCGTCGTCGGCGTGCGGGGCAAAGCAGCTGACACAGCGCCGGCTCGCCGGCTCATCGTCGCCGCTTCGCCGCGCCAGCGCATCGACCCAGACCCCGGACGCCGCTGGGGCTGAAGGGGCGAGGGTCGGCGTACCGGTGACCGCGGCGGCGTCCGCTGCCGGTTTTGGGCGCGCCGCCGCCGGCCATGACGGCGGCGGCGCCGGTCGGGCGGCCGTGAGGTCGGCGGCCGCGACCGCGGCACCGGGCGCGTGGCCGGCGGCGGCGCGGCGCAGCGCGGCGGCGGCGGCAAGCGCGGTCAGCGCCCTGACGCTGACGTCGCGGGGGCCGGTCGCCGGCGCCGCGGCCGGGCCCTCGCGGTGCGCGACCCGGTCGCACAGAGCGGCGATCGCGGCGGCCCGCGGCACCCCCTGCGCCTCGGGCAGGTCGCTTCGGCCGATCGCCTCGGCGACCGCGGCCAGCCGTGCGATTTGCCGGTGGGTCGGGGTCGGATCGGCCAGCAGGCCCGGCACCAGGCGCGGGTGGGCCAGCGCGGCGTCCAGGCTCTCCAACACCGCGGCGCGGGCGGTCCGGCCCTCGGGCGTCGGGATCAAGGCGGCCAGATAGCGCAGGCGCGGCAGCAACCGGTCCAGCGACTCGGTGAGTCCGATCACGGCAAAGCGCAAACCCGCGGCGCCGCCATGGGGGCTGCGCCGGGCATAGCGCCGGGTCAACGCCCCGGCGACCTCGCCCCCGCCGGCCACCCCGTCGGCGCCGATCACCGCCAGCACCAGGTCGGACATGGCCCGGTGCGCGGGTGCGGTCTGGTCCGGGACCAGCGGGTCGGGGCTGTCGAGCAGGCCGACGATCACCGCGTTCGCCGCCCGGTCGGTCTCCGGCAGCCGGCCGGCGGCGATCGCCGCCGCGATCGCCGTGCGCCATCCCGCCGCCGGGCCGTCGCCGCGCGGGACCGGGCCGGCGAGCAGCGGTGCCAGGCCTGCCACCACCTCGGCCGCGGTCGCCGGCGCCGCGAGCAACCGGGCGAGTGCGCCCGGGGTCAACATCAGGTCGGCGGCCAGCGCGTCGGCGGTCGCGACCGCCGGGGGCGGTGCGTCGGCGCCGATCAGTCCGGCGACCGCGGTCCAGCGACCGTCCCAGCCGCTGGTGGTCGAGATCTGGCGCAGGATCGCGTGACGCGCCGCGGCGTCCGGGTCGGGGTCGGTCGCGGCGGCCTGCGCCCGGTCGCGGGCCGCGATCACCAGGGCGTCGAGCGCGCGCCGGCGCTCCCGGCTGTCGCCGCCGAACCGGGTGACCTGCAGCCGTGCCACCCGGGTCAGCGCCTCGTCGGTGACGTAGGAAAGGCCAACCAGCGCATCGAGACGGTCGGGGTCGGCGATCAATTCGCTCGCAGTCACCCCCTCGGCATCGAGATAGACCCCGAGCGCGCGACGGATCAACCGACGCGCCGGCGGCCGGGCCAGATCGTCCGGCGTTTCGCAGATCGCCGCGTCACCGGGCGACAGCGTCGTGAGGGCGGTCAATCTCTCAAGCGCCAGACCCCAGGCCCTCCCCGCACGGGTGATCGGTCACGGCAAGGCGGCCCACCCTGGATGAAAAGACAGTGCAGCCTCGCTATATGTAGTACAACTGAAGAGTTGAGGGCCATATATATGTGCTTTTCTCGGGGTCCAGGGGGCAGCCCTGGTCGGGGGGTGTCGGGGGGTGCCCCCCCTTGACCTGGGGGGGACGCCAGCCCCCAAAACCTCGCGACGCTCGCCCCGTCGCTAGTCTCCCGGGAACGCCTTCAACATCTGGTTCACCCGATCGGCGAACTCGGCCTCGGCGACCGCCCGCTCGACCACCGCCCGGTCACGCCGGGCCAGGAAACGAACCGCGCGGCGGCGCGGCAGGCGGGCCGGGTCCGGGGTCGCGCGCACGGTCCCGTCATGGTCGACCCGCGCCAGAAACCACTGGGCGCGGCAATACTGTAGGAACAGGACGCCGTTGTCGGACGATTTCTCGCGCCGGAGCACGGCGCACACGTACGACCAGCCGCCGTGATAAAACCCGGCAATCGCGGACTGCAGCAACTCGAGACGCTCGTTCGGCTGGGCCGTGCGCGCGAACCGTTCGCCGCGCATGCCGTCGGCGAAATGCACGCGCGTCCGGTCGTTGAACTTGAAGCCGGCGACCCGCCCGCCCGCCTTCGCGTCGGCGTAGGCGCGCAGCATCTGGACGAGCGCGGCCTCAAGGAACCGGCATTCGGCGGCGAGCCGGTCGGGCAGCACGAGCGCGAGCTCGAACGCCGACAACAGGTCATAGGGGTGATGGACGCGCACGCCGCGCACGCCGTCGCCCACAACCAGCGACCCGGCGCCGGTGTGGTCGAGCCAGTCGTCGAACCGCGACGGGCAGATCGACGCCACCACCAGCGCGGTCGCGCGCATCGCCTGGCGGTGGGCCCGCGCCTCGGCGTCGGGGGTGACCAGGCCGAACGACGCCAGCATGCCGATCAGCCGGCGCCAGATCGACACCACCGGTGCGGACTCGATCGGCAGCGCCGACACCATGATCGTCTTGGGTGCGGCTTCGACCGCGGGCGCGGACGGGGCGAGGTCGAGGCCGCGGCCGATGACGTCGCCGGCCGGCGCGTCGGCGTTCGCGCGGCGCCGGGCCCGGGCGGCGCCGCTGCGCCCGGCGCGGCGGCGGATCGGCGGCGGCATCGCCCGCGCCTCACCCGGTTGGCGGCGGATCGCCGGTCACCAGGGACCGAATCGCGCCGAAATAGCGCTCGGCCCCGACGAGCATCAGGTCGTTGTGGCCGGCGCCGGGCAGAGGGACCAAGCGGGTGTCGGCGGCCCCGGCATGGCCGGCCAGCGCCTCGGCATCGGTGATCGGGATGATCTCGTCGTCCTCGCCGTGCAGGATCAGGGTCGGCACCGCGACCCGGGCGATCCGCCCGAGTTGGTCGAACCCGACGTCATCAAGGCCGTGCGCCAGCGTCGCGCCGCCGATCCGCCGGATCAGCGCCGTGGTGTCGGCGAACGCGCTGTCGAGGATCAAGCCGGCGAGCGGCGGCGTCCGGCCGGCTGCGCCCGCGACCACCGCGGCGGCGAGCGCGGCGGCGCTGCCGAGCGAGCGGCCCATCACGAACAGCCGGGGCGCGGCCAGCCCGAGCGCCTGGGCGAGGGCCCCGAGCCCGTCGGCGGCGGCTTCGGCATCGGCGATCAACGCCGCGGCGGTCGGCACGCCGCCGCTTGCGCCATAGCCGCGGAAGTCGAGCGCGAGCAGGTGCAACCCGAGCCTGGCAAAGACCGGCGCGAGCCCGACATAGTCCGCGGCGATCTCGCCGTTGCCGTGGAAGTGGAGCACCAGCGGCGCCGCCGGCTCGGCCGCCGGGAACAGCCAGCCGCCCAGGGTGACGCCGTCGGGGGCGGTGAGGCGAACCGGGTGGCCGTGCGCGGTCGCGGCCGCCGGGCGCGGCGGCTCCGGGCGTGGGTGGAACATCACCCGGGTGATCGCCGGGGCGTTGAGCCGGTCGAGCGCGCGGTCGCCCGGGGGCCCGGCGGTCATAGCGGGGTCCCGCCGGCGCCACGGCCGCGCCCGTGCCCGAGCCCTCGGGCGCCGAGGTGGTCGACCAGATCGTCGAGCGCGACCTCGTCCTGGTCGCCGGTCGCCAGCGCGCGGACGACCACGCAGCCGCGCGCCTGTTCATCCCGCCCCATCATCACCGCCCAGCCGATCCCGGCGCGATCGGCGTATTTCAGCTGGCGGCCGAGCTTGCCGCCCTCGAACACCAGTTCGGTGCGGATGCCGGCGGCGCGCAGCCGGGCGGCGAGCGCGAGATAGCTGGGCGCCAAGTCGTCGTCGATCTGGGTCACCAGCACGGTCAAATCCTGGCCGGCCGCCGTGACCAGCCCGGCGTCGAGCAGTTGGGAGAACAGCCGGGTCGCGCCGATCGACACCCCGACCCCGGGCAGGCGGGAGCGGCTGTACTGCCCGGCCAGGTCGTCGTAGCGGCCGCCCGAGCAGATGCTGCCGAGCCCGGGGTGAGCGTCGAGGAAGGTCTCGTAGACCGTGCCGGTGTAGTAGTCGAGGCCGCGGGCGATCGCGAGGTTGATCCGCCATCGCGGACCCGGCACCCCGAGCGCGCGCAGGCCCGCCACCACCTCGGCGAGCGCCTGGCGTCCCTCGGCGAACGCCGGGTGCGCGATCTCGAGCGCCGCCAGCCGGGCGAGCACGGCGTCGGCGTCGCGGGCCGCGGGATCGTCGCCGGGGGCGCCGGCGATCAGGTCGAGCAGGCGCCCGACCGCGTCGGCGTCGAGACCGAAATCGCCGCTCGCCAGCCGGTCGGCGACGCCGTCGCGGCCGATCTTGTCCAGCCGGTCGAGCTCGCGCAGGACGGCGCGGCACGGCTCGCCGTCGGCGACCCCGAGGTCGGCGACCAAGCCAAGCAGGACCAAACGGTTGTTCAGGTTGATGGTGAAGTCGCCGAAGCCGAGCCGCTCGAACACATGGTGGATCACCGCCGGCAGCTCGGCGTCATAGAGCAGCGGCAGCCGGTCCTTGCCGATCACGTCGATGTCGCACTGGTAAAACTCGCGGTATCGGCCCTTTTGCGCCCGTTCGCCGCGGTAGACCCGCTGGATCTGATAGCGTCGGAACGGGAAGCTCAGCTGGCGCTCGTGCTCGGCGACATAGCGGGCAAGCGGGACGGTGAGGTCGAACCGAAGCCCGAGCTCGGGCGGTCGGCCCTGCTGGAGCGCACCGGTCGATTGGACGAAGTAGACCTGTTTTTCGGTTTCGCCGCCGCTCTTGGTCAAAAGGACCTCGAGGGTTTCGAACACCGGGGTTTCGATCGGCTGGAAGGCGAAGCGCTCGAACCCGTCGCGGATGACGTCGAGCATGCGTTGGAAGGCGATTTGCTGCCGGGGCAACAACTCCATCACACCGGGTGGGGTCCGGGGCGTCACCAGGGTCATGAAAGCCGCGCTGCCTTGTTGGTCGTCCAGGGCTTGACTGTATCCGCTGCGCCCCCCGGCGGTCCAGGGTGCCCGGCACCTCCGCAGGGTCGTTGTCCTGCCGACCCCGGGTGCACGGGACGCGCACCTTACCGAATGGCTGGACCGCGGGGCGGCGGTTGGCTTATTCGGGGGTCGCTCGCGGACCAGAGCGGACCCGGAGGGGACGATGCGAATGATCTTGGGACTGGCGGTCGCGCTGTGGGCGACCGCGGCGGTGGGGCAACCGCTGCCGGTGACCGCGCCGGCGCCGGCGGTCGGCGAGGTCGATTGGGCCGGGCGCGCGATGGTCGCTGCCGGCCTGGTGGTCGGCGCGGTGGTGGTCGCCGATCTGGTGACCGGGGCGCCGGTGCCGGTGCCGCTCGGGCTCGGGGTGCGCGACGCCGGCGGCCGGGCCGGCGCGGCGGCCGCCGGCGGGGCGAC
>JANQHG010000178.1 GCA_028277115.1 Azospirillaceae bacterium
TCACCCGACCCTCCACCATCCAACGGAAGGCACTCGAGCTGCTCGGCCTCAAGTCAGATTGTACCCAGTAAATTCGGCTCGAAAATGAAAAAATCGTCCTAAATCAATGGCTTAGCGTCCGCGCGGAAAGAAGTTCGGGTTAGGGCGGCCGGACCAGGCGCGCCGCGAGCTCGACCGGGCCTGCGACCCCCTGTGCGCCGCGGCCGATCCGGCGCTGCTCGCGCGCGCCGGCACGCTGGCCCAGACGATCCGCGCCGATCAGACGGCACGCCGGCTGTTCCGCGCCGCGATCGTCCTCGCGCCGGCGGACGCGGCGGCCTGGGACGGGCTCGGGGTGTCGGCGCTGGCGGCCGGTGCCGCCGCCGACGCGGTCGCAGTGCTCGGCCGCGCCGCCGCTTTGCCGGGCGCGACCGGTCAGATGACGTTCAACCTGGCCTCGGCCCTGGCCGCCGCGGGCGAGCGCGCCCAGGCGGTCGCGGCGTGGCACCGCGCGCTCGCCGCCCGGCCCGCGCGTGCGGGCGATTGGTCCAATCTTGTCGAGATCTTGATCGCCGACGGCGACCTCGACGCCCTGGCGGCCCATCTGGGCGCCTATCTCGGCGCCCGCGCCGCCCACGGCTTTTTCTGGAAGGAGCCGTATTATCCGGTCTTGAAGGGCGCCGACCGCCTGATCGCGGCCGGCGACCGCGCCGGGGCGGCGCGGGTGCTGGCGCGCGCGATCGCGGTCGCCGACCCGCACGACCGATTGCTGGCCGACTGGTTCCGCTTCCTGCTCGGCTCGCTGCACCTGCGGTTCGGCGACCCGCAGACCGCCGCGGCGCAGCTCCGCGCCGCCGCCCGCGGGGTCGCCTTTCTGCGCCACATCCGTCTCGGCGACGCGTTCGCCGAGCGGATCGCGGCCGTCGCTGGCGACCCGCTGCGCCGCTATGACGCGGCGTTCACCATGCATACCGACGCGCCGCCGGGGTCGGGCGTGGTCGCGTGCGCCTGCGACGCCGTCTATCTGCGCCGCTTTGGCCACCTGTTCGCGGCCGCGATCGATGCTTTCGCGACGCCCGAGTGCGTGATCCACTTCCACGTGGTCGCGCCGGACGCCGAGACGGCGTCCCAGATCGCGGCGGTCGAGGCGGGACTGACCCACTGCCGGGTCGGTTGGAGCACGGAACCGCTCCCGGTGCCGCTTGGGCCCCAGGATCTTCGGACCTTCTACACCTGTGTCCGGTTCCTGCGTCTGCCCGATCTGATCGCGGCGTACCGGCGGCCGATCGTGGTTGCCGACATCGATGCCGTGTTTCTCGGCGACCCTTTGGCGATGCCGGCTCTACTCGACGAGGCGCGCCCTTTGGCGCTGCTGTTCTCCCCGACCACGCTTGCCTATCTCTACGACGCGGTCGGCGGCGGCTTGGTCGCCGCCTTGCCCTTCCCCGCTGTAGAGACCGTCTTTGCGGACATCAAGCGCTTCCTCTTGTCCTGGCTGATCGAGGGCCGAATGGCCTATTTCCTCGACCAGGTGGCACTGGGTTTGGGGGTCGGGGTGCCGGCGTGGCCGGATCTGCGGGTCGGCGTCCGCCCGTTCGCGCTCGCGGGCGGCGAGGCCTCGCTCGGCGGCACCGGGTTCCTGCAGATCCGCAGCGACAAGGCGGCGGCCGACTTCGACGCCCGCGCGGCGCGCCTGGTCGCACAACTGGGAACCGCGCGACGGCAGGACGGTGCAAGCCAAGAAGGAATGGGATGGATGCTGAGGTCGTTTGCCGGAAGGGTGGTCGGATAAGGGATAGGGAGAAACTGGTCCGTCCGAGTTTCTCCTGCCTCAGGCCGCCGCCGATTGACGCAAGATCAGCCGAGCGATCAGGTCCCGCTTGGTCGAGGCATGCTGGAGATCGTACCCGACCGGCTCGCCGTCGCTGCCGTAATCCACGATCACATCGGGCTCGACCTCGACGGTCCGCGCGGCGGGGAGAGGTCGCACTTCGATGTAGAGACTGTCGGTGCTCGGGTCGTCGCAGGTCTTCACGATTGTCCGACGACGTTGGGGTTACCACCCCTGGTGAAACCCCCAACATGAGCACCCGGAAAGCGTTGCGCCCCGTCACTCATCAATCGGCCGCGGCGGCCGTTCCGGCAGCACGCCCTGGCGGCGGGTGAGCAAGATCACCTGGAGCAGGACCCCGATCATCAGCACCCTGAGCGCGCCGGCGCGGGTCACCCAGTCCTCGGGCAGCCGGCCGGTGATCAGCTCGGTGCCCGACCAGATCACCCAGATCAAGACCGCGCCGACCACCGCGCCGCGGTTGTTGCCGCTGCCGCCGGCGATCAGCATCACCCAGACCAGGAAGGTCGCGAACTCGGACCGGAACGCCTCGGGGCTGATGAAGGTGACGAAATGGGCGTACAGCGCCCCGCCCAGCCCCATCGCCATCGAGCCGATCACGAACGCTTCGATGCGGAACTGGACCACGTTCTTGCCGGCGGCCTGGGCGGCAAGCTCGTTCTCGCGGATCGCGCGCAAGACGCGGCCCCAGGGCGCGCGGTAGAGCCGCTCGATCGCGAGATAGACCAACAGGAGCGCCGCCAGCACCACGCCGAGGTACGTCAGCGCGTCGAACCCCGGCACCAGGCCCTCGACCGGGCGCGGGATGCCGGCGATGCCGCGCACGCCCGCGGTCAGCCACCCCTCGTTCTTCAGGCCGAGCCGGACGATCTCGGCAATCCCGATCGTCGCGATCGCCAGATAGTCGGTGCGCAGCGTGATCGTGACCAGACAGATCGCAAGGCCGAGCAGGCCGGTGCCAATCATCGCCAAGATGACGCCGGCGACCGTCGGCAGGCCGAAGCCGCCGAGATGGCTCGGGCTCGGATCGCTGGTCGCGATCGCGGTGATGTAGGCACCGACCGCGAAGAACGCGCCGATCCCGAGGTTGAACATGCCCGTGTAGCCCCACTGGACATTCAACCCGAGCGTCACGATGCCGTAGATGCCGATCAGGGTCGCAAGGAATATGCCGTAGTTGAGGAGACCGACGCCGCCGTCCATCACCGCCGCCCTCCGAACAGCCCGGTCGGGCGCACGATCAACACCACGACCATCAGCCCGAACGCGACCGCGGTCTTGTACGACGGCGACAGCACCAGGGTCGAAAACTCCTGGGCGATGCCGATCACCAGGCCGCCCGCGATCGCGCCGTAGGGCCGGCCGATGCCGCCGACGATCGCGGCGGCGAACACCGGCAACAGCAACCGCCAACCCATGATCGGGTGCAGGCGGGTGTCGATCGCCAGGAAAATCCCGGCGGCCGCCGCCATCGCGCCGGCGATCAGCCAGGTCCAGATCACCACCCGCTCGGTGTCGATCCCGACGATCCGGGCAAGATCGATGTTGTCGGCCATCGCGCGCATCGCCTTGCCGATCCGGGTGCGCTGCAGGAACAGATGCAGCCCGGTGACCAGGACAAGGGCGCCGACGATGATCGTCACCTGGTCCGGTTTGATCCTAAGGCCCCATATCAGATAGGGGAACTGGATGCCGGGGTCGTAGACCTGGTTGCTCGGCCCCCAGATCAGCTGGACCAGACTGCGCAGGATCAACGCCATGCCGAACGACGAGATCAACAAGATCACCGGCGAGGTCCGGCGCAGCCGGCGGTAGACCAGCGCATCGATCACCACCGCGGTCAGCGCGGTCGCGGCGCAGGCGAACACGAACGCGACCGGCATCGGCAGCGCGAGGCCGACATAAAAGCTGAACGCGAAGAACGCGCCGAGCGTCATCAGGTCGCCGTGGGCGAAATGGGCAAAGCGCAGGATGCCGAACACCAACGACACCCCGATCGCGCCCAGCGCCAGGATGCTCCCGAGCACGATGCCGTAGATCAGGAGCTGCACGAGTTCGATCGCCATGGTCGGTCAAGCCGCCCCTTCAGCCGCCGAGGAACATATCGGCGATCTCCCGGTTGGCGAGCAGACCGGGCCCGGTGTCCTCAAACCGGTTGCGTCCCAGCACCAGGACATAGCCGCGGTCGGCGAAGCCGAGCGCCTTCCTCGCGTTCTGCTCGACCATCAGGATGCTGAGGCCGAGCGCGCGGTTGATCCCGCGCACCGTCTCGAAAATCTGGTCGATGAAACGCGGCGCGAGGCCGGCAGTCGGCTCGTCGAGCAACAGCAGCCGCGGCTCGAGCATCAGCGCGCGGCCGATCGCGACCATTTGCCGCTCGCCGCCCGACAGCGTGCCCGCCGCCTGGCTGCGCCGTTCGAACAAGCGCGGGAACAGTTCGTAAACGCGCGCCAGCTGCGGCGAGGCGTCGTCGTTGCGCACATAGGCGCCCATTTCGAGGTTTTCCTCGACGGTCAAGGATGGGAACACATTATCGACCTGCGGAACGTAGCAGATGCCGCGGCGGACGATCTGGTCGGTGCGCAGGCGGGTCAGGTTTTCGCCGGCGAACCAGACGGTGCCGCGCCGGATCGTGATCAGGCCGAACACCGCCTTCATCGCGGTCGATTTACCGGCGCCGTTGGGGCCGACGATCACCACGATCTCGCCCGCCGCGACCGTCAGGCTGACCCCGCTCAAGATGTCGGCGCCGCCGTAGCCGCCGTGGATGTCGTCGAGCGCGAGCAGGCTCATGACGCCGCACCCCCCGAGGCCGGCTCCGGGTCGATCATGCCGCCGAGATAGGCCTCGACCACCCGGGGATCTTTGCGGATCTCGGTCATCGAGCCGGACGCCAGCACCCGGCCCTGCGCCATCACCACCACCGGATGGCACAGCTCGGCGATCATGTCCATGTCGTGTTCGATGATGCAGAAGGTATAGCCGCGCTTGACGTTGAGCGCCTGAATCGCGCGGGTGATCTCAGCCAACAGGGTGCGGTTGACCCCGGCGCCCGGTTCGTCGAGCAGGACCACCCGGGCATCGGTCATCATGGTCCGGCCGAGCTCGAGCAGCTTTTTCTGGCCGCCCGACAGGCGGCCGGCCCGTTCGTCGCGCACCGCGGTCAGGTTGAGGAATGCCAAGACCTCCTCGGCGCGCGCGCGCACCGCGCGCTCCTGGTCGCGCACCCGGCCCCAGCGGACCCAGGCCTGGCCGACCCGCTCGCCGGCTTGCCGAGGCGGGACCACCATCAGGTTCTCGAGCGTGGTCATCTCGGCGAACTCGTGGGGGATCTGGAAGGTCCGAACCAAGCCGAGGTGGAACAAGCGGTGCGGGGCAAAGCCGGCGACGTTGCGGCCGTCGAGCAGGATGCGCCCCGCGGTCGGTTTGATGAACCCGGCGAGCATGCCGAACAGCGTGGTCTTGCCAGCGCCGTTGGGGCCGATCAGGCCGGTGATCGAGCCGGCCTGAATGTTGAACGAGCAGTCGTCGACCGCCCGTATCCCACCAAAATGCCGGGAAACCTGATCGATGGTGATCACGAGGGAGCGCGGGTCCAAAGAGGAAGGTCGGAACGCGAAGGGGGCAAGGCGCGCGGGGCGCGGTGGTCGCGGCGAACCGCCCCGCGACGCGGGGCAACTCAAATTGCGCCGGCGCGTGCGACCGGGACGGTTTAGACCAGCCGGGTGGACCGCTTCAATTCAATTACGATGCGACGACTCATCACAATCGAAAACGTAACCGCCCCGGGCCTCACAACCGCTCGGCCGCGAAGGTGTCGCAGGCGTCGGTCCGGCCGGCATCGAACCCGGTGCGGAACCGGCGCACACGTTGCGCGGCGCTGCCCTGAATGAAGGCGTCCGGGCGCGGGCCGGCAGGCCGGCCGCGCCGGTCTTCGACATTGGTGCTCTGTCGTCGCCCGCGCCAGCGCATCGCCGGTCGCCCCTCGTTGGCGTATGAACCCCAACCGTCGTTTCTTTCAAGATGGGGCGAAGACGGGGCGGGCGATCAGGCGCTCCGGCGATCGACCCCCTCGGACCGGTTGGCCGGCGGCGTGGTCATCGCGTCGGACACCAAACGGTCGAACACATCCCGCGCCGGACGTTGTCCGTCGAGCGGGATTTCCGGGGCCATCGGGCCCCCGGTCTCGATCCCCCGCAGCTTGCGCAGCATCAGCTTGAACGGGTTGCGCACCGCATCGGTGACCGCGGTCGGTTCATACCCGCAGTGCGCCATGCAGTCGGCGCATTTTTCATAGTTGCCGGTGCCGTAGCTGTCCCAGTCGGTGGTCTCCATCAGCTCGGCATAGCTTTTGGCGGCGCCCTCGTTCAACAGGTAGCACGGCCGCTGCCAGCCGAACACGTTGCGGGTCGGGTTGCCCCATGGCGTGCAGCGGTAGCTCTGGTTGCCCGCCAGGAAGTCGAGATAGAGCGACGAGTGTTGGAGCCGCCACGGCCGCCGGCGCTCGCGACCGAGCCGGAACAGGGTGCGGAACAGCGACTTGGTGCCGTGGCGGCGCAGGAAGTGCGCCTGGTCGGGCGCGCGTTCATAGGCATAGCCGGGGGAGATCGTCACGCCCTCGACCCCGAGCTCGGTGGTGAAATCGAGGAAGTCGGCGACGTCCTCGGCCTTGGTGCCGTCGAACAGCGTCGCATTCACGGTGACCCGAAAGCCGCGGGCCCGCGCCGCGCGGATCGCCGCGACCGCCCGGTCGAACACGCCGTCCTGGGACACCGCGCGGTCGTGGTGCTCCCGCAGGCCGTCAAGGTGAACCGAGAAGCTCAAATACGGGCTGGGCGTGAACAGGTCGAGCTTCTTTTCCAGCAACAAAGCGTTGGTGCACAGATAGACGAAGCGGCGCCGGGCGACGATCCCGGCGACGATCCGGTCGATCTCGCGGTGAAGCAACGGCTCGCCGCCCGGGATCGAGACCACCGGCGCGCCGCATTCATCGACCGCGGCCAGGCACTCGTCGACGCTGAGCCGCTTGTTCAAGATCGCGTCGGGATAGTCGATCTTGCCGCAGCCGGGGCAGGCCAGGTTGCAGCGGAACAACGGCTCGAGCATCAAGACCAACGGGTAGCGCCGCCGGCCGGCGAGCGTCTGGCGGACGACGTAGAGGCCGACCGCCACTTGTTGCCTTAGGGGGACACCCATGTTGCTTGTCTCCTTGCCCATTGCCTTTTTTGGTTTCGCACACGGCGGCGCCGTAGTTCGGCCTGACGGCCGTTGTCAGGGGCGCTGCCCCCCGACACCCCCGCAAGGGGGGACACCCCCCTTGACCCCCACAAATTAGGGGCCAGGGGGCAACCCCTGGTCGGGGGGGGGTGAAACCCTTTGACCTTGAAGACGCCCGCGCGAACGTCTCACGCCGAGGCGATCGCCCCGCCAAGCTCCTCAGGCAGCTTGAAGTGCACGTTTTCCTCAATGCCGTCGAGCGTTTCGACCTCGATCGGCCGCATGGCGGCCAAGCGCTGGATCACCTCTTGCACCACCGCCTCGGGCGCCGAGGCGCCGGCGGTCAACCCGACCACCCCGGCGCCGGCGATCCAGGCGTCCTCGATCATCTCGGCGTCCTCGATCAGATAGGACGGCTTGTTCATGTCCTGGCCGATCTCGCGCAGGCGGTTGGAGTTCGAGCTGTTGCGCGCCCCGACCACCAGGATGACATCGACCTGGCGCGCCAACTCGCGCACCGCGGTCTGCCGGTTCTGGGTCGCGTAGCAGATGTCCTTGACGTCCGGCCCGACGATCGCCGGGAACCGGCGTTTAAGCGCGCCGATGATGTCGCGGGTGTCGTCGACGCTGAGCGTGGTCTGGGTGACGTAGGCGAGCCGGTCGGGGTCGCGCGGGGTCACCCCGGCAACGTCGGCGACCGACGACACCAGGTGCACGGTGCCTTGGATCTGGCCCATCGTGCCCTCGACCTCGGGGTGCCCGGGATGGCCGATCAGGACGACGTCGTAGCCGCGCTCGGCGTAGCGCTGGCCCTCGCGGTGGACCTTGGTGACCAGCGGACAGGTTGCGTCGATCACGTGGAGCGCGCGCGCCGCGGCGTCACGTTCGACCGTCGCCGCGACCCCGTGCGCGCTGAAGACGGTGACCGCCCCGGTCGGAACGTCCGCGACCTCTTCGACAAAGCGGGCGCCGCGCGCCTTCAACCCTTCGACCACCCGCTTGTTGTGGACGATTTCGTGGCGCACGTGGACCGGCTCGCCGTATTTTTGCAGCGCCCGGTCAACGATCTCGATCGCGCGCTCGACGCCGGCGCAGAACCCGCGCGGCTGCGCCAAGATCACCTTCAACGGCTGATCCGTCATCCCTGTCCGTGCTCCCTCGCCTTTCGCGTGCGCGCCCGGTCGACGACTCGGGACCCTCGCGACCGCCCGATCGCCACGCCCGGGCGCCGCCGTCGCGGCGGACCCGGGCGACCTCGAAAGACCTTAAGTAATCCGCGTCGGGGGTCCGAATCAATCCCGCGTGTGCAGTTGCACCATCGCGGTTGACCGCATGAGCGATCGCCGATCCCGGCCCAATTACCTTACTGATGTTGTGGAGATTGACTTGAACCGAGCGCCGGCAGGTCCCGGCGCGCCAAATCACCCGGCGGTCGAGTGCGCCGGCGCGACCGGTCGCGGTCTCTGACAACTGTGATCGGTTCGCCGCGGCGCCGAGCGGTCGGGCGACGGTGCGGCGCCGGCGCGCTTGTCGAAAGATCGAAGATTCGGCACTTTGGCGTATGCAACTATTTGCCCGTCGGCTGCGCCCGCGCGCTTGACCCCGGGCAAGCGCGCGTATTTGGTGGCGTCCGGCGGGCTTGCGCAAGACCCGCCGGACGCGGCGGTGCGGCGAGGCGACCCGTGAGTGATGAAATGCAGCGCGCGATGGCAGACACCGCGCGCGTCGTGGAAACGGTGATCGATCGATTGCTGCCCGACCCGGGCGGTCACGAGCAGCCGCTGTGGCAGGCGATGCGCTACGGCAGCCTCAACGGCGGCAAACGTCTGCGGCCGTTCCTGGTGGTCGAGGGGGCGTCCCTGTTCGAGGTGCCGAACACCCGGGCGCTGCGGGCCGCGGCGGCGATCGAGTTGGTCCATTGCTACTCGCTGATCCACGATGATCTGCCGGCGATGGACAACAGCGATCTGCGCCGCGGCCGGCCGACGGTTCACCGCGCGTTCGACGACGCGATCGCGATCCTGGCCGGCGACGGGCTTCTGACGCTCGCGTTCGAGGTGGTGAGCGATCCCGAGACCCACCCCGACCCGGCGGTCCGGTGCGCCTTGGTCACGGCGCTCGCGGCGGCGGCGGGGCCGTGCGGCATGGTCGGCGGTCAGATGCTCGACCTGGTCGCCGAGACCACGCCCTACGACCTCGACGAGGTGGTCCGCCTGCAGCGGGCCAAGACCGGGGCGCTGTTCGGCTTTGCCGCCGAAGCCGGCGCCGTGCTCGGCGAGGCCGGCGCCGAGGCCCGGGCCGCGCTCGGCCGCTATGCCGAGGCGCTTGGTCTCGCCTTTCAGATCGCGGACGACCTGCTCGACGTCGAGGGCAGCGAGGCCCAGACCGGCAAGCCGGTCGGCCAGGACGCCGCGGCCGGCAAGGCGACCTTCGTGTCGCTGCTCGGGGTCGAGACGGCACGGGCGCGGGCCCGGGCGCTGTCGGACCAGGCGGTGGCCACGCTCGCCGCGTTCGATCACCGGGCCGACCATTTGCGCGCGGTCGCCCGTTTCGTGGTCGAGCGTCGGACTTGAGGTCCGGCGCCGACCGGCGACCCGTTTTCTTGATTTCAGGCTGTACCTCTACGATCCGGCCGCCGTCGACACCGTCGTTGACCTCTTGATCCGGCCGACACGCATGGAGACCCATGGTGACCCAGCCCAGCATGTCCCCCTTGCTCGACCGTCTCACGCTCCCGGGCGACCTCAAACGGCTCGACCGCGACCAATTGCGCCGGGTCGCCGACGAGGTCCGCCAGGAAACGGTCGAGGCGGTGTCGGCGACCGGTGGCCATCTGGGCGCCGGGCTCGGGGTGGTCGAGCTGACGGTGGCGCTGCACCGGGTGTTCGACACCCCGCGCGACCGGATCATCTGGGACGTCGGGCACCAAGCCTACCCGCACAAGCTCGTGACCGGCCGGCGCGACCGCATCCGGACCCTGCGCCAGGGGGGTGGGTTGTCCGGGTTCACCAAGCGCGCCGAGAGCCCGTACGACCCGTTCGGCGCCGGCCACAGCTCGACCTCGATCTCGGCCGGGCTCGGCATGGCGGTCGGCCGCGACCTGGCCGGGCGCAGCAACGCGGTGGTCTGCGTGATCGGCGACGGCGCGATGAGCGCCGGCATGGCCTATGAGGCGATGAACAACGCCGGCTCGATGGACAGCCGGCTGATCGTGATCCTGAACGACAACGACATGTCGATCGCGCCGCCGGTCGGCGCGATGAGCGCGTATTTGTCGCGCCTGATCTCGTCCAAGCCCTATCTCAGCCTGCGCCACCTGGCCAAGGACATCGCCGACCAGTTCCCGCGCCCGTTGCGCGACGCCGCCCGGCGCGCCGAGGAGTTCGCGCGCGGCTTCGTGACCGGCGGCACCTTGTTCGAGGAGCTCGGTTTCTACTACGTCGGCCCGATCGACGGCCACAATCTCGACCACCTGTTGCCGGTGCTCGAGAATGTCCGCGACGCCGACAGCCCGAGCGGCGGCCAAGGCCCGGTGTTGATCCACGTGGTGACCAAAAAGGGCCACGGCTACCCGCCGGCCGAGGCGTCCAAGGACAAGCTGCACGCCGTCGCCAAGTTCGACGTGATCACCGGCGCCCAGTCGAAGGGCAAACCCAAGGCACCGACCTACACCCGGGTGTTCGCCGACACCCTGGTGACGCTGGCCGAGGCCGACCCCAAGATCGTCGCGATCACCGCGGCGATGCCGTCGGGCACCGGTGTCGATGTGTTCGAAAAGCGCTTTCCCAACCGCACGTTCGACGTCGGGATCGCCGAGCAGCACGCGGTCACCTTCGCCGCCGGGCTGGCGACCGAGGGCCTGCGGCCATTTGCCGCGATCTATTCGACCTTTCTGCAGCGCGCCTACGACCAGGTGGTCCATGACGTCGCGATCCAGAAGCTGCCGGTGCGCTTTGCGATCGACCGCGCCGGGTTGGTCGGGGCCGACGGCGCGACCCATGCCGGGTCGTTCGATGTCGGCTATCTTGGCGCCCTGCCCGGCGTGGTCTTGATGGCGGCGGCCGACGAGATCGAGCTGCGTCACATGGTCACCACCTGCGCGGCGATCGACGACGCGCCGAGCGCGGTGCGCTTCCCGCGCGGCGAGGGCCTCGGCCTCGAGATGCCCGAGCACGGCGAGGTTCTGGAACTCGGCCGTGGCCGGATCGTCCAGGAGGGCAGCACGGTCGCGCTGTTGAGCTTCGGCGCCCGTTTGGGCGAATGCGTGCAGGCGGCCCGGGAGTTGGCGGCCCGGGGCTTGTCGACCACGGTCGCCGACGCCCGATTCGCAAAACCGCTCGACCACGACCTGATCACCCGCCTGGCGCGCAACCACGAGGTCCTGATCACGATCGAGGAGGGCGCGATCGGCGGCTTCGGCAGCTTCGTGTTGCACCATCTCGCGACCGCGGGTCTGCTCGACAGCGGGCTCAAGGTCCGGCCGATGGTGCTGCCCGACCGGTTCCAGGACCACGATGCCCCGGCCAAGCAGTACGAAACGGCAGGCCTGACCGCGCCGGCGATCGTCGCGACCGTGCTTGGCGCGCTTGGGCGCGATGCGGCCGCGGACGTCGGGAGCGCGCGCGCCTGACCGGGACGCCGCGGGGGTCAGGGACTGAAGCGGCCCTCGAACGGCCGCCCGGTCACCAGGGTCACCAGGTGGCCGATCAGGACAATCGCCGCGACCGCCGCGATCATCATGATCGGAATGTGCGGCAGCAAACGCGGCCGCGCCGGGTGGATCGGGCGCCGATCGACCCGGATCGCCCAAAGCAAGACGGTGAGCGCGGCCGCAAGTGCGGCAAGGGTGACGTTCATGGACATCGGCCGGAAGCCCCCGGCGGCGCAGCCGCCGCTTTGAGCGTCGATGGAACGACCGGCGCCTACAGCGGATCGGACACCCCGTCAACGGGTGACGCCGGATTTCGGTCTGACGGCCGTTGGTTGCCAAGGGGCGCTGCCCCTTGATCCCCACTTACCCTTGATCCCCACTTAATCGTGTCCGGGGGGCACCCCCTGGTCGAGGGGGTCGGGGGGTATCCCCCTGACCTTAGGGGCGCCAACCCCCAAAACCCGCGCCGCCCGGCGTCGACCTGATCCCTTGCCTCACCGCTGCCGCCCGGCAGGCCACAAGCGCTATCCGATTCAGCAATACACGCGATCGCAATCAAGAACAAAATTTCACATTTATATGCGCAGAGCGATCACCGCTGCATCGCGACACTGTGATCAGGCGTGTCATAAGAGCATAGGTGGCCTGCGATCCGACGCATCCTCGACCGTCGAGATCGAACCATCACCGGATCTCCTCTCGTTTTCAGCAGGTAATCACCCAGCAGGTGTCCTGCTTCGACCCCAGCAGCTGCGGCCGCTGGCGAGGAGGCCAGGATCGACGCAACCCTTTGTTCACGATCCCTGTTGCCTTATTTGTAACTGATCTCGTCTCACCCGGAAAGGTTGATTTCTTCGATCTAAATAAAACATCTAATCAGAAATCTTGGTGGGACGGCCCGTGGAGAAAGGTCATTGGGAGGCAGAAGATGGCACACACGGTTTGGGTCGCCAACGGAAAAGGCGGAGTCGGCAAGTCGGTTCTCATGATGGTGCTCAGTTATATTTACGGACAACATGGGTTACCGCTGCGGCTGATTGATGTTGATGACAAAGCGAAACTCGCGGAGTTCATGGGTGAAGATAGGGTTCTTTCACTTCGGATCGGCGCTTCTGCGGAGCAGTTGCGTACCAATCCGTCGCTGGCATTCAGTTATTGGGACGACCTGGCAAACGAAATAGTCGAGAAAGACACCGGTGTCGATCTCGGTGCCAACATGGATCGCCAAGTCTTGGGCTGGGCTGAAAAATCCGATCTCAATGAGCTTTTTGCAGAATTCGATATAACTATGGATTTTTATGTTCCGGTTACGGCTGATCCGCTTGCCGTCACCGGCGGGCTCGAGGTTCTGCGCACGGCGGAACGGGTGTTTCCCAACAGCAGGCGCATTCTGGTTCTTAATCGCATGTTGGGCGATTTTGGCGCCTATGCCGACACCCCGGAGTTCACCGAGGTCGCCGACCTGCGTGAGCGAGGACTTTCCGTCATCGAAATGGACCACTGCGTCAGCGAAGCCTGGACCGATTTCGAGCGTCTGAAGGTACCGCCGGAGCGCATCGTCGATCTCCGGGCCAAGGAGATCGCCGCCCAGACCGGGCTCGGGTTGCTGGCGGCGCGGCGCGCGATCGGCGACTACGCGCTTTGGTTGAAGCGCCTTCAGCAGTCACTGGCGCCGCTGATCGAGCCTTTGGCGCCCCAGGTCTCGCAGGCCGCCGAATGAACGCGATCGAACGGCTGGACCGGTTGATCCTGGCCGGTCGGCGAGCGGGGCGCCAGGAGAGCGCCCGCCTGCTCGATTCACTTCTGGCGCTTCCCCTCGAGACGCGTTGGCGACGGATGCTGGACCGCGACCGGTGCCTTCGTCGTCTTTCCGTGGGCGATTACCATCTCTTCATCCGAAGTCTGGCCGTCAACGCCGACTTGGATGCCTGCGATCTCTGTGCCGACGACGCTCGCGATAATGGCGGATGCGTGGACGCGGCCGGCGACGGACAAGCACCGTCATCTCGAATGCTGTTGAGCCGTCTGCCAGCCATCAGGCCACAAGTGATCAACGCTGATGGATATAGATTTCGCCACGAGCGCTCGGTGAACTCCGGCACCTCCGCCGATCCTTGGCCGCTGCTTGCTATGGTATTGCTTGTTTCGCTTGCCGTGTTCATCCTGGTCGGTCTGACCTTTCTGGGGTCGTCGCCGCAAGCCGCGGACGCGGGCGTGGTTGCGTCCCGGGTCACCGAGACGGACGGCGTGCGACGGGGGCGGCCAAGTCATGTTGGGTCGCGTGCCCCAGCACGGGTTCAAGAACGGATGGACCTGGCGGACCGGATCGATGCCCACCAACGCGCGTTGGCGGCGGTGTTGCGCGACCTGCGAACCGGCGTCGCGTTTGCTCAGTCGATGGAGACGATCCGCAAACACTTGCCCGACGCCGACACGCACGCGAAGTTCGACGCGATTGCGGCGTGGCGAGACGCCGGCGTGCCGACGCTCTCGCTGCTTGGCCAACGTTTGATGCAGCTGCACAAGAGCTTTCGGACGCGGACCCAAGACCGAACGGTGATCGGTTCGACCGTCCGACTGTTCCGACGGCTTGCCGGCGGACTGGCGCCCGCGCAACGTCGGGATGACTTGGTCAACCGGTCTCTTTATCGCGCGCTCACCCTGTTGGGTCGGGGGGAACTGGCACAGGCACGGCGACGCGTCGCCGAGGTGGCGCCGATCCTTGGGCCGGAGGCGGAGCTCTGGCTGCGCGACGCGAACGCCCGCCTGGTCGCCACTCAACTGGTGCGGTCGCTGAGCCCCGAGCCGGCCCACCACTCCCCATTGGCCCCGGCCGTCGTCACCAGCGTGCGCCCACCGATCAGATCAGCGGCAAGGCCGACGCAATGACGGGACAACACAGACATGTTGAGACTGGCCACGGAACCGGCGCACGCCGCGACGACGTCTGGTCGGTTGAGCTCATCGAGGGGCTGCCATGATTAATCTCTGCAAATCGATTGTGGCAAGTGGACTTGGTCTCGGCGCGCTCCTGGCGTCCGCGGCGGGCCCTGCCGCGGCGTCGGACGCCGGTCGCGTAACACTTCGGCTGACGTTTACCGGGATCGACATGGCCCGGGATTGGGTGCGGTCGATCCAGACATTTGCCGACGCCGGCGTCTTGCGAACGGAGGTGGTCGATGCCGGCGGACGGACCTACTGCCGGATTTATCGCGACCGCTTCGACTTGCCGGGATGTCCATCGGAACTCGGTCCGCTGGCCCAACAGCTCAACGGGGTCGCTCCGCATCGCCTCGCGGTCGATGCACAGGTCCGGGTGCCGGCGGTCGACAGTCGCCAAGAGCTGGTCGAGCGATCGTTCGATCTGTCGTCATCCCTCGAGCGTTGGCAGTACCAAGCACACCTGCGCGATTTCCGTCCATACATCAACGCCGTCAAACACGATCACACCGATCATTCCGCGATTGCCACGTTGACACTCTCTCGGTTGACCAGTGTGATCGACGGATTGGACGAACCGACCACCGATCGCATGCGCCGGTTGATCGAACCGGCCAAGGGCCTGGTCGCGGAGGTCGTCGTGGCCGTCCCGCCTGTGCCCGAGTTCGTTTACGGTTCGCTGGCGGTTCCGCGGATCGACATTGAGATGCCGGTGTTGGCCGATCTCTTGGTGCCCGAACCGGCACCTCAGCCGGTGCGGGCCGCCGAGACGCCGATCCCACCGGTCGCGACGACGGTGGACGCCTCGATCGGGTCCGCGTCGCTCCCCCTTTTGATGATCGGCGCAATCGGGATCGCGGTCGGCCTTGGCTCCGGCTTGGTTCCGTCCGTCCTTCTGATCCTTGGGCTGGTGACGTTCATTCAGGGAGGGGGGTCACCGGGTTTGGCGGGATCCGGCGGGGATCCGGCGGCATACGGCCTGTCCACGGTGCAGGGCGTCGGCTTGCTGTTGATACTGTTGTCGCCGGTCCTGGGCGGTCAGGCGCGCGCAGGCGAACGCGGCGGACTGGGGCAGCGGGCGCATGCGTTCCGGCGCAAGCTCGCCTTGTGGCTCGCCCCGGAGCTCGACGAGCGGAGCCGATCGAACAGGGAGGTCACGCAGACCCTGGGCCCGCCGCCCGGCAGCCTTCGTGGTCCGCGCGGGCCCGTGTCCGCGTCCGACCCTGATCACGTTCAACCACGCCGTTCACCGGTCATGCCCGACCGTCCGGTCACGGTTCTTGGTCGCCGAAAGGGGTTGGAAGATCTGGTAACTTTGCATGCTTGACCCGAACGGCGTCGCCGGATGCGCGATCGGCGTGGGCGCGACCCGCTGCCGGCACGTGCCGCAAACGGCGAGGACGACCGTGACCCGGGTTCATCGTTGGCTGGTAGCGGAGGTAAGCAGATATCTGAAGTACTTCATCACGGCTTTCGACGTCACCGGTGCCGATCTCCGCCCCAAGGCCGGGGGCGCAGGCGCACGTCGGAGCCGTGACGGATGCCGTACGGACCGTTCGCGGCTTTCACGAGAGCTGCCAGCGTTCTTCCCGAAGCAATTCCACAAACGTCATATGCCGGATACCAAGAGCATAACACACGAAGGGAATGTTCGGGTTCTTGTGGGCATTGCCCGTGTTCGGGTTTTCGGACGAGACGACAGCCCAATGTGGCCCGCCAATCGTAAGCGTCGTCTAGCCCGAACTTCTTCCCGCAAATCGGCTGAAACGCGCAGATTTCCTTAGGATCTTAAACTTACCGGCGGAAAATGTACCCATGTAAATTGGGGCGTTTACGCTTGACCCGCGACGGGCACCACGGCACCATTTGGCCATGCACATCGACAT
>JANQHG010000055.1 GCA_028277115.1 Azospirillaceae bacterium
GCTCGCCGCCGGGCTCGACCCCGGCGCCCCGCCGGCGATCGCCGGCGACGCCGGGCCGGCCGCGGCGGCACTGGCGACCTGGCAGTCCGGAGCGGCACCCGACGAGGTCGACCGGGCGGTGCGGCAGATCTCGCCGTCCTCGGCGGCGGCGCCGGTCCGGCTGCTGATCAAGGGGCTGGCGGCCCAGGGCGACGACCCGGCGCGCAGCGCGACCCTGTTCGACAAAATCGCTGCCGACGGCGCGACCGGTCGGCTGGCCGGGCTCGCCGCGCTCGCGGTCGATGATGCGGCATCGGTGCTTGGGCGCTGGCTGACCCTGACCGCGGCCGAACGGGCCCTGGTGTCGGAGCTGCGCGGGGTTGCGCCCGCGGCCGCGACCCTGCTGACCGAGCTGATCGATGCCCAGCGGCGCGGCGCCGACGCGTTGCTCGCCGTAATCGTCAAGCGCCGCGGCGGGTTACCCTTCCCGGCGGCGCGCGCGGCCTGTCTCGATCTCTTGCCGCTCGCCCCGAACCGGCGCGCCTCGGTCGAGCGTGCGTTCGGCGCGCTCACCGAGGTCGATGCCAGGCGCATCGACGCGCTGGCCGCGGAACAGGCCGGCGACGATCTCGACGCCGAGCAGCACTGGCTCGGCGTCGCCACGGCGCTCACCCGCACCGGCGGCCCCGAGGCCGCCGCGCAGCGGGCAGCCGTCTACCGCCACCTCGCCGACCGGGCCCGCCGCTCGGAGATGGCCGGCGAGAGCTGGTCCGAGACCAACCGCGACCCCGCTGCCGGGCAGACCAACGAAAGCAGCGATCCGTTGGCGCGCTATCTGGCCCGCGCGCTCGACGCCGATCCCGACGACCGGGACAGCCTGATCGCCCTGCTCGACCGGCTGCGCGCGATCCCGGACCCCAAGGTCTGGGGCGTCTGGATCGCGGTCGGCCTTGACCGGTTTCCCGACGACGGCGCGATCCTCGCCCACGCGGTCGACGAGGCGGTCCACCGCAAAGCGTTCAAGCACGCGACCCGGTGGGCCGCCCGCTGGGTCGCGGTCGACCCGATCAACCCGAAGGCGCGCGACCGGCTGATCGCGCTGCACATGGCCCATGCGCGCAAGCAGATGCGCAATCATCGACCGGACCTGGCGCGCAAGGAGCTCGCCGCCGCGCGCGAACAGGTGCCGACCGATCGGACGGTTTCGGCCCTGGCGGTCGCCGAGCATCTCGCCGCCGCCGCCGGACCGCCGCCGGACACCCCGCAGCTGTCAGGCAAACCGGGCACCGCGAGAGGCCGCCACCGCCGCGGCGGCGCCGCGGCGCCAGAGATCGATCTCACCCGGCTCGCCGCGTCGATCGGCAACGGGCCGATCGCCTGGCTCGAGATCGCGCTCGAAGCCGATCGGATGGGGCTGGCGCGTCTTCGCGGCCTCGACCAGGCATTCGCGGACCTCAACAAGCGCCGACCCGACGCCCGCGAGCTGCTCGGCGTTGCCGACCTGTTCGCCGCGCCCGACCCGACGGACCAAACCGCACGGGGCGCGCGGCTCCTGACCAGGATCGAACCCTGGTTGAGATGCGGCGCCGACGTGGCGTGGCGACGCGACGAGTTCGATCGCATGGCCGAGCTGTTCTTGACCTTCAAGCTTCATCGAATGCTCGACCGCTATGCCGCGGCCGCGATACGGCGCGAGCCGGCCGATCCGCGATACCGCGCCTATCGGGTGCTGGCGCAAATCGCCACGGCACCGCGTGCCGCCGACGACGAGGACTGGGAGGCGGTCGACGATCATCTCGAGACCGCGCGGCGCTCCGGCGACCTCGTGATCGTCCAGCGACTGACCCGCCTGGTGAGCGAGGGCGCGGCGCATCGGCGTCGCCAAGCCCTGGCGTTCGACGACGACGACATCCACGAGCTGACCGAGGTCAAGATCGATCTCCTGATCGGCCTGATCCTGGCGGCGGACGAGGCCTTGCGCGACCGGATCGCGGGTCTCGACCGCGACCGGGCGATCGCTGCCCTGATCGATCGGTTGAGGTCGCTCGGCATGCCGGTCAAGGACGACGACTTGCAACCCTTGGTCCGCGCACGCTGCGCCGCCGCAATCGACCGGTTCCTGTCCGGGGACGGACGGACCGGACCGCGCCTGCCCGGCCGTGCGCGCCACGAACGGCGGGCCGCGCTATGATCACCGATCCCTTCGCCGTGCTCGGCGTCGCCGAGACCGCGTCGGACGAGGAGGTTCGCCGGCGCTATCTCGATCTGGTGCGGCGGTGGTCGCCCGACCGCGCGCCCGAGCGGTTCCACGCGGTCCGCGACGCCTATCAGGCGATCGCCAGTCGCCGCGGCCGGCTGCATCAGCGTTTGGCCGCGTCCGGACCGGCCGGGGCCGATCGCCTGCTCGCCGCCTTGGTCGCGTCGTCCGGTGCGGCCGACCATCGGCCCGCAGCGGCGACCCTGGCCGCCGTGCTGATCGAGACGGCGACCGCGGCGCTTGAGGCGACCACCGACGCATCGTCAGCGCGAGCAGGCACCGATCGGAGCGGCGCCGGTGGATGAGGCGCAAAAACAGGCGGTGCTCGCCCGCGTCCGGACCTATCTCGACCAGGCCGGGGACGACGGCGCGGTCGACGACGACGGCGACGCCCCCCCGACCGGCACCGACCTTTACTCCCTGTTCGTTGAGCTGGCCGCGCTTCGCCGCGAGGCGCGCGCCCAGACCGAGCTGGTCCGCGACTTGGTCGACCAAGTGCGGGGTGGCGTCGATACGCTCGCGCGCAGCCAGGCGACTGCCGAGGCCGAGGTGCACGGCACCCGGGCCGAGGCCGAAACCCGGGCACGGGCGGCGTTGCGCACGCTTTTGGTCGACCTGATCGAGGTCCGCGACCGTCTGGCCGCGGCCGCCAGGCCGACCGCCGCGCCACTGCCGCGGCCGTGGTATTGCCGCCCGCCGTTCGGCCGGCGGCGCGCCGACACCGACGCGGCGGCGGACGGCGTGCGCACAGGGCTCGAGATGACGCTCACCCGCCTCGACGCGGCGCTCGCCGGGCACGGGGTGACCGCGATCCCGGTCGGCGATCGGCCGTTCGACCCGCGGGTCAGCCGGGCGATCGCGACCGAGCCGCGCACCGACTGCCCACCCGGGCGGGTGATCGCCGAGACCAGGGCCGGGTTCTTGTGGCATGATGAGCTGTTGCGTCCGGCCGAAGTGATCGTTTCCAAGGCGCACCAACAGGAGGGCGACCAAGGGTGACGGACGTAATTGCGGGGATCGACCTCGGCACCACAAACTCGGAGATTGCGGTCTATCGGGACGGCCGTCCCGAGGTCCTGGCCGACGACGGCGGGCGCCTGATTCTGCCGTCGGTGGTCGGGCTCGCCGACGACGGCGCCTTTTTGATCGGCGACAGCGCGCGCAACCAGTATCTGGTCCATCCCGAGCGCACGGTCCGCTCGATCAAGCGCAAGATGGGCACCGACGAGACAGTCGCCCTCGGCGACCAGACGCTGCGGCCGCAGGAGGTCTCGGCGATCGTGCTGCGCCGCTTGAAGGAGATCGCCGAGGCGCGGATCGGACAGGCGATCGGGCGCGCGGTGATCACCGTGCCGGCCTATTTCTCCGACACCCAGCGCCTGGCGACCCGCGAGGCCGGCGAGATCGCCGGGCTCGAAGTGGTGCGGATCATCAACGAGCCGACCGCGGCGGCGCTCGCCTACGAGGCCGGGGCCCACCAGGGGCGGCGGCTGATGGTCTACGACCTCGGCGGCGGCACCTTCGACGTCTCGATCGTCCGGATCGAGGGCGGCGTGGTCGAGGTGATCTCGAGCCATGGCGACAACCACCTGGGCGGCGACGACTTCGACCAGCTGATCGTCGATTGGCTGTGCGGCGAGCTGTCGTCGGCCCACGGGGTCGACCCCAGGACCGACCCGGGCGTGATGGCGCGGCTGACCCGCGCCGCCGAGACCGCGAAAAAGGCGCTGTCCGACCATGCGTTCGCGCCGATCACCGAGGAGTTCCTGACCGAGCGCGACGGCGCCCCGGTCCACCTCGCGGTCGAGTTGTCCCGCGACCGATACGAGGAAATGATCGCGCCCTTGGTCGAGCGCACGCTCGAGGCGATCCACATCGCGCTCGACGGCGCGTCGCTCGGCCCCGGCGAGGTCGAGGAAATCCTGTTGGTCGGCGGCGCGACCCGGACACCGCTGATCCGCCGGCGCCTCGCCGAGATTTTCGGCCGCCCGCCGCGCGGCGAGGTCGATCCCGACCTCTGCGTCGCGCTCGGCGCGGCGATCCAGGGCGGGGCACTCGCCGGGCACGAGGTCTCGGCGGTGTTGGTCGATGTCACGCCCTACACCTTCGGCACCAGCGCGCTCGGCGAGTTGAAGGGCGAACCGTATCCCTATTGCTACGTCCCGATCATCGCCAAGAACTCGTCGATCCCGGTGCGCCGCAGCGAAGTCTTCTACACGGTGGTCGACGACCAGGAGCGGGTCCAAGTCCGGATTTTCCAGGGCGAGGATCCGGACGCACTCAACAACATCCAGCTCGGCGAATTCACCGTCGAAGGTTTGAGCCAGGCGCCGTCCGGCAACCCGGTGGTGCTCGACCTCGCGCTCGACCGCGACGGGATCCTGCACGTCGCGGCGCGCGAGAAGGTCACCGGGCTCGAGCGGCGGATCACAATCGACAACGCGATGCCGCGGCTCGATGCCGCGGCGCTCGCGGCGGCGCGGGCCCGGATCGGAGGTCTGGCATCGGCGGACGCCGAGTCGGCGGCCGGCGCGCCGGCCGCCGACGGCGCCCCGGAGGCGGCGGCGCTGCTCGCGCGGGCCCAGGCGCTGCTCGAGACCGCCGAGGCCGAGGACCGCGAAGAGCTGATCGACCTGATCGAGGCATTGCGCGACGCGCTCGCCGCCGACCAGCCGGACGCGGTCGCCAAGGCGCGCGACGACCTGTCCAACCTGTTGTTCTATCTTGACACCTGACCTCGCGCGTTGCCCGGTCTGCCGGGCGGCGCTCGGCGCACGCGAGACCTGCCGGCGCTGCCGCACCGCGCTCGGCGCGGTCAAGGCGGTGGCGGCGCACGGCCGCCGGCTGGAGGCGGCGGCGCTGGTCCACCTCGCCGCCGGCGAGACCGAGGCGGCGCAGCGCCTGATCCGGCGGGCCCGCCTCAATCGCCGGACCCGGTTCGGCGCCTGGCTTGCCGTGCGCGCGCTCGCACCACCACAACCGCCGCCGCTGCCGCCGACCGACCCGGGCTCGACCGATCGGCCGAGCCGATCGGCGGAGTTCGCATCTTGATTGTGACAATGCCGTCGACCTATCTCATGGCGGTCCCGGTGCGCCCCCCGACCCACCGACCCTGACCGGCAACGCGAGGCGGCATGCTTTATCTTTATCTCTTATCAGGTTTTGTCTTGTTGTTGATCGGCGGCGAATCGCTGGTTCGGGGGGCGGTCGCGCTGGCGCGGCGTCTGGGCGTGTCGCCGATGGTGATCGGCCTCACCCTGGTCGGCTTCGGGACCTCGATGCCGGAGTTGGTGA
The DNA here is from genome assembly GCA_028277115.1 of Azospirillaceae bacterium. Classification (GTDB taxonomy): domain Bacteria; phylum Pseudomonadota; class Alphaproteobacteria; order Azospirillales; family Azospirillaceae; genus JANQHG01. Next base: position 5,531 of record JANQHG010000055.1, read on the forward strand.
CCTGCGTCCAGGCCGCGCTGGTCGGGTCGCCCGGGGTCGCGATCGGCAACGTGGTCGGCAGCAACATCGCAAACATCCTGCTGATCCTCGGGGTCGCAGCGGCGCTACGCGCGGTGGTCTGCGATCCCCAGTCGTTCCGGCGCGACGGCACGATCATGGCGATCGCCACCGTGATTGCGGTCGCGCTGGCGTTCACCGGTGAGATCGGCCGGCTGGCCGGCGCGTCCTTGTTCTTGATCCTGGTCGCCTACACGATCGCCGCCCTGGTGATGGAAAAGCGCCGTAACGGCGCCAGCGGTAAGCTCTATTCGGCCGAGGCCGAGGTGTTCGAAGGCCCGCCGATGTCGGCGCTGGTCGCGGCCGTCATGACGGTCGGCGGCATGGCGGTGACGATCCTCGGCGCCAATCTGCTGGTCGAAGGCGCGATCGGTGTCGCCCGCCAGGCCGGGGTGTCCGAAGCGGTGATCGGTCTGTCGGTGGTCGCGCTCGGGACCTCGCTGCCCGAGCTTGCGACCGCGGTGGTGGCGTCGCTGCGCGGCCAGGGCGACGTCGCGTTCGGCAACGTGATCGGCAGCAACATATATAATCTGCTCGGGATCCTCGGGCTGACCGCGGTGGTGACGCCGCTGGGGGTGCCGCCGGAGATTTTGCAGGTCGATATCTGGGTGATGTTCGGGGTGACCGCGCTGGCGATCCTGTTTGCCATGACCGGTCTTCGGATCACGCGGGTGGAGGGCGTGGTGTTGATGCTGGGGTACGCCGGCTATATCGGCTTTCTCGCCGTTTCGGCCGGCGTGTTGACATGAGCGGCGCCGACCCGGTGCCGAGCGCGGCGATCGCTGCGGTGCGCGCGGTTGGGTGGCGCCGCTGGCTGGCGATCGCGGCGGCGTGGTTGGTGATCGGCCTTGGGGTGTTCTTCACCCCGCTGCCGACCCCGTTCGGGCTGCCGCTGATCGCGTTCGGCCTCACCCTGTTGCTCGGGCAGTCGGCGCGGGCCCGGCGGCTGTTCGTCCGGTTGTGGCGCCGCTTTCCGGAAACCGTGACCCCGATCCGCCGGTTCTTGCGCCGCCGCGGGCGCACCGGACCGACCCCGGACGGCGGGCCCGGGGGTGGGACGTCGTCGGGACGCGTGATCGACCCGGCCCGGACCACCGAGCGTCGGCCCCCGGGCGCGGCCGGGCGAACCGACGGGCGCACCGAGCCGCGGGCCGACCCGCGGACCGACACCCGCGCCGAGGCGGGGCGGCGGTGACCCAGCCGCCGGTGATCGCGGTCGACGGCCCCGCGGCCAGTGGCAAGGGCACGCTGGCGCGCGGGCTCGCCGACCGGTTGGGGTTTGCCTATCTCGACACCGGCCGGCTGTATCGCGCGGTCGGTCTCTTGGTGTTGCGCCGCGGCGGCGACCCGCGGGACACCGCCGTTGCGGCCGCCGCGGCGGCCGACTTGGCGGCGGCGCCCGAGGCGCCGCTCGACGAGGCGGCGATCCGCGCGCCCGAGGTCGCCGTGGCGGCCTCGGCGGTCGCCGCGATCGCCGCGGTGCGCGACCGGCTGTTCGCGCTCCAGCGCGAATTCGCCGCGGCGCCACCGGCCGGGCGGCCGGGCAGCGTGCTCGACGGCCGCGACATCGGTACCGTGATTTGCCCGCACGCCGACGCCAAACTGTTCGTGACCGCGCGCCCCGAGGTGCGCGCCGAACGGCGGTTCAAGGAGTTGCAGGCCCGGGGGCGACCGGCTATATTCGATGAGGTTCTGCGGGACCTGAAAGCTCGGGATGATCGCGACAGGGGTCGGGCGGCGGCGCCGCTGGCGGCCGCTGTCGACGCATTTATTCTGGACACGTCCAACCTGACGATCGAGCAAGGGTTGGCCGCCGCGCTTCGTCACATCGGCGCATGCCCAAGATTGGCGCCTTTTGCGGCCGCCGCATCGGCGACGGCGCCCTGGGCCGTAGCGTCGGGCCGGGCACCCGTCATCGGGGACTGACCGGATCGGGGTGACGCGCGCCGACCGGGTCGTCGGCTGGGGACGGGCGGCTCAGGTGCCGGACCGAGCCAAGACGGACCGACATGAGCCGAACGGCACGACGGGCTTTGAGGTCGGCCGTCCGATAGAGACACCGCCCCGACCGGCGGCCCGTCCGCGGGCGCACGCGGCCGCCATGGCGAGCGGTCGCAAGGTCGGGCGACACCCCCTCGGCGTGAAGGGCGACCATTGGGGTCGGCCGCGTCGGCGGCGGTCCGCACGGGACAGACGAGCGAGGCAGGAGAGGGGGCGCAAGGGAGTTTCGATGGTGCAAGCAATCGAACGGGGCGCAGAGGCATATGACGGCGGGGAGAGTTTTGCCGCCCTCTTGGAGGAGTCGCTAGGCACCTCGGAAAGCCTTGAAGGTACGGTGGTCAAGGGTCGGGTGATTTCGGTCGACAACGACATGGTGTTGATCGACGTCGGCCTCAAATCAGAAGGGCGCGTCCCGCTCAAGGAGTTCGCCAACGGCGGCCAACCCGCCGAGATTCAGTCGGGCGACACCGTCGAGGTCTATCTCGAGCGGATGGAGGACAAGAACGGCGAGGCGGTGCTGAGCCGCGAGAAGGCCAAGCGCGAAGAAGCTTGGACCATGCTGGAAAAGTCGTTCCAGTCCAACAGCCGGGTCACCGGCGTGATCTTCGGCCGGGTCAAGGGCGGCTTCACCGTCGATCTGTCGGGCGCGGTCGCGTTCCTGCCCGGCAGCCAGGTAGACATCCGCCCGGTGCGCGACATCTCGCCGTTGCTCGGCACGCCGCAGCCGTTCCAGATCCTCAAGATGGACCGCTCGCGCGGCAACATCGTGGTGTCGCGCCGCGCCGTGCTCGAGGAAAGCCGCGCCGAGGCGCGCTCCGAGCTGGTCGCCAACCTGAAGGAAGGCCAAGTCCTCCAGGGCGTGGTCAAGAACATCACCGATTACGGCGCCTTCGTCGATCTGGGCGGGGTCGACGGCCTGCTCCACGTCACCGACATCGCGTGGCGCCGGATCAACCACCCGTCCGAGGCGCTCCAGATCGGCCAGACCGTCACGGTCCAGGTGATCCGGTTCAACCCGGAAACCCAACGGATCAGCCTCGGCATGAAGCAGCTCGAGGCCGACCCGTGGGAAGGGGTCGAGGCGAAGTACCCGGTCTCGGCCAAGTTCACCGGCCGGGTCACCAACATCACCGACTACGGCGCGTTCGTCGAGCTCGAGCCCGGGATCGAGGGCTTGGTCCACGTGTCCGAAATGTCGTGGACCAAGAAGAACATCCATCCGGGCAAGATCGTCTCAACCTCGCAAGAGGTCGAGGTCATGGTGCTCGACGTCGATCCGCACAAGCGCCGGGTCAGCCTCGGCTTGAAGCAGTGCCTCGACAACCCGTGGGACAGCTTCCGCGAGAAGTTCCCGCCGGGGGCCCAGCTGTCGGGCGAGGTCAAGAACATCACCGAGTTCGGCCTGTTCGTCGGCCTGCCGGGCGACATCGACGGCATGGTCCACATGTCGGACATCGACTGGAAGCGCCCGGGCGAAGAGGCGATCCAGGACTTCAAGCGCGGCGACCAGGTCGAGGTCAAGGTGCTCGACGTCGATGTCGACAAGGAGCGGATCAGCCTCGGGATCAAGCAGCTGACCTCGGACCCGTTCGAGGCGGCGACCGCGGGCCTGCGCAAGGGCGACGTCGTCACCGCGACCGTGATGGCGGTCACCGACAACGGCATCGAGGTCACGGTCGGCGACGACTGGCAGGGCTTCATCCGCAAGTCCGACCTGTCGCGCGACCGCGGCGAGCAGCGCCCCGACCGCTTTGCGGTCGGCGAGAAGATCGACGCCAAGATCACCCAGATCGACCGCTCCAACCGCAAGATCACGCTGTCGATCAAGGCGCGCGAGGTCGAAGAGGAAAAGCAGGCGATGGCCGAGTACGGCTCGTCCGACAGCGGCGCCAGCCTCGGCGACATTTTGGGGGCGGCGCTCAAGCAGCGCCAGCAGCGCGAGACCGACGGCGGCGAGTGAGCCGGCGTTGAGACCTGCGGGATGGTGGTCGGGGTGAAAACCCCAACATGACGAAGAGGCCTCTGGCGCACCGACGGCCTCTTCGCTTTTCAAAAAACAGGATGCTAACCGCGACCGCACCCCCTTCCCACTCCGCCTGCGCAAGCTCGTCATCAACGGCGCCCGCCATGCCGTGTTCGGTCCGCCGTGGTGGAGCGTGTCGTATCGCCTTGAGCTTCGGCTCTCCGGCGCGACGCCCAACCCTGGCAGGGATGCCGCCGGAGAGCCGACCGATCGCGACACGATTGCCCGCGATCGGTGCAGCGTGGTCCATTGTCCGCACCCGGCATATGGGGGTCCTTTGGCGGCGGGCCGACCGTCAACGTCCGCGGCGCGTTATCCCGATCATCCGATGCCGCGCTCCCTGGTGGGACGTGGCCGGAAGGCGGCGCGGCGGAGGCGCTTTTCCGCTTCCACAAGCGCGAACAAAAGGACACCCACGCCGACGATCGCCGCCATGTCGGTGGCGGCGAGCGGCGTCGTCTCGAACACCGCGTTGACCGGCGGCCAATAGGTGAAGCCGATCTGCGCCACCACGACGACGGCGACGCCGACGACCACGGCCGGATAGCCGATCAGGCTGCGCCAATCCGCCGCGTCCGGGACTTGGCGGATGCTGAACAGATAGGCGATCTCCAGGGCGACGATGGTGTTGACCACGATGGTCCGTGCCGTCTCGATGGGCAGGCCACGGGCCTCTGCCCAGGCGAACATGCCGAACGCGCCGGCCACGAACAGCAAGGAGACGAACGCGATCTTCCAAACCAGGCTGCCGGCGAGGATCGGCCGGTCGGGTCGGCGCGGCGGCCGACGCATGGCGTTCGCCTCGGTCGGCTCGAAGGCCAGGGTGAGGCCGAGCGTGACCGCGGTGATCATGTTGATCCACAGGAGTTGCACCGGCGTGACCGGCAGGGTGAGGCCGAGCGCGATCGCCAACAAGATGGTCATGGCCTCGCCGCCGTTGGTCGGCAGGGTCCAGGCGATCACCTTGACCAGGTTGTCGTAGACCGTCCGCCCCTCGCGGACCGCGGCGACGATCGAGGCGAAATTGTCGTCGGCCAGCACCATCTCCGACGCCTCCTTCGCGGCTTCGGTGCCTTTTCGGCCCATGGCGACGCCGACGTCGGCGCGCTTGAGCGCCGGCGCGTCGTTGACGCCGTCGCCGGTCATCGCGACCACCAGACCGTGCGACTGCAGCGCTTGGACCAACCGCAGTTTGTCCGCGGGCGTGGTGCGCGCGAACACCACGGTTTGCGCCACCGCCGATTTCAGGCCGGCGTCGTCGAGCCTGGCGACGTCGGAGCCGGTCAGCACCGTCGGGGTCTCGCCAAGGCCCAGCTGCCGGCCGATCTCCCCGGCCGTGACGGCATGGTCGCCGGTGATCATCACCACGCGGATCCCGGCGGTTCGGCACGCCGCCACCGCCTCGACCGCTTCCGGCCGCGGCGGGTCGAGAAAGCCGACCAGTCCCAAGGGCGCAAGGCCGCTCTCGGCGTCGGCAAAGGTCAGGCTCTGCTGTTGGACGCAGGCGGATTTCCTGGCAAACGCCAGGACCCGCTGACCCAAGGCCGCCAGTCGGTCGGCTTCCCGGCGCCATGCCCCGAGATCGAGTGGATGGTCGCGACGTTCGTCGCGGCCGCCGCCGCACATGGCGAACACCCGCTCGGGCGCCCCCTTGACCAGGATGAACGCCTCTCCCGCATGGCTGTGGTGGAGGGTCGCCATGAAGCGGTGCTGCGCATCGAACGGGATCTCGTCGGTGCGGGGCAGCTGCCGCCGGACCAACTCAGGGTCCAGCCCCGCCTTCGCGGCCAGGACCACCAAGGCCCCCTCCATCGGGTCGCCCACCACTTCCCAGCTGCCGGCGGTCTCGCGCAGATCGGCGTCGTTGCAGAGCAGCCCGGCGTGCACCAGGTCCAGGAGCAGGGGGTCGCCGCCCGGATCCCAATCTCGCTCGCCGTCGCGGAAGGCGCCGTGGGGCTGGTAGCCCGCCCCGGTGACCTCCACGGTCCGCTCGGCGGTCGCCACGGTGTGCGCGGTCATCTCGTTTCGGGTGAGGGTGCCGGTCTTGTCGGAACAAATGACCGATACAGACCCGAGCGTCTCCACCGCGGGCAGCCGCCGGATGATGGCGTTGCGGTTGGCCATCCGCTGCACCCCGATGGCCAGGGTGATGGTCATGACGGCGGGCAGCCCTTCCGGGATCGCCGCCACCGCGAGGCCGACCACCGCCATGAACGCCTCGGCCGCCGCATAGTCGCGCACCAGAACCGCAAAGGCGAAGGTCAACAGCGCGACGCCCAGGATGGCGCCGGTCAGCTGGCGCGCGAACTGGTCCATCTGGCGGATCAACGGTGTCTTCAGTTCCTGGACCGCGCCGACCAAGGCGCTGATGCGGCCGAGTTCCGTGCGGGCGCCCGTCGCCACCGCGACCCCCGCGCCTTGCCCCGCGACCACGAGCGTGCCGGAGAACGCCGCCGAGGTGCGATCGCCCAGGGCCGCGTCTTCGGCAACCGGCGCCGTCGTCTTTTCCGCCGCCACGCTTTCCCCGGTCAGCACAGCCTCCTCGATGCGCAGGGTGCGGGCGCGGGTGAGGCGCAGATCCGCGGGCACGCGGTCCCCCGCCTCGACCAGCACGATGTCGCCGGGAACAATGCCGTCCGCCGGGATCATGGTCCGCCGACCGTCCCTCATCACGACCGCCCTGGGGTCGAGCATGCCGCTGATGGCGGCGAGGGCCCGTTCGGCCCGGCCTTCCTGGACGAAGCCGATGCCTGCGTTGACCAGCACCACGCCCAGGATCACGGCCGCGTCGGTCACGTGGCCGAGCAGAAGCGACAGGGCGGCCGCCGCCAGCAGCACGTAGATCAGCAGGTTGTGAAACTGGAGGAGAAAACGTATCAAGATGTGACGTGGCTTCGCCTGCGGCAGCCGGTTCGGGCCGTGCTCGGCCAGGCGTTTGGCCGCCTCGCCCGCCGAGAGGCCGTTCGGCGCGGATTCGAAGGCTGCAAGCACCGCCCCGGCCGCGACGGCGTGCCAGGATCGGCCGGTGTCTGACATGGAAGCTTTCTCCTATCCACCTTTTTCCTAACCATAATGTGGTCATCGCCCGGCGGCGATGCCAAGACCGTAGGTCCGGCATTGAAAAACGGGATAGGTGTCCGATGCCCCAAAAGGATAATCGATCGGGTCTTCGCCGCCTGCGGTCCAGAAAATGGCGACGCAGAAAAAACGGCACCGCATTCTGTAAGAACAGGGATTGACCGTACACCGGGTGACCGGTAAGAAGTAGCGGGTGCAAGTCCACGACAAGCCGATCTACCGGCAACTGCGCCAAGTCTGGTTGGTGCACCGAAACCCGTCACGGCGTTAACAACGGAAGATGGGAGGTTCGTCAAGCATGGTGTTTTTTCGCGCGCTTGAGAAGGTTGTCGAGCGACCGGCACCGTTCACGGCTTACACGGCCGATATCCTGTGGACGGATCCCCATATTTCCCGGCACATGCTGGCAACGCACCTTGACAAGGATGTCGACTTGGCATCACGCAACCATCGCACCGTCGCGGCGGCTGCCGATTGGCTGATCGGGAAGTTCCAACTGGAAACCGGAAAATCGGTGATCGACTTCGGGTGCGGTCCCGGGCTTTACACGACGCGGTTTGCCAGGACCGGGGCGACGGTACATGGCGTCGACTTCTCAGCGTCGTCGATCGCCTACGCGCGTGACCGGGCTCGGGACGCCGGATTAGCAATCACCTATCACCAGGACAACTATCTTAGTTTTTCGCCGCCAGACCCAGAGAGCTTCGATCTTGCGACTTTGATTTTCCTGGATCTTTGCCCTCTCAGTCCGAAACAGAGAAATAAAATACTGAGGACGATCGCAGATTGCCTGAAACCGGGCGGGACGGTGGTTTTAGACGTTCTCTCAACTGTTTTTCTTGCCGGTGCCAAGGAGCAAATCGTCTATTCTCATCACCCCGGCGGCGGTTTCTGGTCGGCAGCGCCACATCATGTCTTCCAATGCACGATTGTTTATCCTGACCAAGAGCTCTATCTCGACAAGTTCACCATCGTCGAAAAGGATCGGCAACGTGAGGTCTTTAACTGGCTGCAGTGTTTCTCGCCGGAACAGTTGACGGACGAGATGGCCGCAGTGGGATTGATGGTGGACGAAAGGTATCGGTCGGTGGTCGGTGACGCTTACGATGATCAAGCCACGGAGTTTGCGGTGGTTGCCCGTAAGGTCTGACAAGATCGGGTTCCACGGAAGACCAGACCCGGCCACCGGAGTCCGCGGGCCGCCTTCGGTGCAGCGATTGAAAAAAACGTGAGCCGAAAAATGCCAGTGTTTCCGTACTCATGGCCGGGTTGAGAGGACTCGATCTCGTCCCGGCAGCGCGGTTTGCAAGCAAGATCGACACCCACTACCCGGTGCTCTGGATTGTCGTCTGATTCTTTAAGGCCTTTTGGTTAACACTAGTCCGAACTTCTTCCCGCGCCTTGACTAACCCATTGATATCGGTCGATTTTTTCATTTTCGAGCCGACGATCACCGTGAGATACCGGGAGGGTCAGGTCTCGGTCACCCGCCGAATGGTGCGAGAAAGCGGGCAACAACGACCAAGACGGCAACGGTTGACCGATGACTTCTCGCCGGTCCGGATCCTGACGGCCGGGAGGAGCGGCGGGCGTCCGCCGCGGCCGGCGGCACCCTCGCGATGTTGGGGTGACAACCCCACCGTCCGGGGTCGCCACCCGATCGGGCGGCCGCGGGGCCGGGCCCGTGGTTACGCCTTTGGCCCGATCATGGTCTCCGGCCGCACCGCGGCGTCGAATTGCTCGGCGGTCATCAGGCCGAGTTTGACCGCCGCCTCTTTCAAGGTCGTGCCGTCGGCGTGCGCGGTCTTGGCGACCTTGGCCGCATTGTCGTAGCCGATGTGCGGGTTGAGCGCGGTCACCAGCATCAAGGACTGGCGCATTAGACGCTCGATCCGGTCGGTGTCGGCGCGGATGCCGGCGACGCAGTTGTCGGTGAAGCTGCGCGTGCCGTCGGAGAGCAGGCGGATCGATTGCAACAGGTTGTAGATCATCACGGGCTTGAACACGTTCAGCTCGAAATGGCCGTTCGCGCCGGCGATCGTGATCGCGACGTGGTTGCCCATCACCTGGGCCGCGACCATGGTCAGCGCTTCCGCCTGGGTCGGGTTGACCTTGCCCGGCATGATCGACGAGCCGGGTTCGTTTTCCGGCAACAGCAACTCGCCGATGCCGCAGCGCGGCCCCGAGCCGAGCAGGCGGATGTCGCTCGCGATCTTCATCACCGACACCGCGACCGTGTTGAGCGCGCCCGACGCCTCGACGATCGCGTCGTGTGCCGCCAGCGCCTCGAACTTGTTTTCGGCGGTCACGAACGGCAAGCCCGTATGCTCGGCGACCCGGGCCGCGAACGCCGCGGCAAAGCCGGCCTTGGAGTTGAGCCCGGTGCCGACCGCGGTACCGCCCTGGGCCAGCGCCAACAGCCGGGTCAAGGTCGCGCGCACCCGCTCGATTCCGTACGCGACCTGTTGGGTGTAGCCCGAGAACTCCTGGCCCAGCGTCAGCGGGGTCGCGTCCTGGAGATGGGTGCGCCCGATCTTGATGATCTCCGCGAACGCGTCCGCCTTGGCCGCGAGGGCCGCGCGCAGATGCTCGAGCGCCGGCAGGAGTTCGTGGGAGAGCTCCTCGACCGCCGCGATGTGCATCGCGGTCGGAAAACAGTCGTTCGACGACTGGCCGCGGTTGACATGGTCGTTCGGGTGGACCGGGGTCTTGGTGCCGACCGTGCCGCCGAGCAGCTCGATCGCCCGGTTGGCGATCACCTCGTTGGCGTTCATGTTGGTCTGGGTGCCGGACCCGGTCTGCCAGACCACCAGCGGGAACTGATCGATCAGGCTGCCGTCGATGATCTCGTCGGCCGCGCGCACGATCGCGTTGCCGATCGTGGCGTCGAGCTCGCCGAGCTGCATGTTGGCCTCGGCCGCCGATCTTTTAAGGATTCCGAGCGCACGGACCAGCGGCACCGGCATCCGCTCGGTGCCGATCCGGAAATTCTCGATCGACCGTTGGGTCTGGGCGCCCCAATAGCGATCGCTCGCGACCTCGATCGGCCCGAACGAATCGGTTTCGACCCGGAACTCCGTCTCGTCTGCCATCGCCCCTACACTCCTTCACGCGGTCCCGGCGCTCCCTGCTGCGCCGCCGTCGCTTTACCACGCAGAGGTCGCGCCCGGCCAGCCGCGTCGCCGCCCCACCCGAGGAACGCCGCCATGTGGAACGCCGCCTGGGCCGGCGGGTAGCGGGCGTCGGCGCCGACCGGACAGGCGCGGCGGGCCGCGCAGCCGGCGGTCCGGCACGCCTGCCCGGCGGCATCGGCGAGGAAGGCGCGACACGTCTCGGCCGCATAGCCGTCGGCCGAAAAGGCGCCGACCGGACAGGCGGCGAGACACGGCCGGTCGGCGCAGGACGCGCAGGGCGCCGGCGGCGTCGCCGCCGGCGCCGGCAGATCGGGCGGCACCGCGGCGAGCGCGAGTGCGCCGCGGTAGCTGTGCCACAGGCCGACCGCCGGGTCGATCAGGAGGCCGAGCGGCGACGGGTGGACCGCCGCCGCGCGTCGGGCCCAGGCGAGAAACGGCGGATAGGGCGGCCCGTCCCCCGGCCCGATCACCCGGGCACCGTCCGGCGCACACGCCGCCGCGACCGCGGCGATCACCCGCCGGCTCCAGCGGTCGAGCGGGTCGGGCGCGCCGTCCGCCGCCTCGGCACTGGCGGCGAACGCCGTCCACGGCGCCGGGCCGGCGGCGCCGACCAGGATCAGGGCCCGCGCCGGGCGGCCCGCCCCGACCGCCGGCGCCCGGTCGGCCGCGGCGAGCGCAAAACCGCCGCGTGCCGCAAGACCGTGCGCCGCAAGCGCGGCCGCGATCCCGCGGTAGCGCGGTAGAACCGCGGCCCGGGTCACCCTTGCAACAACCGCGACACCGCGGCCAGAAGGTCGCGCGGCTCGAACGGCTTGTACAGGATCTGGTCGGCGGCCCAGGTGTCGGCCAGGATCGCGGAGACCTCGAGCGAGGTCACCGGGCTGCCGCCGGTGATCACCAGGACCGGCGGCGCGGTGTCGCGGGTCTTGATCGCCTTCAACAGGGCAATGCCGTTCAGCCGCGGCATCCAGATGTCGGCGATCACCAGATCGACCGTCGCGGCGGCGAGCCGCTCGAGCGCCTGCTCGCCGTCCTCGGCCTCGAGCACCTGGTGCCCGGCGCCGTCCAACACCTCGACGATCGACTGCCGGGCCGGCTGCTTGTCTTCCACCACCAGAATCGTCGCCATCGGCTCTCTCCACCGCCCGTCCTCACCCGGCCCGCGGCGCCAACCGAGCTCGGTTGCAGACGACAGTCGCCGCTCGCCGGTCGGTGACCATCGATCCTGCCGTCCGGCCATCCACATATGGGTGTCCGCACTCGCTTAGATGGCATACGCCAAATTCGCGACACCATGCCACAGCCATCGGTCAAACCCAAGAGTTGCGCGCAACTGAAGTACATCGTTCACGCAATCTGACGCCGCCTGGCTGGGTTTAACCAAGCCTCCATGGTAAACACCATGTTGTTAATGGGTTGGCTATCCGGTGCGGGGGTGGTTCGGGTTTGTCATGCGTCCCATGGTCGCGTGCCTCCGGAGCCTCGGGCACCTCTCGGGCGCCGCTCGGTCCGTGCCGGTCAGCGCCGGCCGAACAGGCGCTCGATATCTTTGACCGACAACACGACATAAGTTGGTCGACCGTGACTGCATTGGCCGCTATACGGGGTTTCCTCCATATCGCGCAACAGCGCATTCATTTCCGCGGCCGACAAGCGCCGGCCGGCGCGCACCGAGCCGTGGCAGGCGATCCGGGCGCACACCGCGTCGAGCCGCGCCTCGAGCGCCCGGGCCTCGTCCCAGTCGGCGAGCTCCTCGGCGAGGTCGCGGACCAGCGCGGCGACCCCGGCGTGGCCGAGCAGGGCTGGCACGCTGCGCACCAGGACCGCCCCCCGGCCGAACGGTTCAATGGCGAGGCCGAACCGGGCGAACACCTCGGTCTCCGCGACCAGACGCTCGCACGCCCGGTCGTCGAGCTCGACCACCTCGGGCACCAACAGGCCCTGGCTCGCGACCCGACCCGCGCGCAGCCCTGCCTTCAGCCGTTCGTGGACCAGGCGTTCGTGGGCCGCGTGCTGATCGACGATCACCACCCCGGCCGCGGTCTCGGCGACGATATAGGTCTCGTGCACCTGGGCAAGCGCGGCGCCGAGCGGGTAGCGCGCGGCGTCGCCCGCCGTCGAGTCGGCCTCGGGCCCGGCGGCAGGCCCGGCGCCGGGCCCGGCATCGGCCGGTGCCGCTGGAGGCGCGCCGGCGGCGACCGGTGCCACCACCCGCGCCGCCG
>JANQHG010000060.1 GCA_028277115.1 Azospirillaceae bacterium
CATGCGCCCAATGAATCAAACAACGAGTCACCTTGTCTAGACCCACAGAGATAACCGAGTCAATTTGTCTCACTTTCAACTATGTTAGCGCCTATGGGGGACGTTCCCTGCCTGGCGGCGGGATGGCGGGGCCGTTTCATCCAGGGCGGGTCGGCCGGGAACTCACGACGACATCCCCGCCGCCGGCAGTTCGAGGGCGAACACGGTCCCCCCGGACCCGGTGGAGCGCAGGCGGAGATCGCCGCCGTGGGCGCGCACAATCTCGCGCGCGATCGCGAGGCCGAGCCCGGCGCCGTCGGTGCGGCTCGAGCCGGCGAACGGCTGAAACAGATGGGCGACCGACCGCGGCGGCAGACCTGGGCCGGTGTCGGTCATCACCAAGGTCAGGCGACCCGGCGCGGTCTCGGCCTCGACCGTGACCCGGTCCGCCCCCGCCTGCGCCGCGTTGCGGCCAAGGTTCAGCAGCGCCCGGTACAGCTGGTCCTGATCGACCAGCGCGGTCACGGCCGCCGGCACACGGTTGTCCCAGCGCACCGCCGCGTCCGCACCCTGCTCGTCGTCGCCCTGCCCCGCCGCGACCAGCACCTCGCTGCCGACCTCCTCGACCAGGCCGCGCAGGTCCACCGACGAGCGGCGCAGCGGCACCACGCCGTCGCGGGTATAGGACAAGGTCTGAGCGCACAAATCGACCGCGCGGTCGATCGCGGTCATCAAGCGCGGGGTGACCCGTACCACCTGCGGGTCGGCGCTCGCCGCCAGCCGCTCGGAAACCAGCGAGGCGGTCGATAAGATGTTGCGGAGATCATGATTGATCTTGGCAACCGCGGTGCCGAGTGCGGCCAAGCGCTCCTTTTGGCGCAGCGCCTGGCGCACCGCCGCCTGCATCCGCGCGAGCTCGCGCTGGGCGACCCCGATCTCGTCGCCGCGGGCGCTCGGCACCAAAATCGCGTCCGGGTCTTCCGGGTCGTCGTGGAACGCGGTCATGCTGCGGGTGATCCGGCGCATCGGCCGCACGAACAGGTAGTGAAGGCTGAGGAACACCAGACCCGCGGTGATCAGCGAGATCACGATCGACAGGCCGAGGATGCGCCAGGCGAAGTTGCGGGTCTCGCGCTGGAGCGGCGCTTCGGGCAGCAGCAGCCGCACCCGCGCCTCGGGGTCCTTGGGCGACGGGCCTTCGACCGCGATCGTCCGCGGCGTTCGGCGCGCCAGCACCGCAAAGGCGTCGAGGATCAAGGCCGCAACGTCGGCCCGGCCGAGGTCGTAGTGAGCGGCCGCGGCGGGCTGTCGGCCGTCCGACAGCATGTAGACCCGACGGTCGGGATAGCTGAGGTCGATCACATGGGCGCCGACCCGGTCCAACAGCTTTTGCTCGAGCGCCGCCGAGACCATGCCCTCCGGCGCCGCCTCGATGGTCAGCGCCGCCAGATGCGCCTCGGCCATCCGCTCATTCAGCCAGACCTGGCGATAGCGTGCGACCGACGGCGCGAAGATCAGAACTTCGGCCAGCATCACGAACACGATCGTCAGGACCAGAAGTTTGGACGACAAGCCAAGACGGATGGTCGGCATGGCTCGGGTGCACCCTCCCCTGCATGGGCCGGTCGCACGCGCGAAGGCACCGCGCGTCGCTATCCGAGCCGCGCCAGGCCCCGCACCAACCGTTTCATCCAGGGGCCGAACACCATTGGCTCATAATAGCCGAACGCGGCGCGTTTGTTGACCTCGCTCAAAGTCGGATAAGGCACGATCAACCCGGCGAGCGCGCCGACCTTCAGCCGGTTCGCGATCGCAAGCGACCACGGCATCAACAGTTCGCCGGCATGCGGTCCGACGATCGAGGCGCCGAGCACCCGGCCGTCGGCGCCGAGCACCACCTTGATCAGGCCGTCGCCGGCGCGCTCGGCGATCGCCCGGTCGTTCGCCGCAAAGGCGTGGCGCAACACCCGGACCCGGCCATGACGGGCCCGCGCCTCGGCCTCGGTCAGCCCGACCTGGGCGAGCTCGGGCTCGGTGTAGGTGACCCACGGCAGCGCGCGCAGATCGACCCGCGCCGGCAGGCGCAACAGACAGCGGCGCAGCACCACGGTCGCGTGATAGCCGGCGCGATGGGTGAAGAACGGGCCGCCGGTGGCGTCGCCGACCGCGAGCACCCGCCGGTTGGTGGTCCGCAGGCCCCGGTCGACCACGACCGCCCCGTCGGCGCCGACCGCGACGCCGGCCGCCTCCAGTCCCAAGTCGTCGGTCACCGGCCGGCGCCCGGTCGCGACCAACAGGTGCGAGCCGACCACCCGGCTGCCGTCGCCCAGCACCACCGCGACGCCGCCGCCGGCTTCGGCCGCGGCCGCCGGCTCGACCCGCGCCACCTGGACCTGCTCGAAGAGTTCGACGCCATCCTCGACCAACCGGTGACGCAGGACATCGACCAGTTCGTTGTCGTCGCGCGGCAGGATCGCCGCCTGCTCGAGCAGGGTCATCGGCACGCCAAGCCGGCGGTGCGCTTGCGCCAGCTCGCAGCCGATCGGCCCGCCGCCGATCACGATCAGCCGCCGCGGCGCCTCGGTCAGATCGAAGATCGTCTCGTTGGTCAGATACCGAACCTGGTCGAGCCCGGGAATCGGCGGCACCAAGGGCCGCGAGCCGGTCGCGATCACGAACCGCCGCGCGGTGATCTCCTGGTCGCCCGCCACCACCCGGTCCGGCGCGACGAAGCGGGCGGCGGCGCGGATCACCCGCACGCCCATGCCCTCGAACCGTTCGACCGAATCATGGGGCGCGATCGCCGCGATCACGCCATGGACGTGCCGGTGGACCGCCGCGAACTCGACCGTGGGCGGCGGTGCGGCGACGCCGAACCGGCCGGCGCGGTGCACCATCTTGGCCGCACGCGACGCCGCGAGCAGCGCCTTCGACGGCACGCAGCCGGTGTTGAGACAGTCGCCGCCCATCGCCGCGCGCTCGATCAGCACCGCGTCGGCGCCCATCAGCGCCGCCCCGGCGGCAACGCTGAGCCCGCCCGACCCGGCACCGATCACGCAAAGGTCGGGCCGGCGCGCCCGGGCGCTCATATCGACCGGTCCCGGGCGACGGGTGGAACGGCATCGCCCGCGCGTCGGCGTGCCATCCGTTTCACCGCGACCGGAACCAGCGACAACAGCGCCAAGCCCAGGATCGGCCCCAGCACCTCGGGCGCGAAGATCAAGCTTGCGTCCGGCACCCCGCCGGTATCGATCACCACCCCGAGCCCGCTGCCGACCGACGCGAACACCAAAGCACCCGGGATGATCCCGGCCAGAGTGGCCAGACAATAGACCGACAGCCGTACCCCGAGCAGTGCCGGCACGACGTTGACCAGCCAGAACGGAAACAAAGGTACCAGGCGCAGGAACAAAAGATAGCTGAGCGCATCCTCGCGAAAGCCGCGGGCCAACCGCCCGACCCACGGTCCGGCGCGCGCGCGCAAGATCGGCCCAAGCGCGGTGCGGGTCGCGAGAAACACCCCGCACGCGCCGGCCGTCGCCCCGATCACCACCAAGACGGTGCCAAGCCCGGTGCCGAACAAGAAGCCGCCGATCATGGAAAACACCACCCCGCCCGGGATCGACAAGGCGACCGCCGCGGCATAGGCGCCGACGTAGGCAAGCGCCGCGCCCGCTTGGTGCGCTGCGACAAATGCGACTGCGGCTTCGCGGTACGCCGCCAGCGCGGCCGGCCGCAGCTCCTGATCGACCCCGGTCGCCAGCACCGCCGCCGCCGCAAGCCCCAACGCCGCAAGCGGCAACCACCGCAGCCAACGCCGGCCGGTCGGCCCGACTGCGGCGTCGATCTCGCGGACCTTGACGGTGTGGCTCATCCTGAAACAATCCCCATTGTCATCGTTCGATTATGTGCGAGACAAGCTGGAGCGACAGCGTGCGCGACGCCAGTCATCTCGCGTCACCATGGTGTGAGGGCCTCAAGAAGGGCCGGCGTGGACGCGGGCGCGCTCGCAACGTTAGACAGGTCGCGGCGAGCATGCCGCGGTTTTGGGGGCTTCGCCCTCAAGGTCAGGGGGGCAGCGCCCCTGACACCGGCCGTCAGGCCGATCTCCGGCGCCGACAGGCGCCGGTGGCGCGTTTCAGGAAAGGGTTCACGGGATGAGCGAGCTTGCCCGCTCGATCGAACATTTGGCCGAAGCGCCGGTGGTCTGCGTCGGCGACTTGATGCTCGACCGCTATGTCCACGGCCGGGTCGAGCGGATCTCGCCGGAAGCGCCGATCCCGGTGATCCGGGTCGAGCGCGAAACCAGCATGCTGGGCGGCGCCGGCAACGTGGTCGCCAACCTGGCGGCGCTTGGCGCGCGCACCCGCTTTGCCAGCGTGGTCGGCGACGACGACGCCGGCACCCGCATCCTGCGCCTGCTCGCCCGCGACCACGGCGACACCGACCAGTGCCGGATCATCCGCGAACCGGGCCGCCAAACCACGGTCAAAATCCGCTATGTCGCGAACAACCAACAGCTGTTGCGCGCCGACAGCGAGACGATCGCGCCGATCGCCGCGACCACCGCCGACGCCCTGGTCGCGGACCTGCGCCGCGCCCTGCCCGCGGCGCGCGCCCTGGTGCTGTCCGACTACGGCAAGGGCGTGCTGCAACCCCATGTCGTCGGCTCGGCGATCACGGCCGCGCGCGCGGCCCGCGTGCCGGTGGTGGTGGACCCCAAGGGCACCGATTTCTCCGCCTATCGCGGCGCCGACGTCGTCACCCCGAACCGGCGCGAGCTCGGCGCCGCCGCGCGGATGCCGGTGTCGTCGCACACCGCGGTGGTCGCCGCCGCCCAACGGCTGATCGAGACCTGCGGCTTTGGCGCCGTGGTCGCGACCTTGAGCGAGGACGGGCTGTCGGTGGTCCAGGCCGACGGCACAGTCACCCATGTCGCGGCCGAAACCCGCGAGGTGTTCGACGTCTCGGGCGCCGGCGACACCGTGGTCGCGGTGCTGGCCGCCGCGCTCGCCGGCCGGGTCGAGTTGGTCAAGGCGGCGCGGCTTGCCAATGTCGCGGCCGGCATCGTGATCGGCAAGGTCGGCACCGCGGTGGTCCGTGCGTCCGAGATTACCGAGGCGCTGCACGCCCAGGAATGGCGCGACCGTGAGGCCAAGGTGCTCGGGCTCGACGAGATTTTGGAACGGGTCGCGCGCTGGCGCCGGCGCGGCTTTCGCGTCGGCTTTGCCAACGGCTGTTTCGATCTGTTGCATCCGGGGCACATCCACCTGCTCGACCAGGCGGCGGCGGCGTGCGACCGTTTGGTGGTCGGGCTCAACAGCGACCAGTCGGTGCGCCGCTTGAAGGGCGAGCGCCGGCCGGTCCAGTCCGAGTCGGCGCGCGCGACCGTGCTCGCCTCCCTGGCAAGCGTGGATGCCGTCACCATCTTTGCCGACGACACGCCGATCGCGCTGATCGAAGCGATCCGCCCCGACGTCCTGGTCAAGGGCGCGGACTATCGGATCGACCAGGTGGTCGGCGGGGCGTTCGTGCAGTCCTACGGCGGCCGGGTGCTGCTGGCCGGTCTTGCGGCCGGCCACAGCACCACCGCGACGATCGCGCGGATGACCGGGTGAGCCCGGGGCGCGGGACGTGCACCCACCGATGTTGGGCCAGCGGATGTTGGGGATGACAGGGATCGATTGGACCGGCCACCTGGGCTATGGCTTGGCATGGCTGAGTTTCGGGATCGGCCACAGCCTGCTTGCGGCAAGCGGCGTCAAGGCGCGGCTGCGGCCGCGGTTCGGCGCGTGGTACCGGCTCGCCTACAATGCGGTCGCGACCGTCCACATCGCTGTGGTGTTCGGGGTCGGCTGGGCGGTGTTGGGCGACGCGCCGGCGTTCGATCTGCCGCCGGCCGCCACATTGGCGTTCCATCTGTCGGCGATCACCGGCGCCGTCTTGATGGCGATCGCGATGCGCGGCTATGACCTCGGCCGCTTGACCGGGACCCGGCAGGTGCGCGCCGACCGGCGCGGCATCGCGCTCGCCGAGGACGAGCCCTTGCGCCGCGACGGCCTGCACCGCTTCGTGCGCCATCCGATCTACACGGGCGCCTTGTTGTTCCTGTGGGGTCGCGCGCTCGACCCGTTGGGCGTGGCGACTGCGCTGTGGGGGACGATCTATCTCGTGATCGGGATATTGTTCGAAGAGCGCAAGCTGGTCGAACTCTATGGCCGTGCCTACAGCGACTACCGGGCGCGCGTGCCGATGCTGGTCCCGTGGCGCGGCCGCGCGTTGTAGGGGCCGGCAGCGCGACGACCACAAGACCGCCGGAGGCCACCGGCGCCGCCGACGCGTGCACGCCTTACAGGTTGCCGGCTCGGCACGGCCTGGACCCCGCCAATCAGCAGGGGTCAAGGGGGGTGTCCCCCCTTGCGGGGGTCGAGGGGGCAGCGCCCCCCGAACGGCCGTCAGGCCGAACACGGCGCCGAAACCAAATCGGCCGACAACCGGTGTGGAACCAACGAACCGGGCGGCGGTCACGTCCGATCGGTCTTGAACCGCTCGGTCGCCGCGACCAGGGCTGCCCGGGTGCCCGGCTCCATCGCCGAGTGCCCGGCGTCCGGCACGATCTGGTAGCCGGCCTCGGGCCAGCGTCGGTGCAGCTCGTCCGCGGTCGCGATCGGACAGATCACGTCATAACGACCGTGGATAATCGCCGCCGGAATGCGCCGGATGCGATCAAGTCGGTCGAGCAGAAGGTCCTCTGGCGCAAACAGATTGTTGCGAAAGTAATGGCATTCGATTCGCGCGAGGCCCAAAGCATGGGAATCCTCGGCCGCCGCAGCGATCAAATCGTGATTGGGCAACAGCGACGAACACGCGCCCTCGTAGACGCTCCAGGACCGGGCGGCGGCCAGGCGTTGCGCCGGGTCGGCGCCGTTGAGCCGGCGCCAATAGGCTTCGAGCAGGTCTTGGCGCTCGGGTGCCGGGATAAAGCCGCTGAACGCCGCCCACGCCTCGGGGAAGAACAGGCCCATGCGGTAGAGGAACCAGTCGATCTCCCACCGCCGCATCAGGAACACGCCGCGCAGGATCAGGCCGCGGCAGTGCTCCGGGTGGGTCTGCGCATACGCGAGCGCGAGCGTGCTGCCCCACGAGCCACCGAACAGATACCACCGCTCGATCCCAAGGTCACGGCGCAGCGCCTCGATGTCGGAGATCAACAGCGCCGTCGTGTTGCGCCGGGTCTCGCCGAGCGGGATCGACCGGCCGGCGCCGCGCTGGTCGAACAACACGATCCGGTAGTGGGCCGCGTCGAAGAACCGGCGATGGGTCGGCGAGGCGCCGGCGCCCGGTCCGCCGTGCAGGAACAGGATCGGCACGCCGTCGGGGTTGCCGCACTGCTCCCAATACAGCGTGTGGACCTCGTCCACCCGCATCAGTCCGCGCTGGTACGGCTCGATCGCCGGAAACAGCTCCGTTCGTGGCATCGCGGTGCTCAACACAGCAGCGGTCGGCCGGGCGGCCGCGGCGCCCAGAAAGCACCAACCCTAACGGCAAGCGCGCCAAAACCACATGGAAAATCGCCCGCCCGGGCAAATCGCGCGCGCGGATGTCCGCGCGCGGATGTCAAGGCCAGGTCACCATCGGCGGCAGCGACATCAGCACCGCCTCGGGATTGCCGCCGGTTTTCAGGCCGAACACGGTGCCGCGGTCGTACAGCAGGTTGAACTCGACATAACGGCCGCGCTTGGCCAGCAGTTCGGCGCGCTCGGCCGCGGTCCAGGGGCGGTCCATCCGCGCCGCGACGATCGCCGGAAACACCTCGAGAAACGCTTGCCCGACCGCGCGCACGAAGGCGAAGTCCGCCTCCCAGTTGGCGGTGGTGAGCTCGTCGAAGAAGATGCCGCCGGCGCCGCGCGGCTCGGCGCGGTGCGGCAGGTAGAAATAGCGGTCGCACCAGGCGGCATAGCGGTCGTACGCCGCGGGGTCGTGGGCGCCGCACGCGGCCTTTAATGCGCCCTTGAACGCGGCCACGGCATCGGGGTCCGCGAAGGTCGGGGTCAGATCGGCACCGCCGCCGAACCAGCCGTGGTCGGTCGCCAGATGGCGGGTGTTCATGTGCGTTGCCGGGACATGGGGCGAGCACATATGCGCGACCACGCTGACCCCGGCGGCCCAGAACGCGCCGTCGCTCGCCGCCGCACCCGGAATCTGGTCGCGGAACGCCGGGTCGAACCGGCCGTGGACCACCGAGAGATTGACCCCGACCTTCTCGAACACCCGGCCGCGCAGGATCGCCATCTCGCCGCCGCCGAGGTCGGCGGACGGCGCGGCCGTCGCCTCGCCCGGGGCGGCGGCGCGGCGCCATGGGGTGCGGACGAACCGGCCGGGCGTGCGCTCGGTCGCGCCCGGCCCGGCCGCGCGGTCTTCCAGCGCCTCGAACGCCGCGCACAGACGATCGCGCACCTCGGTAAACCACGCGACCGTCCGCGCGCGCCGGTCCTGGTCGGTCATTGCTACCCCACTTGCGTCGCCGCGACCGCGGCAAAGCCGCCGGTCTGGCGCAGCGCCTCGCCCAGCACGATCGCCGCCGCGGTCACGACATTGAGCGCGCGCGCCGGCGGCCGCAGCGGCACCACCACCTTGAGGTCCGCCGCCCGATGGACCGCGTCGGGCACCCCGGCGCTTTCCCGACCGACCAAGATCGTGTCGTCCGGCCGCCAGGCAACCTCGAGATGGCCGAGCTCGCCGCGGGTGGTCAGCAGCACCAGCCGCCCCGGCGGCCGTTGGTCGCAGAAGCAGGCCCAGGATTCATAGCGACGCCAGTCGAGAAATCGAAGATAGTCCATCGCGACCCGCCGTAATCGACGGTCGTCGAGAACAAAGCCACAGGGTTCGATGACATCGAAACCAATACCCAAGGCCGCGGCCAAACGCATCATCGCCCCGCTGTTCTGGGGAATATCCGGTTCGAACAGGGCCAGCCGCATGTCACCCCCGACCAAGTCGACCACGCGGGTAAGCGTCGATAACTCAGTGGAGCAGTCCGAAATTTCAAGAAACACCGCAGGGCGGCAAAACGACGCAGTAAGCGCCAAGTGCCACATTTGGGCCAGCTTTTCCAAGCATTTTCCCGCCCCGCGCCGAACGGCCCGCGAGCGCATGACCGGACTGCAAGGTTTTCGTTAGAAATGCGTCCGACGTCCGCGTCTATAGTTCCGGTCCATTAGGGGCACGTAATGTGCCAAGTCTGTCAAGGCCTAGGAGATACCCTATGTCGAAGAGTGCGCAGAAACCGGGCGCCATGACGGTCGACGAGTCGGATGACGGCGACTCCCGCCGGGAGTTCCTGTACTTGGCCGCCGGTGCCGCGACCGCCGTCGGCACGTTGGCGACGGCATGGCCGTTCATCCACAGCATGAATCCGGCCGGCGACGTGCTGGCGCTGGCGTCGATCGAGGTCGATCTGTCGGCGGTCGCGGTCGGCCAGGCGATCACCGTGACCTGGCGCGGCAAGCCCGTGTTCATCCGCCACCGCACCGAAGACGAAATCGCCGAGGCGAACGCGGTCAGTCTGCGCAGCCTGCCCGATCCGGAAGCGGACGAAGACCGCGTCCAACAGCCCGAATGGCTCGTGATGATCGGCATCTGTACCCATCTCGGCTGCGTGCCGAAGGGCCAGGCGCCGGGCGACCCCAAGGGCGATTACGGCGGCTGGTTCTGTGTCTGCCACGGCTCCCACTACGACACCGCCGGGCGTATCCGCAAAGGCCCGGCGCCGGCCAACCTGCCGGTGCCGCCCTATCAGTTCGTCGAGGACACGCTGATCCGCATCGGCTAGACGCGCCCCGCACGTTCCCGGAGAGGGTCCCATGGCTTTGTACGATACGCAGTATCAGAACCCGCTCATCAAGTGGATCGACAGCCGTCTGCCGATCATCACCTTGATGGACAATGAATATAACAAGTACCCGATGCCCAAGAACATCAATTATCTGTGGGCATTCGGTGCGATCTCGATGATCATGCTGTTCGTCATGATCGCCACCGGCATTTTCCTCGCGATGCAATACGTCCCGACCACCGACGGCGCGTTCGATTCGGTCGAACGGATCATGCGCGAGGTCAACTATGGTTGGCTGTTGCGCTATGTCCACGCCAACGGTGCGTCGTTCTTCTTCCTCGCGGTCTATTTCCACACCTTCCGCGGCCTATACTATGGTTCGTACAAGGAACCGCGTGAACTCCTGTGGATCATCGGGGTCTTGATCCTGATCGTGATGATCATGACGGCGTTCACCGGCTATGTCCTGCCGTGGGGCCAGATGAGCTTCTGGGCGGCGACCGTGATCACCAATCTGTTCTCGGCGTTCCCGCTGGTCGGCGACGATCTGGTGACCTGGATCTGGGGCGGCTTCTCGGTCGATGAGCCGACCTTGAACCGGTTCTTCCCGATCCACTTCGTGCTGCCGTTCGTGATCTTCGGTCTGGTGTTCCTCCACGTCGCGGCGCTGCACATCTGCGGTTCGAACAACCCGCTCGGGATCGACACCAAGGGGCCGCAGGACACCGTCCCGTTCAACCCCTATGCCACGATGAAGGACCTGTACGCCTTCTTCGTGTTCGCGGTCATCTTCGCGGTGTTCGTGTTCTTTGCCCCGAACTATCTGTTGCACCCGGACAACTATGTCCCGGCCGACCCGCTGGTAACGCCGGCGCACATCGTGCCCGAGTGGTACTTCCTGCCGTTCTACGCGATCTTGCGCGCGATCCCGGACAAGCTGGGCGGCGTGATCGCGATGTTCGGCTCGCTCGTGGTCTTGTTCTTCGTGCCGTGGCTCGACACCTCGAAGGTGCGCAGCCTGGTGTTCCGGCCGCTCTCCCGCCTGTTCTTCTGGCTGTTCGTGATCAACTGCTTCGCGCTTGGCTGGGCCGGGGCGATGCCGGCCGAGGGCATCTGGATCCTGGTCGCGCAGGTCGGCACCGCGTTCTACTTCGCCTACTTCCTGATTGTCATGCCGGTGCTGAGCCGAAAGGAGACGCCGTTGCCGCTGCCTGAGAGTATCAGCGAGCCGGTGCTCAAGAGTGGGAGCCCGCGGCCCAAGGGTGGGGGCCGGGTCCGCGCCTCCGCGACCGCCAGCCGGAAGGAGAAGGCATGATGCGCGCGTTTACCACGCTTGCCGCCGCGGTGACGATCGGTCTCGCCGGCTCGGCCTGGGCGGCCGAGCAGATCGAGATCCCGGAGTATCGGTGGTCGCATGAAGGTGTCTACGGCACGATCGACCGGGCGGCGGCCCAGCGCGGCCTCCAGGTCTTCCAGGCGGTGTGCCAGAGCTGCCATGGTCTGAAATACGTCTACTTCCGCACCCTGAAGGGCATCGGTTACGACGACGACCAGATCAAGGCGTTGGCGGCGGAGTACGAGATCGAGGACGGGCCGGATGAGTGGGGCGAGATGTTCTATCGCCCGGCCCGGCCGACCGACATCTTCCCGGACCCGTTCCCGAACGAAGCGGCGGCGCGCGCGGCCAACGGCGGCGCCTATCCGCCGGACTTGTCGGTGATCGCCAAGGGTCGCCCGGGTGGGCTCGACTATATCGTCGCGCTTCAGATGGGCTACGAGATTGAGCCGGACGGTTTCGAGCTGGCGGACGGCAAGTACTACAATGCGTACTTCCCGGGCCATCAGATCTCGATGCCGCAGATGCTGTTCGACGAGGTGGTCGAGTATCAGGACGGCACCGAGCCGACCATGCTGCAGCACGCCAAGGACGTCGCGGCCTTCCTGTGGTTCACCGCCGAGCCGCACTACGACACCCGCAAGGAGATGGGCGTGCGGGTGGTGATCTTCCTGGTGGTCCTGGCCGGGTTGTTCTTCGGGGTCAAGCGGGCGCTCTGGCGCAACGTCAAGAAGCACTGATCGAGAGATCGCCTGACCGGACGGGTGCCGGGACCGCGGGGTTGCGAGTGGCCCCGCGGTTCCGGCACCCGTCTTTTTTTTTGCTATTGCGACCCTCGAGACAGACCCCGACCGCGGGGCCAAATCCCCTTCCCCCGCCCCAAGGCGGGGAAAGCGACTGTGCTCACGCAGCGAAGCGGTAGCACGGAGATACAAGCGACTGTGCTCACGCAGCGAAGCGGTAGCACGGAGATACAAGGTGGCCGCGAGAGCGGACTTTCCAATCCCCGCCAGGGGCGGGGGTGACCGGGCCGTTTCATCCAGGGTGGGCCGGCCGAACGTTGGCGGGGAGTTTGACAGGCATGGCGGACAGACCACCACGCGCCGTCGACGGCACGCCCGGCGCACCGCCCGCGATCGACGACGTGCTCGACTTCTGGTTCGCGCCCGCGACCAAGCCCCACTGGTTCCGCGCCTCGGACCCGTTCGACGAGGCGGTGCGGACCCGCCTCGGCGCCGCGCACCGCGCCGCGGCCGGCGGCGATCCGGGGCTCGGGCATTGGCCCGACAGCCCGCACGCGGCGCTGGCGCGGGTGATCCTGCTCGATCAGGTGCCGCGCAACCTCTACCGCGGCACGGCCGAGGCGTTCGCGTTCGATGCCGCCGCGCGCTGGCAGAGCCTGCGCGCGCTGGCGCTGCGCTATGACGAGCCGCTCGGGACCGACGAGCGCCTGTTTCTTTACCTGCCGCTCGAGCATTCCGAGGACCTTGAGCATCAGCGGCTCAGCGTGCGGCTGTTCCGCGAACGGGTGGGTGAGCCGACCTATGTCGATTTCGCCGAGCGCCATCTCGCGATCATCGAGCGGTTCGGGCGCTTTCCCCGCCGCAACGCCGCGCTCGACCGCACCTCGACCGAGGCCGAACGCGCGTTCCTGGCCGAGCCGGGGGTGGGGTTTTGAGACCGCCGCGCTCAATCCCAGTGCAGGTGGCCCAGTGCAAGTGGCCCAGTGCAAGTGGCCCAGTGCAAATGGCCCGGTGCAGGTGGCCCCTCGCCCCTGCCGCGCGATCCGGTCGGTTGACAAGGCGTGGCCCGCTCCGCTTGTCTCGGCATCATGGGGCGGCCGGCCACCAGGCGCTGACGCCCCCCGCGAGGGAGGATAGGGAGCGATGGACCAGCCGTTGTGGCAACCGAGCGCGGTGCAAGTCGAAACCGCCCAGGTCAGTGCCTTTATGGCCGAGGTGACCCGGCGCTGGAAGGTGCGGCTCGAAGGCTTCGACGGCCTGTGGGCATGGTCGGTCAGCGAACCCGCCCGGTTCTGGCTCACGGTCTGGGACTTCTGCAAAATCCGCGCGGCCGAGCGCGGGCAACGGGTGCTGGTCGACGGCGACGACATCATCAACGCCCGCTTCTTCCCCGAAGCGCGGCTCAACTACGCCGAGAACCTGCTGGTCCGGCGCGACGACACGCCGGCGCTGGTGTTCTGGGGCGAAGGCACGGTCCGGCGCAGCGTCAGCTGGCGCGCGCTGTACGACTTGGTCTCCCGGCTCGCCCAGGCGCTCCAGGCCGCCGGGGTCGGCCCGGGCGACCGGGTCGCCGCCTTCGTGCCCAACCTGCCCGAAACCGTCGCGGCCATGCTCGCGACCGCCAGCCTCGGCGCGGTGTGGTCGTCATGCTCGCCCGACTTCGGGGTCCAGGGCGTGCTCGACCGGTTCGGCCAGATCGAGCCCAAGGTGCTGATCACCGCCGACGGCTATTATTATAACAACAAGACGATCGACTCGCTGGACCGGGTGCGCGAAGTCGCCGCCGCCCTGCCCTCGCTCGCGCAGGTCATCGTCTTGCCGTATACCCGCAAGACGCCGCCGCTCGACGGTCTGCCTCACGCCGTCACCTTGGCCGACGCGATCGCGCCGTACGGCGCCGACGAGATCGCGTTCGAGCCGGTGCCGTTCGACCACCCCTTGTTCATCATGTTCTCGTCGGGCACCACCGGCAAACCGAAGTGCATCGTCCACGGGGTCGGCGGCACGCTGTTGCAGCTGCGCAAGGAGCATGTGCTCCATTGCGACATCCGCGCCGGCGACCGCGTGTTCTATTTTACGACATGCGGCTGGATGATGTGGAACTGGCTGACCGCGGCGCTGGCCAGCGGCGCCACCCTGTTGCTCTATGACGGCTCGCCGTTCGCGCCCAAGAAGACCATCCTGTTCGATTTCGCCGACGCCGAGGGCATGACCCTGTTCGGCACCTCGGCCAAATACATTGACGCCTGCAGGAAGTTCAACCTGGCACCGGCCGACACCAACCGGCTCGACGCCTTACGGCTGATCACCTCGACCGGCTCGCCGTTGGTGCCCGAGGCGTTCGACTTTGTCTACACCAAGATCAAGCCGGACGTTCAACTGGCGTCGATTTCCGGCGGCACCGACATTATTTCATGTTTCGTGCTCGGCAACCCGATCGGGCCGGTCCGGCGCGGCGAGATCCAGACCCGCGGCCTCGGCATGGCGGTCGATGTGTTCGACGAGGACGGGCGCACCGTGCGCGGCGAAAAGGGCGAGCTCGTGTGCACCCGCCCGTTTCCGAGCCGCCCGATCGGCTTTTGGAACGATCCGGACGGCAGCCGCTACCGCGCCGCCTATTTCGCGCGCTTTCCCGATGTCTGGTGCCACGGCGACTATGTCGAGCTGACCGAGACCGGCGGCGTGATCATCTACGGCCGCTCCGACGCGGTGCTCAACCCGGGCGGGGTCCGGATCGGCACCGCGGAGATTTATCGCCAAGTCGAACAATTGCCCGAGGTCGCCGAATCAATCGTGATCGGCCAGGACTGGGACGCCGACACCCGGGTCGTCCTGTTCGTCAAACTCGCCGAGGGGCTGACGCTGACCGCGGACCTGGTCGACCGGATCAAGGAGCAGATCAAGACCACCTGCACGCCGCGCCACGTCCCGGCGCGGGTGCTTCAGGTCGACGACATCCCGCGCACCAAGTCCGGCAAGATCGTCGAGTTGGCGGTGCGCGATATCGTCCACGGGCGCGAAATCAAGAACCGTGAGGCGCTCGCCAATCCCGAAGCGCTCGAGGGGTTTCGGGATCGGCCGGAGCTTCGGAGTTGACGGCGGGGTGGCGGCGCCGGGTTCGGCCTGCCGGCCGTGCGGGGGGGGGGGGCGCTGCCCCCTCGACCCCCGCCAGGGGGCACGCCCCCCTGGACCCCGTTTAATGGGGGGGCCGGGGGGCAACCCTTGGTTTCCGTCTATGCGTCGGGGCCGTTGACCGGAACACCGCCGCGCCAGACCGCGCGATGATTGGCGCGGTCGGCGACCGCGGCGATGTCATGGACCGGGTCGCCCGAAACCAGCAACAAATCGGCGACCCGGCCCGCCGCGATCTCGCCGCGGTCGTCGAACCGGCCGAGCGCGGCGCCGTTGCGGGTCGCCGCGATCAGCGCATCGGTCGGGCTGATCCCGGCCTCGACCATCAACGCCAGTTCCCGAGCATTGTCGCCGTGGGGGTTGAACGGCGTACCGGCGTCGGTCCCCATCGCCAGCTTGCCGCCGGCCTGGTAGAACAGGCGCAGCGACTGGCGGTGCCGCTCGAGCGCGCGCACCGCCTTGTCGACGATCGGCTGCGGGATGCCGCGCCCGGCATTGTCGGCGATCCGGACGACCGCGGCCAGGGTCGGCACCAGGAAGGTGCCGCGCGCCAGCATCTCCTCGATGCAGACATCGTCCAGAAAAAAGCCGTGCTCGATGGAATCGATGCCGCCCCGGACCGCGTCCAGGATGGCGTCGCGCGCCTGGGCATGGGCGGCGCATGGGGCGCGGCGGCGATGGGCCTCGGTGATCCCGGCCGCCAGTTCCTCGGCGGTGTAATGGGCGTCTTCGGGGTTGACCCCAAGCGACAGGATGCCGCCGCTGGCGACCAGCTTGATCAGATCGGCGCCGAACCAGAGCTGCTCGCGCACCGCCTTCACCACCTCGTGCGGGCCGTCGGCGACCCGGGCGATCCGCTGGCCGTGGCCGCCGGTCATGCAGATCATCCGCCCGGCGGCATGGATCGCGGGTCCGAGGAACTGGCCCAAGCGCACCGCGTCGCGCACCGCGAATTCCAGATAGTCGCGCCCGCCGCAGTCGCGCACCGCGGTGACCCCGCCCCGGAGCGCCGCCTGGGCGTTGGCCAGCGCGTTCAGGACGATCCGGCCGACCGACAGCCCCTCGACCTGGGCCGAGTTCGCCTCGCCCGACAACACCAGATGGACATGGCAGTCGATCAGGCCGGGCAGCAGCATGCCGCCGGTGCTGTCGATGCGCGGGCCGGCATAGCCCTCGAACGCCGCCGCCGGCGCGACCTCGGCGATCCGGCCGTCGGCAACCAGAACGCCATGGTCCTCGAACACCCGCCCGGTGCCGTCGAACACCCGCCCGCCACATATCAACATGCCGTCTTCCTTGATCGCATTTGATCACGCCCGGGGTCGCCCCGCGCGCCGCAACGCCGCGGGGGGCTGTGCGGCACGATCCCTTGCCATGGTCGGGCGACCCGCTATGCTGGGCGCCACACACTTCCGGCCGGGGGCCCGCGCGATGAGTGAGACCGTTAAATACGTCTTGCCTGAGTCCGAGATACCAAAAACCTGGTACAATATCGCTGCCGATTTGCCGACCCCGCCACCGCCGGTGCTCCACCCGGGGACCCACCAGCCGATCGGGCCCGACGATCTCGCCGCGATCTTCCCGATGTCGCTGATCGCCCAGGAGGTCTCGACCGAGCGCGAGATCGAGATCCCCGGCCCGGTCCGCGAAATCTATCGCCAATGGCGCCCGGCGCCCTTGTTCCGGGCCCGCCGGCTCGAACATGCGCTCGGCACGCCGGCCCGGATTTTTTATAAGTACGAGGGCGTCAGCCCGGCCGGCAGCCACAAGCCGAACACCGCGGTCGCCCAGGCGTTCTATAACAAGGATGCCGGCATCTCCCGGATCACCACCGAGACCGGCGCCGGCCAGTGGGGCTCGGCGCTCGCGTTCTCCGGCGCCCTGTTCGGGATCGAGATCGACGTCTACATGGTCCGGGTCAGCTTCGAGCAGAAGCCGTACCGCCGCGCCTTGATGGAAAGCTACGGCGCGCGCTGCGTGCCGAGCCCGTCGGAAGA
The DNA here is from genome assembly GCA_028277115.1 of Azospirillaceae bacterium. Lineage (GTDB taxonomy): Bacteria > Pseudomonadota > Alphaproteobacteria > Azospirillales > Azospirillaceae > JANQHG01. The sequence goes on from JANQHG010000060.1 coordinate 17,023, forward strand.
GACCGAGGCCGGGCGCGAGATTCTGGCGCGCGATCCGGACAGCCGCGGCTCGCTCGGCATCGCGATCTCCGAAGCGGTCGAACAGGCGGCCAAACGTGCCGATACCAACTACGCGCTCGGCAGCGTGCTCAACCATGTGCTGTTGCACCAGACCGTGATCGGGCTCGTGGCGATGCGCCAGATGGACATGGCCGACGTCTACCCCGACGTGATCATCGGCTGCACCGGCGGCGGCTCCAACTTCGCCGGCATCGCTTTCCCCTACATCGGCGAGAAGCTGCGCGGCGGCCGCGATGTGCGGATCATCGCGGTCGAGCCGGCCGCCTGCCCGACCCTGACCCGCGGCCGCTACGCCTACGACTTCGGCGACACCGCGCATTTGACCCCGCTGGTCAAGATGCACACGCTCGGTTCGACCTTCGTGCCGCCCGGGTTCCATTCGGGGGGCTTGCGCTACCACGGCATGGCGCCCCTGGTCAGCCATCTCCAGGAGCTCGGCCTGATCACCTCGACCGCGTTCAAGCAGATCGAGGTTTTCGCCGCCGGGGTCCAGTTCGCGCGCGCCGAGGGCATCCTGCCCGCGCCCGAGGCCAACCACGCGGTCAAGGCGGTGATCGACGAAGCGATCCGCTGCAGGGTCGACGGGGTGCCGCGAACGATCCTGTTCAACCTGTGTGGCCACGGCCATTTCGACATGCAGGCGTACATGGACTATTTCGCGGGCCGGCTCGAGGACCGCGCCTACGACGAGGCCGAGCTCGCGATGGCGTTGGCCGGACTGCCCTCGATCGCCGCCTGAATCGCGGGGCGGCGGACTGGCGCCGCACCCCGCGTCGCGGCAGGGGGCAAGGGCGATGGCGTGGCTTGACGAGCTCGTCGCCGTAGTGTTCAGGTGGGCGTGGCCGGCGCTGCTCGGTGTGACGGCGATCGGGCTGCCCGGCGTCGCCGCGTGGTGGCTGGCGCGACGGCGCCCGGTCGCCCCCGCCGCCGCCGCGGTGACGGCGGCACCGGACCGCGCGGCCGCATGCGCGGCCCGGTTGATCGCGGCACTCGACGATGCCGGCGACCCGACGCCCGACGGTGCGGACGGTCCGGCGCGCAGCCGGGCCCGCACCGCCGCCGTCCGCGCGGCCCAGCTCGAGGCCGACGACTGGCAGATCAGCCGTCTGTTCGCGTTTCTCGAGAGCGAGCGCACGCGCCGCCCCGCAGCGGACGCGGCGATCGCGGCGGCGATCGAGGCGTTGATGGGCGGCGCGACCGCGCCGGCCAAGGCGCTGCTCGCCGCCTGGGACGATGAGCCGGGCGTGACCGGCGCGGCACCGGCGCGTTTTCTCGCCCATCTGGTCAGCCTTGGCGACCCATCGGCGGCGCGTGACTGGTACCGCCACGCGCTCGGACGCGACGGCGACGATGTCGATGCGGCGGCGCACCTGTCGGCGTTGGCCGCGCGTGCCGGTGCTGCCGAAGATGCGCGCGCCGCCGCCCGAATGGTGCTCGACCGCGCCGACCCCCTCGACGACCGCGGTGCGCTGGCCAAGGCACACGAAACGCTCGCCCGTTGCGCGCTGGTCGCCGGCGCGCTCGACGCTGCGGCCGAGCAATACCGGCTCGCCCTCACCTACTACGGCGCGCTCGGCAGCCCGGCCGGGGTCGGGCGCCAGTATGCCGGGCTCGGTCAGATCAATCTCGCCCGCGGCGCCTATGCCGAGGCCGAGCGGGCTTTCAAGAAAGCGCTCGAGGCCGAGGAACGGTATGGCCGGCTTGAAGGGATCGCCGCTGTGCATGCCAGCCTGGCGATGCTGGCGCACGCCCAGGGCGCGCCGGAGGCGGCGCACGTCCACCGGCGGCGCGCTCAGAGCCTTTTCCGCGCCGCCGGCGTGACCCACCACGCCGACGAGTTGGCCGGCGGGGTCACCATACACCGTGCCGGCGATTAGGAAGAAGCCGCGAGGTGTTGGGGTCTGGCGCCCCCAAGGTCAGGCGGGTCCCCCCCCCCCACACACACACCAGAGGTTGCCCCCTTGGACCCCATTTGGTGGGGGTCAAGGGGGGCAACCCCCTTGCGGGGGTCGAGGGGGCAGCGCCCCCCCCACGGCCGCCAGGCCGAAATCCGGCGCCGCAGATCGAGACCCCGTCACGGCGCTGTGGTCACCACCAACGACGCCGCCACCGGGCCGGCCGCCCGGCCC
>JANQHG010000197.1 GCA_028277115.1 Azospirillaceae bacterium
GATGGGCGAGGTGCGCGACTTCGCCGACACCGCCGCGGTGGTCGCCGCGCTCGACCTGGTGATCTCGGTCGACACCGCGGTCGCCCATCTGGCCGGTGCGCTCGGTCGGCCGGTGTGGCTGTTGTCGCGGTTCGACGGCTGCTGGCGCTGGCTCACCGAGCGCGACGACAGTCCGTGGTACCCCAGTCTCTGCCTGTTCCGTCAGACGGCCCCGGGTGATTGGGACGGCGTGGTCGCCCGGGTCGCGGCGGTGCTGGCGCGGACTGGCTGAACAGAAAGCGAGGAGTGCTGCGAGGTGTGGCGACCTTATGACGTGTTCGCGGCGCGGCGACGGCGCAGCTCATAAAGCTGCTGGAACGCCTGCAACACCTCGGCGTCGACATGGCGCCGTTCCACCGCCTGGGGCCCGCCGAATCGGGTCAGGGTCAATTCGAGCGCCTGGCCCAACAGGTCGGCGATCATCACGTCCTCTTGGTCGATCGCCAACTCGAGTGCGAACAGAATGCGATCGCTGAGCCGCCGCTCTTCCATCGCCATCCCTCCTGTCGGTCGCGCGCCCGGACCGGCGGCGGCCGCCGCCCGATCGTTCCTCAGGGGCCCGGCGTCGCCGGTCCCGTCGGGCGGACGCCGAAGATCGCGGTGCCGACCCGAACATGGGTCGCGCCAAAGCGCGCCGCCAAGCCATAATCCCCGCTCATCCCCATGCTGAGCCCGGGAAGGCCCAGCCGCGCCGCAAGCGTGCCGAGCAGCGCGAAATGCAACGACGGGTCATCATCGACCGGAGGGATACACATTAAGCCGTCGATCGCAAGCCCGTGGCGGGCACGGCACGCATCGACGAAGCCGGCGAGCGCGCCGGGCGCCACCCCGGCCTTTTGCGGTTCCTCGCCGGTGTTAACCTGGACGAACAGGCGCGGCCGCCGCCCCGTGCGCGCGATCTCGGCCGACAGCTGTTCGGCGAGCCGCGGCCGGTCAAGCGTCTGGATCACGTCGAACAGCGCGACCGCGTCGCGCACCTTGTTGGTCTGGAGCGGGCCGATCAGGTGCAGCTCGAGCCCGGGCCAGCGCGCGCGCAAAGACGGCCATTTGCCCCGCGCCTCTTGCACCCGGTTCTCACCGAACACCCGCTGGCCGGCGACCAGCGCCGCCGCCATGCGCTCGGCCGGGTGGGTCTTGCCGACCGCGACCAAGGTGATCGACGCCGGGTCGCGCCCGACCGCGGCGGCGGCGGCGGCGATCTCGGCCCGAACCCGGGCAAGCCCGGCGGCGATCTCGGGGTCGGGGGCCGGGGCCGGCGCGGTCACCGGCGGTCAGCCCACGGGGGCACCGGTCGCGGGATCGGCCGGCTCGGCGGTCACCGTGCCGTCGGACGAAAGCGTCAGCCGCTCGACCTTGGCCTGGGCGTCGCGCAGCTTGGCCTCGCAATGGCGGCGCAACGCGGTGCCGCGCTCGTACGCCGCGATCGCGTCGTCGAGCCGGCCGCGCCCCTCTTCCAACTGGCGGACGATCCGCTCGAGCTCGGCGAGCGCGTCCTCGAAGCTCATTGCCTCGATCTCCGCCTGGGTCATGACGGCGCCCGGGCGGACGGGGGCCAACGGTGGGTGAGGGTCAGGCACATAACAGTTCCCGGACATGGGCGGCGGTGCTCGCCGCCAACGCCTTCAGGTTATAACCGCCTTCGAGGGTCGAGATCACCCGGCCATCGCAGTGGGTGCGCGCACACTCGACCAGCTTGCGGGTCGCCCAGGCGTAGTCGTCCTCGACCAGGTGCAGGCTGGCCAGCGGGTCGTTGGAATGGCCGTCGAACCCGGCCGAGATCAAGATCAGCTCCGGGCGGAACTCGTCGAGTGCCGGCAGAATCCGTCGGGTCATGACGTCGCGGAACTCCGGCGACCCGGACAACGGGCGCAGCGGCAGGTTGACGATGTTGTCGTAATCGCCGCGCTCGGTGCGCTCGCCGGTGCCGGGGTAGAGCGGGGCTTGATGGGTCGAGGCGTAGAACAGCCCGGGATCGTGCTCGCACACCGCCTGGGTGCCGTTGCCGTGGTGGACGTCGAAGTCGATGATCGCGACCCGCGAGATGCCGTGAACCGAGCGCGCGTGCGCGGCGCCGATCGCGATGTTGTTGAAAAGGCAAAAGCCCCCCCAGCCGCCGGGCATCGCATGGTGCCCGGGCGGGCGGACCGCACAGAAGGCGGTGCGGCTGTAGCCGGCAAACACGTGATCGACCGCGGCGCACAGCGCGCCCGCGGCACGCAACGCCGCCTCGCCCGAACCCGGCGAGATGATGGTATCGGCATCGAGTCCGACATAGCCGGTCGCGGGCACGGCGTCGAAGACGCGGGTGACGTAGTCCGGGTGGTGGACCCGGGTGATCTGGGCGCGCTCGGCGCGCGGCGCGACCTGACGGTCGAGCAGGTGGAAGGTTTCGCGCTCGAGCACGCCGAGCACCGCCCGCAGCCGGTCGGCGCGCTCCGGATGGCCGGGGCTGGTGTCATGGTCGAGGCAAGCCGGGTGCGTGAACAGGGCTGTGGTCATGCGCTCCAACTCGGGCGACGGTGGTGGCCGCACGCAACCCCGCGCGGCCCGGGTTCGGGCGCCGTCGGGGGCGCCGACCCGCCCGGTTGCCGGTCATGATCGGCATGTCGGCGGGCCGGTGAGCAAACTGGTCTATCAAAGCCGCCCGATCGTGATCAGGTCAAGGGGTGGTCGGGCCGCGCGCCCGGCCGGCAGCATCAGCTGGCGTCGGCACGGACGATCCGGAACCGATAGACGCCGTCGTGCTGATCGGTGCCGGTCAGGCGGTGCCCGGTCGCGGCGCAGAAGGCTTCGAAATCGCGCGCGGCGGTCGGGTCGGTCGCGGTCACCACCAAGGTGGCGCCGGCCGGCATCGACTGGAGCAGCCGCCGGGCTCGCAGAACCGGCAGAGGACAGAGCAGGCCGCGCGCGTCCAGCGTGGCCGGTGTCGGGTCGGTCTGGTCGTGGTCGGTCTTGTCCATGGCGTCATCCCTACGTATTCTATGGAGACTCGGACCGGGTCCGAGACGACACCTGCGGCGGTGAGCACCCCCGATGGATATCGACGAATTCACCGCCAATCTGCGCCGTGCCGCCACCCTTTTAAAGGCAATGAGCAACGAACGCCGCCTGTTGATCTTGTGTCATCTGGTGGTCGGCGAGCGGTCGGTCGGCGAGCTCGAGGCGCTGGTCGATCTCAGCCAGTCGGCGCTGTCGCAGCATTTGGCACGGCTGCGGCGCGACGGTCTGGTCCAGACCCGGCGCAATGCCCAGACGATCTATTACTCGCTGAATGGAGTCGAGGCGCGCCGGATCATGGCGACCCTTTACCAGCTCTATTGCGACCCGGCGGGCCCGAAGCCGGGCGCGTCGATCGTGCCGCCAGGGCCGTCGGCGCCGTAACTGTCGCGTCTTCGCAATCTTGGGGTGGAGGTGTCCTGGTACACTGCGGCGGAATTGACGACATCTTCTTGCTGGCCCGCCGCGGTGTACTCGTCATGTCAGCGGGTCATGTTAGCGGGACGGCTTTCCGGCGCAGATCCTGACCAGGTCAGGATGTGCGCCGGGCTATCCTGGGGCACCAGCCGCGCCTCGACCTCGCCAAACGGCGCGGCCACGCCATCCGGGGTCCGCGTGAGCAACCCGAGCCGGGACAACATGTTAACATCGCGGTCGACGGACCGAATGACGGTTGACGGTGGTCGCGTTTCCAACGTTGATCATCGTATCCGACCACGTGTGTTCCAGGATACCCGTAGAACCGGCTGTCGCAGAAAATGCGGTCTGCCGTCATATGGTCTGCGAGATCAGTCTCGCAATTGCCGGCTTGGCCGGCGTGACTCGGCGAGCCATCCGATTCCGGCGAGTGCGACCAGCGCCCAGCCGACCATCAGGGCGACGCCGCCGATCGGCGCGACCGCGCCGACCCCACGAACCCCGGTCGCTGCGATCGCGTAGAGCGCGCCGCAGAACATGAGCTGCCCGAGCGCGATCGCCGCCGCCGCCGCGGTCAACAGGCGGCCGGTCCACCGCCCGGGTGGCACGGGCGCCGCCGTCGCAGCGGCCAGCGCGACCAACAGGACCGCGTGCCACAGCTGATAGTTGCTGGCCGTGCGCACCAACTCGACCAGCCGCGGATCGGACAGACCGTGGCTGGCATAGGCCCCGGCGCCGACCGCGACCGCGCCGCTCACGCCCGCGATCGCCAGCCACACCCCGGCCAGCCCGGGGCCGGTGCCGCCGCTCACGACGCCGACCGCGCGCGGTCGTGCGGCGCGCTCAGGTCCTGGACCGGGCCGAGCGGCACGATCCCGGTCGGGTTAATGGTGCGGTGGCTCGCATAGTAATGCTGCTTGATCTGGTCGAAATCGACGGTGTCGGCGACCCCGGGGACTTGATACAGGTCGCGCAGATACCCGGAAAGATGCGGATAGTCGGCGATCTGGCGCAGGTTGCATTTGAAGTGGCCGACATAGACCGCGTCGAACCGCACGAGCGTGGTGAACAGGCGCCAGTCGGCCTCGGTCACCCGGTCGCCAAGCAGGTAGCGCCGGGTCGCGAGCCGGGCGTCGAGTTGGTCCAGCGTCTCGAACAGGGCGACCACCGCCTCTTCATAGGGGGTCTGGGCGGTCGCGAAACCGGCGCGATAGACGCCGTTGTTGACCGTGGCGTAGACTTGCGCATTGATCTGGTCGATCTCGGCGCGCACATCGTCCGGGCAAAACACCGGGCCGCTGGCGCCGACGGCGTCGAAGGCGCGGTCGAACATCCGGATGATCTCGGCCGACTCGTTGTTGACGATCGCCGCGCGGACCTTGTCCCACAGCACCGGCACGGTGACCCGGCCGGTGTAGCGGGGCTCGGCCTTGGTATAGACCTCGTGGAGCCGGCGCGCGCCGTTGACCGGATCGGCGCCGGGCGCGATCGTCCAGCCCTCGGCGCCCATCAGGGGCTCGACCACGGTCACCGAGATCAGGTCCTCGAGCCCTTTGAGGCGCCGGTAGATCAAGGTCCGATGGGCCCACGGGCAGGCGAGCGAGACGTACAGGTGATAGCGCCCGGCCGCCGCCGGATGGTCCGCGCCGCCGTCGGCGGTGACGGCGGCGCGGAACCGGCTGTCCTGGCGCACGAAGGCGCCGCCGGTCCGCGCGGTGTCGTACCACTGGTCGCGCCAGATCCCGTCGATCAAAAGGCCCATGCGCGGCTCCCGGGCAGAGTGGCGGTCATGGCGCGCGTGGGCCGAAGCGGTCGATCAGGTCGCTGAGCCGTTCGAGGTAGGAGCCGATCAAGTCCTCGAGCCCCGCGTGGCCGAGACCGCCGCCGGCGTGCAGGTCGATCTCGAGCCGAAGGTCGCGGTCGCGGTCGAGATAGGCACGCACCCAGCGGCTGTCCGCGTTCCAGTCGTTGATCGCCTCAAAGCTGGGCGTCGGCCGCGGGGTGAACCAGCTCCAGATCAGCGCGTCGGTGCAGCCGTCGGGCGCGTCGCAGCCGCCGAACACGACGAACAGCTGCTCGACCGGATAGCGCCGGGTCCCGCGGCTGACCAGAATACCAAAGCCGCCGTCCTGGGGGCGCAGCGACGGCGCGAAGCCGATCTCCTCGAGCACCGGGATCATCACCGCGGGCGTAAGCGCGGTCAGCAGGCCGTCGTCCCCGGCGGCAGCCGCGGCCGGCGGTGGGGGCGCGTCCTCGGCCGCAAGCTCGGCGAGGATTTGTTCGAACACCGGCGTCACGTCGGTGTCGTTGAGAAACGCCCGGCCGTCGGCGCCGAGCGTCACATGATAACGCCGGGCGACCATGTCGCCGTCGCGGGGTGTGCCGGTCTCGGTCGCGCCGAGCGCGCTGATCACCGCGACCACCACCGGGTCGGGCGGCTCGCCGGTCACCGTCTCGAGCGCGGTCGCGATCGCGTCGAGGCCGGTCAGCCGGAGGTCGAGATCGGCGACCGCGAAATAGGGCGAGGACGCGTCCGCGGCGACATGGCCCGCGAGGTTGATCGCGGCGGCCGGTGCCGCGACCTCGAACCGACCGATCTCGAGCCGGCTGCCGGCGGTGCCGACCAGGTCGAGCGCCGCCGCGGCCGGGTCGGCCGCCGCGGCCGCGCCCGCCCCGCTGGCGCCCGAAACCAGATCGCCGATCAACGCGATCGCCGAGCCGAGCGGCAGGTGGTCGAGCGCAAGCTCGACCGTGGCCGCGGGCGGCGTCATCGGCGCCTGGTCCGCCGGTTCGGCGCCGATCTCGAGCCCGTCATGGCGGTAGCCGAGGCTGATCCGGACGTCGTCGGTGTCGAGCCGGCTGACCGCGGCGTCGAGCGCGCCCTCGGCGAGCACGGCGCGCCCGCCCAGGCCGCTGCCGCCGGCGGCAAGGCCGGACAGCGCGATCTCGCCGCGCACGCCCGAGACCAACAGGCTCGGTTCGGTGGACACGGTGAACAGCTCGACCAGGGTGCCGAGCACGGCGAGCGGGTTGGCCTCCGCCAGGCGGTTGCCGAGCCGGTGAACCTGGCGCAGCCGCGCGAGCGACCCGCCGGCGGCGCGACCGGCGAGCACCAGGCGGTCGAGCGCGCCGATCGTCTGGGGCGGCGTGCCCGCCGCGATGATCGCGAGATCGACCAGTTCCATGTGCGTCGGCGCGGTCCAAGCCGGGTCGGCGCCAGCGGTTTCGGCCGCCGCGGGGTCGGCCCCGGGGGTGGTCACGGTCTCGAGGTGCGACTCGACGGTGAGCGAGCCGATCGCGAGTCGGCCGACGTCGATCGCGACCGCAAGGTCGCCGAGTGCGGCCGACAGGTTGTGCGAGAACCCGTCCTCGGGGTCGCCCTCCCACACGATTTCCGAGCGGTCTACGGTGACCTGGGCGGTCAGCGGGTCGGCGGTCGCGGGCTCGTCGGCGATCGTGATGGTCATGTCGTGCGGCAACGCGCCGGTCAGCCGCCAGCTGCCGTCGTCGCGATCGGTCTGGCGCAGAACCACCGAGCCGATCGACCAGCGCGCGATCTCGACCCCGCCGTCGCGCGCAATGAGCGCCACGCCGGGCAGGACGATTTCGACCTGGTGATCGACCGCGCTCACCTGGATCGGTTTGGACAGGGTGATCTCGGTCTCGCCCTCGCCGACCTCGGACATCCACGCGAGCGCCCGGGAGACCTGGCGTTCGACCCGCGCCAGCCGGTCGACGTCGGGGGCGGGCGGCGCGGGCGCGGGCGTGGGTGCGGTTTCCGCGGGGGCCGCGCCCGGGATCGCCGCCGGCGCGTCGTCCGCGACCGGCGCCCCGAGCGCGGCGACCGCCAGGGCCGCGGCGACCGTCGCGCCGATACCTGTTGCACGAAAGGCACGCATCCACGGTCTCCTCGGCAGGGGCAGGAGAGGGGGTCAGTCGGGCGACCCTGCGGGCCGCCGGCGCCAGGGTGTTCAATGCCCGAACTATACAAGAGCTTGGAGCCCGCGGGGACCCCCGGCGTGACCGGAGTCGGCCGCCGCGCCCGATCGGCCGACCCATGGGTGGCGAAGAAACCTTGGCCTTGCACACCCTAGCCGAACGGTCTAGGGTGATCGGGTAATCTGATCGGAGACCGCGGGTCGGAGACGGCGCCGTCTTCGGTGCGAGCCCTCGTCAAGGACGCGACCATGAGTGAGGACGCGACCCGGCGCAGCCAGTCCGGGGTCAGGACCGGGATCGACCAGCGGACCGGCGGCACCGCGATCGGCGCCCGGGCGGTCGGGACCACAGCCGATGATCTGGCGCGCCGCGCTTTGTTGGCCGCCAAGATGTCGGAGATCATGGCGGGTGATCACTGGAGTGTGCGGATGCGCGCGGCGCTGGCGCCGTTGTTGCGGCACACCGTCTGCGAGATCGAGCGGATGCTCGCCGCCGCGTCCGATCACGGCGGCGCCGGCGACCGGCCGGTCGCCCCGCGCGGCTGAGCGGTGCCGGCGCGCGCACAGGCACCGCCGGCGTCGCGCGCCGTCAGTAGCGCAGGGTGATCGGCGCGACCACACGGCCGTCGGCCGGTACCTCGACCACCATCTCGTCGAACCCGGGCGGACCAAAGAAGCTGAAGGCGTCGTTGGCGAAGCCGTAGCCTTCGGCCGGCAGACCGATCAGCGTCATGTCGTGTCGGTGGTTCGCGTTCTCGTCGTGATAGACGGCAATGCCATAGCGGCCGGCCGGAAGATCGGTGAACAGGGCGCGCGCGACCGACGCCGGGGCATCGGCGCTGTGGTCAGACGTCCGGTCGGCGAACCGCTCGGCGCTGGTGAACAGGCCGATCCGCACCGCGCCGTCGGTCGAACGCAAACCGCTCACCACCACCTCGAGTTCGCCGGCCACCGCGGCGGCCGGCACCACGGCCGCCGCCAGCACCGCCACGCCGATCCGCCCGACCACCTCCGTCCAAACCCGACGTGCCAGAGTTCGCGCCTGTCCAGTTCCCCACCGGCTTTCGGCCGACCCGCCCTGGATGAAACGACGCGACCATCCCCCTGCAAGGCAGCGGGGCGAAGTCCTCCGCCCACGGCACGTGGGCGGAGTTAGAGGGGGGCCGTCGGCGATGCCGACCGGCACCAGCGGCGCCGGTCGGCCCCCATCCGGCCGCTGCGCGGCCACCGTCCCCCGCCTGGGGGCGGGGGACGGAATTTTTACCGCGCTGCCCGTTGGATCCTGTCCAGCCATCGCCCGTCTCCTCGACTTCAGAGCCTGCGTGTCCTTGGGCGTCCGACGCCCGAGCGCCGGATATCGGCGACCGCGGCGGCCGGTGCAAGCCCTCGGCACCGCCTCGGTTACAGACTGTTACCAATCGGTGCGGCGCGGTTACCCGATCGGGCCCCGTCCGACATCCGCGCGACACGTCGGGGGCCCACCTTCAGATCAGACGGGGGCCGCAGCCGGCCCGACACCGGCCGGGTCCCCGGGGTCCCAAAGAGGCAAACTAAGGAGATGGAGCGATGAAGCGGACGATGGTGACCTTGGTCGCGGTGGTCGTGATTGCGGCGGTCGCGATGCCGGTGATCGCGCGGCCGTTCGGCGGGCCGTGCCCGTGGGGTGGCCCACAGGCGGCGCAGGCCGACGACGGCTGGTTCGGCTGGGGCGGGCGCGGCCCGGGCGGCCCGGGTGGCCCGGGTGGCTTTGGTGGCCCGGGTGGCCGGTTCGGGCGTGACCCTGGCGCCCGGTTTGCGCGGATGTGCCAGACCGTCGACGCGCGCTTGGCCGGGCGGCTCGCCTACGGCAAGTCCGAGCTCGGGGTGACGGTGGAACAGGAGACGGCGTGGGCGGCGTTCGAGGCGGCGGTCGCCGAGGCGGTGGCACCGACCAAGCAGGTCTGCACCGAGCTCGCCGACCAACCGACGCCGCAGACCCTGGTCGGTCGGCTGCGCCGCATGGAGACGGTGATGGCGGCACGGCTCGCGGGGCTCGAGCGGATCGCCGACGCGGTCGAGACCCTGTATGCAGCCCTGGCGCCGGAGCAGCAGCGGATTGCCGATCAGATGCGGCTGATGGGGCGACGGTTCTGACCGGCTTTGGCCCCGCGATCAAGAGTGGGCCGGCCCGATTTTCGGGCCGGCCCGTCGGCTTGGCGGTTGGTTTGGACCTTGGGCGGTCTCGGCGGGTGGTCTTGGCTCAGACGATCAGTTGGCTGACCGGGGTGGTCGGCATGTCGGGCCCGCCGAGGCTGAGACCCCCGGCCTTGACCGGCTGTTTGACCGGCAGACCGGCCGACGGTGTCCGAGGCTGTTTGGTCATGAGGGGCTCCGTTGGGGCAAGGGTTTCGCTGGGAGTGGGGCGTCAGCCCACCGCGCCCTCAACGCGGAACCGGGATGAACCCGCCGGCCTTGACCGGCAGGCGGACGGGGAGACCGGAGACGGTCCGAACGGGCTTGGCCATGTCACGCTCCTTTGGGGCTGGCCCGTGACGGGACGGGCCCACTCGTGGACAGGGGGTCGGTGTCGGTTCTGCGGGCTGGACAGACCGTGCGCGCGGGACCAACGATACGAGCGAGCGATCACTATAGGTGCCCGCCGTCGGTCCTGACAAGCGCGTGGTCACCCCTGGTGCCCGGCGGCAGACCGGCGCCGTGACCAGGGACCGGGGTCGCTCCGAGGCCACCCGCGTCCCGACCGCGATCCGATTGTCCGCTGTGCGGATCGGGTCTCGCCCGCGGACCATCGCGTGCCCATCTCGGGGGTGGCGACCGGCCGCGTCGATCGTGACCGGGCGGTGACGACGCTGGTGTCAGTTGGGGGCATCGATGACGCAGGGCGAGTCCGGGGCCGACCCGGTCACGATCGAGGACGTGTTACGTCTGATCCGGGAGGCGGAGGCGGAGGCGGCCCGCCGGGCCGAAGAGGCGGCCCGCCGGGCCGAAGCGGAGGTCCGCCGGACCGAAGCGGAGGTCCGGCGCGCCGAAGACCGGGCCCGCCGGGCCGAAGACGAAGCGCGCCGCCGGTCGCAGGAGTGGGACCGGCGCTTTGCCCATTCCAACGCGCTGATCGACCGTTTGTCTGCCGAGGCGGCGCGGCGCCATGCGGACCTCGAGGCGGCGCAGCGGCGCACCGACCAGCAGATCGGCGCTTTGACCGGGAAATGGGGCCGGTTTGTCGAAAGCCTGGTCGTGCCGGCATGCCGGACCTTGTTCCTGGAGCGCGGGATCGCGGTGCACGAGGTCCACGAACGGGTGCGCGCGGACCGCGGCGGCAGGTCGATGGAGATCGACATCCTGGTGGTCAACGACGACGATGCGGTGTTGGTCGAGGTCAAGAGTACGCTCGGGGTCGACGACGTGCGCAGCCATCTGGAGCATATCGCGGGGTTCCGGGAGATGTTCCCGACCTATCGCCACCACACCCTTTACGGTGCGCTCGCCGGCATCGTGGTTCCGGAGCAGATGGTACGCTTCGTGATCAACCAGGGGGTATTTTTGATCGTGCCGTCGGGCGACACGGTGAGCATCGCAAACCCGCCCGATTTCCGGCCGCGGGCATGGTGAGATCGGTTCGCGGTCCGTCACCGGCTTTGCCAGTGTTGTCTGTTGACGAACTTCGTCTGGTTCAGCGAGAGCCCCCCTCTACCGCGCCGTAGGCACCACGGCTTAAATGATCATGGCGGCCGCTGCGAACATTGAACGAATTGATTTGAAACGTCCGTGTGAAGCACCGTCCGCAGCGTATTGACCGCGGGCGCACGTTTCAGAGTGGTGCCGAATACCTGGTTGAAAAGCTGATGGCGACGGCTCAGAAAGGTGATCACGCCCCGGTAAGAGCGGGCGCCACTCAGCAGCGCCAGCACCGTGAATACCAACAGATACGGCAACGGGTAGCGTTTGCCCTGGGCCC
>JANQHG010000220.1 GCA_028277115.1 Azospirillaceae bacterium
ATCGAGAGCGGCATTGCCGACGGCGACGGCGCGCGCTTTCGCGCCGCGCACGGCGCCGGCCCGGACACCAGGGTGCTGGCGGTGCTGCCGGGCAGCCGCGGTGGCGAGGTTCGTCGGCTGTTGCCGGTGTTCGGGCGCACGCTCGGCCTGCTGGCGGCCGACCCGGCGATCGGCCCGCTGCTCGCCGCGGTGCCCACGGTGCCCCATGTCGCCGACCGGGTGCGCAGCGCGGTGGTCAATTGGCCGGTGCCGACCGTGGTGGTTGAGGGCGAGGCGGCCAAGGCCGACGCCTTTGCCGCTGCCGACGCCGCGCTGGCGGCCTCGGGCACGGTCGCGCTCGAGTTGGCGCTGGCGCGGGTGCCGGCGGTGATCGCGTACCGGGTCCACCCGTTGACCGCGCGCCTGGCCCGCCGGCTGATCCGGGTGCGTTTTGCCAATCTGGTCAATCTGATGCACGACCGCGCGGTGGTGCCGGAGCTGTTGCAGGAGGCCTGCCGTCCCGACACCCTCGCGCCGGCACTGACCTGCCTTCTGCTCGACGACACGGTGCGCGCGGCGCAGTGCGCGGCGTATGGCGCGGTCGCGGCGTGGCTTGGCGAGGGCGCGACCGCGCCGAGCGCACGCGCCGCCGCGGTGGTGCTGGCGGCCGCCGGCGCCCGGCCGTGGCCGCCGGACGCCGATCCGCCGCCGTCGCCCCCCGACCTTCTGCCGCCGCCGGCGGTCGCGCTGCCGGAGCCGGCCGCCGCGACGTCTTCGGCGCCGACATGACCAAGCCACCGCAGCCCCACGACCGGCTGTTCAGAGGCTTGCTTGACCTGGACGGAACCGCCCGCGCGCTGATCCGCGAATGGCTGCCGCCGGAGGTGGGGGCGCTCTTGACCGATGACCCGCCGGAACCGGTGGACGGCACGTTCGTGGACGAGGCGCTTCGAACCAGCCAAAGCGACCGGTTGTTCCGGGCCAAATTGAAGGCCGGCGGTGATCTCTTCCTCTATGTCTTGTTCGACCATAAAAGCACAGCCGAACCAGGCGTCATTCTGCAACTGCTTGGCTACCTCTGCCGGATCTGGGTTCGTAACGCCGAGGGCAAGGCCGAGCGCTTTCGGATCCTGCCGCCCATCCTGCCGTTTGTCGTCTATCATGGGGCCGCCCCGTGGACCGTGTCGCTGTCGCTGCGCGACACCATTGCGGCGCCGGACGAAATCTCGGCGTTCCAGCCGGAGTTCCGGTATTCTCTGATCGACCTCGGCCCGATCCCGGACCGCGAGCTATCCGCCTACCCGCCCTTGCGGGCCGGGCTTTTGGCCCTCAAGTACGCGCACAGACAGAGCGACCCCGAGACGGTGCTGGTGCAGGTTTTCGCCGACGCAAAGGACCTGCCGCCGCTGTTCCGCATGCTGGTGGTCTACACGACCGCGGTGTACCGCGACGTGTCCCCGGCGACGTTGCGCAAGGTGATCCGCAGGGTCCGGCCGGAGTGGGAGGAAGAGATGCTGTCGATTGCCGCCAGGGAATGGATGGCCGAGGGTCAAGCAAAAGGCCACGCCGAAGGCCGCGCCGAAGGCCGCGCCGAGATGCTCCTCCGCCAGTGTCGCCGCAAGTTCGGCGAGGTGCCGGACACCGTGGACGAGCGGGTTCGCGCGGCCAGCATCGACCAGTTGGACGAGTGGGGCGAACGGGTCCTTGATGCCGGGTCTTTGGACGAGGTGTTCGCCGATGGTCGTTCGCAATGATCGGTGGATCGCCACATGTCCGCATCCGCTGCGCCATCCGGCAGGGATGGCGCAGATGACCCGTGCGGGGTCGTCCGCATCGCCCGCGGCACCGTCGGAGAGGTGAGCCGCCGCCGCCCGGATCCTCGCTCCCGGGGGCCGCGGCGTGCGGCGCCGGCGTTCCCGCGCGACGACGGGCCGATTGCGGCGGTTTCGATCACGGCGCTCGGCGCCCACGGCGACGGCGTTGCGACCCACGAGGGCCGACCGCTGTTCGTGCCGTGGACGGTCGTCGGCGACCGGGTCACGGTCCGCCTTGCTCCCGGGCCGGGCGGGACCTGGCGTGGCACCTCGCTGGCCTGGCTCAGCCGCGGGCCGGGTCGCCGCGCGCCGCCGTGCCGCCATTTCGGCAGCTGCGGCGGCTGCACGCTGCAACATCTGGACGAGACGAGCTACCGCGCCTGGAAACGGGCCCGGCTCGACGCCGCGTTCGCGCGGGCGGGCGCCGGCGCCCCGACCGTACACCCGCTGGTGGTGGTGCCCCCGGGTGATCGCCGCCGTCTGGGTCTGGCGTTGGCGCGCAGCGAGGGCCGCGCGCTGGTTGGGTTGCGCGCGCGCCACGGCCACCGGATCATCGATCTCGAGGCCTGTCCGGTTGCGATGCCGGCGCTGACCGCCCTGTTCGCGCCGCTGCGGGCGTCGCTGGTCGCTTGGCTGGCGGACGACACGGTCGTCCACGCCTGGGCGACCGCGACGGCTGACGGCGTCGATCTGGTGCTGGTCGGCCCGTCGACCCTGAGCCTTGGTGCTCGCCAGGCGCTTGCCGAGCTCGCTGTCGGTGCCGATTTGGCGCGGCTGTCCTGGCAACCGGCGGCGGACCGACCGATCGAACCGATTGCGGCGCGGCGACCGGTGACGCTCGGCATCGGCCCGTTTACGGTCGCTCTGCCGCCGACGGGGTTCCTGCAGCCGAGCCCGACCGGCGAGGCGGCGCTCTTGGCCGCGGTTCGGGCGGCGTTTGCCGGTGGGCTGCCGCGCCGGATCGCCGATCTTTATGCCGGTGTCGGCACCTTCGGCCTGCCTTTGGCCGCCGATGGCCACAGCGTCCGCGCGTTCGACGCCGACGCGGCGGCGATCGCCGCGGCGCACGGGCCGGGTGCAGCGTTTTCGGCGGCGTGCCGGGATCTCGGCGCCGCGCCGTTGACCGCGGCCGAGCTTGCCGGCTTTGATGCGGTGGTGTTCGACCCGCCGCGCGCCGGTGCGGCGGCCCAGGCGGCGGAGTTGGCACGGTCCGCGGTGCCCGAGGTGATCGCGGTGTCGTGCAACCCGGCGAGCTTTGCCCGTGACGCCAGCGCCCTGGCGACCGGCGGCTATCGGCTGATCGAGGTGACGCCGGTCGATCAGTTCCTGTGGTCGGCGCATTTGGAGTTGGTCGCCCGGTTTGCCCGCGACCCGTCCTGCGGCGCCGTGTTCGGTCTTCGGCCGTTGTCAGGGAGCGCTGCCCCCTCGGACCCCCGCAAGGCCCCCCCTTGACCTCCATTGGCTTGGGGCGCCAGCCCCCATCCGGCGGCCCCGCCCTTGATCCACACCCGGCCCGAGACCGAAGCTGTCGCGACCGCGACGGCGCGGTATCTTGGAGGGCTTCGTTTGGAGGGCTTCGATGGAGGGCTTCGATGGGTATCCCGCACCCGCTGTATGCCCGCATCGCCCGAACGGTGCGGGACAACAATCTTCACGGCTATTGCTGATCAATCGGCCGGCAAGAGATCCGGCTCGGGTTCGCAACATTGGCGGGCGGCGGCTCGGATTGACCGGCAGACCGTGCCGGCCGATCGCTCCAACATCTACAGGATCGGTGAACAGCTTCCTCAGGCGTGGGTAATCGGAACCAAACAATCGGATTTGGTATGACCACGGCACCGCGGTGGTCACGCCTTTTTTTCCCAGCCACCACGGGCGGTTTGTTGCCAGTAGCCAAGATCGTGGCCCGCACTCTTGAGCGTGCGCCAACGCCCCCGTGCCGCGACCACCGCGGCTCCGTCGCGGCCGTCGAACAGGTCGCACACCAACTCGAACGCCTCGGGCCGTTCGGCGGCGACGCCGTCGGTCAGGATCAGCACGGTCGCACCGTTGGGCGCCTCCTCCCGGTCGGTCAACCAGATCGGCTGGTCCTCAGGCTCGCCCTCGGCGGCCGAGCCGTGGGGCAGAAAGCTGCCGGGGTCGTAGACCCACAGGTGGTGGTCGAGCATCTCGACACGCTCGCGCGAGCCGGCGCGCACCACTGCGCGCCAGCCGCGCTCAAGCACCTTTTCCAGCATCTTCGGCAACGCCTGTTCGAGCGTGGTGCGTTGCAGGTGGTAAAAGCGGATTTCGGTCACGGCACACCGGCCCGCTCGGTCAGCCCTCGCGCGGCTCCAGATGGTCGGCGACGTACCGGTCGAGCAGCCGGACCCCGAAGCCGGTGCCGCCCTTGGGCGCAAGCGCGCTGTCCTTCTTCGCCCAGGTCACGCCCGCGATGTCAAGATGCGCCCATGGCACCCCGGCCTGGACGAAGCGTTGGAGGAACTGGGCGGCGATGATGCTGCCGCCGTCGCGGCTGCCGCTGATGTTCTTGACGTCGGCGATCTCGGAGTTCAGCTCCTTGTCGTAGGCCTCGGCGAGCGGCAGGCGCCACACCTGCTCGCCGACCGCGCGGCCCGCGGCGCCCAAGCGCGACGCCAGATCGTCGTCGTTGGTGAACAGCCCGGCATGCTCGTGACCGAGCGCCACGATCACCGCCCCGGTCAAGGTCGCAAGATTGATCAGCCGGCGCGGCTTGTAGACCTCTTGGACGTACCACAACAGGTCGGCAAGCACGAGCCGGCCCTCGGCGTCGGTGTTCAAGACCTCGATGGTCTGGCCGGACAGCGAGGTCACGACGTCGCCCGGGCGTTGGGCGGTACCCGACGGCATGTTCTCGGCGAGCCCGACGAGGCCGACCACGTTGAGCGGCGCGCGGCGCTTGGCCAGCGCGTGCATCAGGCCGACCACCACCGCAGCACCGCCCATGTCCCACTTCATGTCTTCCATCGACCCGGCGGTCTTGATCGACAAGCCGCCGCTGTCGAAAGTGATGCCCTTGCCGACGAACGCGACCGGCGCGTCCTCGGGGTTGGCCGCGCCCCAGTGGCGCATCGCGACCACCCGCGGCGGCGCCGCGCTGCCTTGGGCGACCGCCAGGATCGTGCGCATGCCGATGTCGGCGATCCGCTCGGCATCGAAAATCTCGACCGCGACGCCGTGGGCGGCAAGCGCGGTGCAGCGCTCGGCAAACCCGACCGGGGTTAAGACATTGGGCGGCTCGGTGACCAGGTCGCGCGCCAGGTGGACCCCCTCGGCGACCGGCGCCAAGCGCTCGAAGTGCCGGCGGGCGACGTCCGGCTCGGCGCACATCACCGTCACCCGGGCCAGGCTCGGCAGTTGCTCGGGCTTGTCGCGGGTCTTGTAGCGGCCGAACCGATAGGCGCGCAGGCGCGCGCCCAAGGCGACCTGGGTCGCCGGCTCGATCGGCGGCACGCCCTCGGCGGCGAACGGCTCGACCAGCACCGCCGCCTGCTCCTCGCCGCTGCGGTCGAGCGCCGCGACCAGGCTGCCGCCGACCGCCGCCAACGCCGGCTCCTCGAGCCGCTCGGGCTTGCCCGCGCCGACCAGCAGCACCCGGTCGACCGCGAGCCCGGCCGGCACCGGGATCGCCAGCGTCTCCTCGCGCTTGCCGGTGAACCGGCTCGCCCGCATCGCGCGGGTCAACAGGCCGTCGGTCGCCGCGTCCAGGCGGCGTGCCTCGGCCCCGAGCCCGCGTTCGGCCAGGACCGGGATCACCAGGGACCCGCCCTCGGGCAGGGCGATCGGGCCGAATTCAATCTCGAGTGTGTCTCTCATGGGCGCGGTCTATACAGGTTGCGGCTGGCCGGCGCGCCGGTCGCGAAAGGCGGTCGGGCGGATTGAGCGGAAAACCGTAAAGTGGCGCCCGAGGGGCCGCCTGTAAACCCTGCCGGTCGGCCGGCCGAACGAGCGGCCGACCGGTCGGCGCGGCGCCGCCGGTGGACGACCGCCGGAACGGCTTGGTATACGGCGACCAACGGGCGGCGCCGCCGACCCCTCGCCCGACGGATCGGTCGCGATGACACCAACCCAAATCCTGTTTCGATATCTGGCCCGTCAGTATGCGCTGTGGTTTTGCCTGTTCCTGTTGTTGTTCGGCTTGATCATTTTCTTGATCGATTCGGTCGAGCTGTTCCGCCGGGTCGGCGACAAGCCGAACGTCACCGTGCCGATCGTGCTCGAGATGAGCTTGAACAAGCTGCCGTTGGTCGGGTTCCAGATGTTCCCGTTCGCGGCCCTGTTCTCGGCGATGTTCACCTTGTGGCGCCTGACCCGCAGCAACGAGCTGGTGGTCGCCCGCGCGGTCGGGGTGTCGGCGTGGCAGTTCTTGGCGCCGTTGTTGGCGGTCGCAGCGCTCGCCGGTGTGATCCGGGTCGCCGTGTTCGACCCGATCGGCGCCTTGATGGTGACCCGGTACAACGATCTCGAGACCGTCTATGTTCAGCGGCGCAGCCGCGCGGTCGAGTTGTTGGAGTCGGGGTTGTGGCTGCGCCAGGTCGGCGACGGCCACGAGTATCTGATCCACGCCGCGGCGATGGACGCGCGCAATGTCGCGCTCCAGGACGTCGTGATCCTGCGGTTCAACGGCCCGGACAATTACGACATCCGGATCGACGCCGACCGCGCGGTCCTGACCGGGCGCCATTGGGATGTCAGGAACGGCGTGATCCGGGTGCGCAACCGCGCGCCCCAGCGCCTGGTGTCCTACCGGATTCCGACCGAGTTGACCCGGGCCAAGATCGAAGAGAGCTTCGCGCCGCCCGAGACGATCTCGTTTTGGGGGCTGGCCGGCTTCGTCGAGACCCTCGAGGCGACCGGCCTGGCGGCGGTGCGCCACCGTCTGCACTATCAATCGCTGCTCGCTCAGCCGTTGTTCTACTGCGCGATGGTGCTGATCGCGGCGGCGTTCTCGCTGCGCCTGACCCGGCGCGGCGGCACGCTTGCCACCTTGTCGGCCGGGCTGGTCGCCGGCTTTACCGTGTTTATCTTGACCGATGTCAGCCTGTCGCTCGGGGAGTCGGAAACCCTGCCGGTGTTCCTGGCGGCGTGGGCGCCGGCGACGATCAGCCTGATGATCGGGTCGAGCGCATTGTTGTTCCTCGAAGACGGATAGGGCCGAACCCGCTCAGCGGCGGTTGAGCGGCCTGACGGCCGTGCGGGGGGTGCGGCCCCCTTGACCGCCACCGATGGGGTCCAGGGGGCAAAGCCCCCAGACCTTGGGGGGTGGTGATCCGTTTGCACAACACCGGACCGGTTGAGTATACCGTCCGGACGTGGGGACACCGGGACACTGACCATTCGGTCGAAACCCGGGCAACCGATCGATCCGTCGGTGGGCGAGGGGGGAGAGGGCGATGCGGGGCGCGACGCGCTGCGCGACCGTCGTGAGGGCGGTCGGGCTCTTCTGGATGGTTTGGCTGATGGTCGTCGTTGCGCCGGCGCCGGCCGACGCGCAAGAGCGGCGCGGGGTCAGCCGGATCGCCGCGACGGTCAACGACCAGGCGATCACCACCGCCGATCTGGCGGCGCGGGCGCGGCTCGCCGTGGTCGCCAGCGGTCTGCCCGACACCGCCGAGACCCGCGAGCGCCTGAGGCCCCAGGTGCTGCGCTCGCTGATCGACGAGACCTTGCAGCTGCAGGAGGCGAACAGCCAGAACGTCAGCGTGGACGACCGCGAGGTCGAGGCCGGGTTCGCCCAGATCGCCCAGCAGAACAACCAGACCGCGGCGGCGTTCGCGGCCCGGCTCGACCGCGCACGCGTGCCGCGGCGCACCCTTTTGCGCCAGATTCGTGCAAATCTTGCCTGGCGCAAGCTGGTCCAGCGCCGGCTCAGCCCGTCGGTCCAGGTCACCGAGGAAGAGATCGATGCTGCGATTGAGCGGCTCGAGGCCAACGCCGGCAAGCCGGAGTATCTGGTCGCCGAGATTTTCCTTGGCGTTTCGACCCCGGCCGCCGAGGCGCAGGTCCGCGCGCTGGCCGGGCGGCTGGTGCGCGAGTTGCGCGGCGGCGCCAACTTCGCGGCGGTGGCGCGCCAGTTCTCTGAGGCCGCGGGCGCCGGCACCGGCGGTGATCTCGGCTGGGTCCAGCCGGGCCAATTGATGTCCGAGCTCGACCAGGCGCTGCGCCAGCTCGGGCCGGGCCAGCTTGCCGGACCGATTCGGTCCGCGGCCGGCTTCCATATCCTGTTGCTGCGCAACCGGCGGGTGATCACCGCGGCCAATCCGGCCGACGCGTTGGTGTCGCTGCGTCAGATCTCTTTTCCGGCGCGCGATGCCGCCGGCCGTCGCGACGCCACCGCGCGGGTCGAGCAGCTGCGCCGGGAGGTGTCGGGCTGCGCCGAATTCGAGGCGCGGATGGCCGCGGTCGGGCCCGAGCGCGGCCACGATCTCGGCGCGCGACGGCTCGGCGACCTGCCGCCGCCGGTCGCCCGCGTGCTCGCGGCCTTGCCGATCGGCACCCCGAGCCCGCCGCTGGTCGGCGACGGCGAGGTCTCGGTCTTGATCGTGTGCGATCGCACCGCCTCGGGCGCGGGTCAGCCGGACCGCGACCGGATCGCCGGCGCGATCGGCAACCGCCGGCTCGAGATGCTCCAGCAACGCTATCTGCGCGATTTGAGGCGTGCGGCGTTCATCGACGTCCGCCAGCCATGAGCGCGCCACCGCCGCTTGCGCTGACCATGGGCGAACCGGCAGGGGTCGGCGGCGAGATCGCGATCAAGGCCTGGGCGGTCCGGCGCGAAGTCGGGGTGCCGCCGTTCTTCCTGATCGACGACCCGGGCCGGCTGCAGGATCTGGCCGGGAAGATCGGGGTGCCGGCGGCGGTGCGCCCGATCGTCGGGCCGGACGAGGCGCCGGAGATGTTCGGCTATGCGCTGCCGGTGTTGCCGGTGCTGCCGGGCGCGCTCAGCCGCGCCGTGACCCCGGGGCAACCCGACCCGTTGACCGCGCCGGCGGTGGTCGCCAGCATCGACCGGGCGGTCGATCTGGTGCTCGGCGGCCAGGCGGCCGCGGTGGTGACCAACCCGATCCAGAAGGTGACGCTGTACCGGGGCGGCTTCACCTACCCCGGCCACACCGAGTACCTGGCCGCACGCAGCGGCGTCGACGGCGCGGACGGCGGCGGCACCGCGATGATGCTGATCACGGGCGACCTGCGGGTGGTGCCGGTGACCATCCACCTGCCGCTGAAAGACGCGATCGCCGCGCTGACCACCGAGGCGATCGTGCGCTGCGGTCGGCTGACCGCGCAGTCGCTCGCCCGCGACTTCGGGATCGCGACGCCGTCGGTGGCGATCGCCGCGCTCAACCCGCACGCCGGCGAGGCCGGCGCGCTCGGCCGCGAGGAGGCCGAGATCATCGAACCGGCGGTCGCGCAGCTCGCGGCCGACGGGATCGCCGCCACCGGCCCCTGGCCGGCCGACACCCTGTTCCACGCCGCCGCACGCGCGCGCCACGACGCGGTCGTGTGCATGTACCACGACCAGGCGCTGATCCCGATCAAGACGATCGACTTTCACCACGGGGTCAACATCACGCTTGGTCTGCCGTTCGTGCGCACCTCACCCGACCACGGCACCGCGCTCGACATTGCCGGGACCGGGCGCGCCAACCCGTCGAGCCTGATCGCCGCGCTCAAGGCGGCGTCGGCGATCGCCAGCCGCCACGCCGCCGCCGCGTCGGCGTGACCACGCCCATGACCGAGCCGGCGCTGCCGCCGCTCGGCGAGGTGATCCGGGCCCATGGGCTGGCGGCCAAACGCGGCCTCGGCCAGCATTTTTTGCTCGACCTCAACCTGACCCGGCGGATCGCGCGCACCGCCGGACCGCTCGAGGGCGTGGCGGTGGTCGAGATCGGGCCGGGCCCGGGCGGGTTGACCCGGGCCCTGCTCGAGACCGCGGCCGCGCGGGTGGTCGCGGTCGAGCGCGACCCGCGCTGCATCGACGCGCTGGCCCCGCTGGTCGCGCACGCGGCCGGCCGGCTCGAGCTGGTCGAGGCCGACGCCCGCGGCCTCGACCTTTCGACCCTGGCGCCGGCGCCGCGCGCGGTGGTCGCCAACCTGCCGTACAATGTCGCGACGCCGCTCTTGATCGGCTGGCTGCGCGACAGCACGGCGTTCCAAAGCCTGACCCTGATGTTCCAAAGGGAAGTGGCGGACCGCCTGGCGGCGGCGGCGGGGAGCGCCGGCTATGGCCGTCTCAGCGTGATCACCCAGTGGCGCTGCCGGGTCGATGTCTTGTTCGGGGTGCCGGCGCGCGCGTTCACGCCGCCGCCCAAGGTCGCGTCGGCGGTGGTCCGCCTGGTCCCGCACCCGACCCCGGAGCCGGCGCCCTGGTCGGCGGTCGAGCGGGTGACGGCGGCGGCGTTCGGCCAGCGCCGCAAGATGCTGCGCACCAGCTTGAAGCCGCTCGGCGCGGTCGCGGACCTGGTGGCCGCCGCCGGCGTCAGCGCGACCGCGCGCGCCGAAGAGGTGCCGGTCGCGGGATTTCTCGCGATGGCGCGGGCATTGTCGGCGGTGTCGTCAGCGTCGTCAGCGCCGTCAGCGTAAACAGCCCGGTCACAGTGGTCCGTGTCGTCACAGACGTTCCACTAGGTCGGGCTGAAATGCTCCTTCGCCAGCCCCACAAGAAGTTCGGCGAGGGTCCGGCCGGCCTCGCCGACCACGTCAACGGCGCCGAGATCGACCGATTGGACGCCTGGAGCGAGCGCGTTCTCGATGCCGGGTCGTTGGATGAGGTCTTCACCGACCATCGCCCGCAAAAAGGCCGGTGACCGGCGCCCTGGTCACCGGTCGCCCGGCCCGGTCAGTTCAGATAGAACACCGCGCTCGGGCTGCGCATCCGGTCGGACACGATCGCGCTGGTTGCGATCTTGACCGAATGGAGCTTTCCTTCGATCTCGCGCTGCCAGAACGAGAGAAAACGGTTGAGCACCGGGAAGTCGGGGGCAAGATCGAGATCCTGCCAGACGAAAGTCTGCAGCACGTTCGGATGATCGGGCAGATGATACAGAATCTCGGCCAAGGTCAACCGGTAGTCGCGGAGCGATAAGCTGCGGTCGGTCATGCGTCGTCTCCTTCCCGTGCGCGCGTCGGGGCCGGACCGGACCCGGGCTGCGCCGCAGTGCCGTGTCAAACCGTCGTGGTCGGTACCTCGTCAATGGTTGGCAATGGCGGTCCCCGTCTTGGCTGTCATCAGACTGACCCGGATCCGATGGCGAGCGCAAGAAAAAATGCTGTGATCCCAAGATGTTAGCAGCCGTTTCGGTATGCTGCTGCCAGGTTGCGCGGTCGCCCGGGCGCGGTTGCCGACCGCCGGTGGACGGGCGATCGAAACGACGCGGTCAAGTGTCGATCACGACCCCTTGACAGCCGGGCGCCGCCTGATTAGCTCTCTGGCACTCGTTGGGCGGGAGTGCTAACAGCCGGCCCTGACGGAGGTTTCATCCCCCTGACGTCGATGGTCGCTTCGCCGATCGGGTCTGCACCGGTCGGCGGTGCGGGCCCTTAAGGCGTCACGCGTTTCACGCCAAGGAGGCACACGACATGTCGTTTCGTCCGCTGCACGACCGGGTCCTGGTCCGCCGGATCGAGTCGGACACCAAGACCAAGGGCGGCATCATCATCCCCGACACCGCCAAGGAAAAGCCGATGGAAGGCGAAATCATCGCCGTCGGTCCGGGCGCGCGCGATGAGACCGGTAAGGTCACGCCGCTGGATGTCAAGGTGGGCGACCGGGTTCTGTTCGGCAAGTGGTCGGGCACCGAGGTCAAGCTCGACGGCGAAGACTATCTGATCATGAAAGAGTCCGACATCATGGGCGTGATCGAGGGCGGCAGCGTCAGCGCCCAGGCCGCCTGAGCGGCGGCGCAAATCAACGCACAGACCGATACCAAGGTCGATGATCGGTAACTCTTAAACCAGGGAACCAACGAATATGGCTGCCAAGGAAGTCCGGTTCAGCGTCGACGCGCGCACCCGCATGCTCAAGGGCGTGGATATTCTTGCCGATGCGGTCAAGGTCACGCTCGGCCCCAAGGGGCGCAACGTCGTGCTCGAAAAGTCGTTCGGCGCGCCGCGGATCACCAAGGACGGTGTCACGGTCGCCAAGGAAATCGAGCTGTCCGACAAGTTCGAGAACATGGGCGCCCAGATGGTGCGCGAGGTGGCGTCGAAGACCAACGACATCGCCGGCGACGGCACCACCACCGCCACCGTGCTCGCCCAGTCGATCGTCCGCGAGGGCATCAAGGCGGTCGCCGCCGGCATGAACCCGATGGACCTCAAGCGCGGCATCGACATGGCGGTCGACGCGGTGGTCTCCGACATCAAGACGAAGTCGCGCAAGGTGTCGACCAACGCCGAAATCTCCCAGGTCGGCACGATCTCGGCCAACGGTGAGACCGAGATCGGCAAGATGATCGCCCAGGCGATGGAAAAGGTCGGCAACGAGGGCGTGATCACGGTCGAAGAGGCCAAGAGCCTGGAGACCGAGCTCGAAGTCGTCGAGGGCATGCAGTTCGACCGCGGTTATCTGTCGCCCTACTTCGTCACCAACGCCGACAAGATGACCTGCGAGCTCGAGAGTCCGTACATTCTCCTGCACGAGAAGAAGCTGTCGGGTCTTCAGGCACTGCTGCCGGTGCTCGAGTCGGTGGTCCAGTCCGGCCGGCCGCTGTTGATCGTCGCCGAGGATGTCGAGGGCGAGGCGCTCGCCACCCTGGTGGTCAACAAGCTGCGCGGCGGGCTCAAGGTCGCCGCGGTCAAGGCGCCGGGCTTCGGTGATCGTCGCAAGGCGATGCTGGAAGACATGGCGATCCTGACCGGCGGCCAGGTGATCTCGGAAGACCTCGGCATCAAGCTCGAGAATGTCACGATCGACATGCTCGGCACCGCCAAGAAGGTCCAGATCAACAAGGACAACACCACGATCATCGACGGCGCCGGCGCCAAGGTCGATATCGAGGCGCGGTGCACCCAGATTCGCCAGCAGATCGAAGAGACCACCTCGGACTACGACCGCGAGAAGCTGCAGGAGCGGCTGGCCAAGCTCGCCGGCGGTGTTGCGGTGATCCGGGTCGGTGGCGCGACCGAGGTCGAGGTCAAGGAGCGCAAGGATCGGGTCGACGATGCGATGCATGCGACCCGGGCCGCGGTCGAGGAGGGGATCGTTGCCGGCGGCGGCGTGTCGCTGCTTTATGCGATCCACGCGCTCGACGCGCTCAAGCCGGGCAATGACGACCAGCGCTTCGGCATCGACATCATCCGTCGCGCGCTCGAGACCCCGGTGCGCCAGATCGTGGTCAACGCCGGCTCGGACGGCTCGATCGTCGTCGGCAAGTTGACCGAGCGCGACGAGTCCAACATCGGCTACGACGCTCAGAACGGCGAGTATGTCGATATGTTCCAGGCCGGCATCATCGACCCGACCAAGGTCGTGCGTGCGGCGTTGCAGGACGCGGCGTCGGTCGCCGGTTTGCTGGTGACCACCGAGGCGATGGTTGCCGAGAAGCCGGAGAAGAAGCCGGCCCCGCCGGCCGGCCCAGGGGCCGGTGGCATGGGCGACATGGATTTCTGATCCGGGCGTCCGGTTGGGTGGTGGTGGGGGCGGTCCGCAAGGGGCCGCCCCCTTTTTTTGCCGGCCGACAGGCCGGGTTTGGGGGCTGACGCCCCCGGTCAGGGGGTTTCACCCCCCGACACCCCCCGACCAGGGGGGTGCCCCCTGGACCCCATTGGTTAAGTGGGACCCCATTGGTTAAGTGGGGTTAAGGGGCGAGCCCCCGCACGGCCGTTCACCGGCGGCGAGCCGCCGATTGATCTCCGCAATCACCGGCATCAACTCGGCAACCCCGTCGATCACATAATCCGCCCCGGCATCTTTCAGCACCGCACTCGCACCCGCCCGCAGCTCCGCGACCCGATCCGGCGCCAACGCGTCAAGCGCCGCCTCGCTCAAACCGACCGCGTTGCCGGACAGGCTGACCCCGACCGTCCAGGCACCGGCGCTCCGACCCTCGGCGATCCCGGGCGCGGTGTCGTCGACCTTGACCGCCGCCGCGGCCGGCCAGATGCCGAGCCGGACCAAGGCCTGCCACAGCATCAGCGGCGACGGCCGCCCGACCGGAACGTCGTCGGGGCACACCACCACGTCCGGCCGGTAACCGAGATCGGTGGCCGCCGGCACCAGCACGTCCATCACCTCGCGCGGGTAGCCGGTGGTCGAGCCGATCTTGATCCCGGCAAGCCGGAGCTCGGCGACCGTGTCGAGCACGCCGCGGATCGGCGCGGCAAACTCGGCGACCGTCGCCGTGTTGAGCGGCCGAAACCTCTCGTAGATCTGATCGACGTCCTCATCCGACATCGGCGCCCCGTGGCGCGCCACCCAGCGCGCCGCGACCTCGGGCAGGCGGCCCAGCGCCTGAATGTGGTCGCGTTTGGGCAGGCCCATCGGCACCCGTGCCTCGGCCTCGGAAACCTCGACGTCGAACGCGGCGAACGCCTTGATCACCACCGAGACCGGGGCGCGGCTGCCGCAATCGACCGCGGTGCCGGCCCAGTCGAGCACCACCGCTTTCACCTGTTCGGTCATGTCTTGAGACCCCCCGCGCCATCCCCGACCGCGGCGCCCGGTCGGTAGAGCGTCAGCTCGTGCTTGTTGTGCCACAGGTGAAACAGCCGCGCGCCGGGCCAGGCGGCGAACGCGCGTGCCGTTGCGTGGTCGGTCGCGCCCTGGAACTTGATCGACGCCAGGATCGTCAGCGCGGGATCGGCCGCCAGCCACCGCTGCAAAACGTCGTACAGGCGCCGTGGATAGCAGATGACGTCCGAAAACAGCTAGTCGATCGGCCCGACCGCCGCCGGCGTCAGGGCGAACGCGCTTGCCTGCCGCGCCTCGACCCCCGGCAACGCGGCGACCCGCGGGTCGAGCGGCGCCCTGTCGACCGCGATCACCCGACAGCCGAGGCCGGCCAACACCCAGGTCCAGCCGCCCGGGCTGGCGCCGAGGTCGAGACAGCGTGCGCCCGGTGCCGGGCGCACGCCGAGCCGGGTGAACACCTCCCACAGCTTGAGATAGGCGCGGCTGGGCGGGGCGGCACGGTCCTCGACGAACCGCGCCTCGCCATGGGGAAACGGGCTGGTGCAGCGCGGCGCGGCGAGCAGGGTGTCGCGCGCCAGCAGCATCCACGAGCCGAGCGGCGCCGCCGGCGCCGGGGCCGGGAACGCCAAAGGCTTGGCCGAGACGTGGGGCAGCCGGTCCTGGATCAGCCGGGTGCGCCGGTGGTGCGCGGCGGCGTAGGCGACCCAGTTGCGCTGGCGCGCGCGCAGCGCCCGGGCGGCGTCGGCGATCGACGCGATCGCGATCACCTCGGGCGCGATCCAGATGTTGAGCGCCCAGGCCGGTTGTTGCAGCGCACCGGCGGCCAGCACCAAGCGGCCGTGGACCGCCTGGACCCGGTCAAGCTCGGCGACCAGCTGGTCCAGATAATCCTCGGCGGCAAGATAGCCGTGCCCCGGCGTCGGCGCCCCCTGGGAATCCGGCAACAGTCCGCCGTCGTGTGGCGTCGGGTCGGCGGCTTCGCTCACACCGTGTCCCCGGGCTTTGGTAATGTCCGACCTGGTAAAGGGCGCTCCCGATCGACCAGGGTGCGGCCCGCGCCCCGACCGACCGGCAGTGCTCCGACCAAACGGAACGGTTCAACCGGATTTCGTATGAGCGGGCGCGGGGCTGTGATCGAGCATCCGGTTCGCCGGCAGGGTCAGGCGAAAGCGGGTGCCGCGCTCCGGCCGCGGGGTCAGATCGACCCGGCCGCCGTGCAGTTCGGCATAGCGCTTGATGATCGGAAGGCCCAAGCCCATGCCGTCGTGGCGGCGGTCGAGCGATCCTTCGCCCTGGGTGAACGGATCGAACATGCGGCCGACCAGGTCCGGGTCGATCCCCGGCCCCTCGTCATCGATCACCACCACCGGGCCTTCGCTGCCGGCGGTGATCGCCGCATCGATCCGACCGCCGTCGCGGTTGAATTTGATCGCATTTTCGAGCGCACAGATCAGCAAATCGCCGAGCCGCCGGCGATCCGCGCGCAAGGTGATCTCTGGTCCGGCGGCGAGCGTGATCGACAAGCCCCGCCGCTCTGCCCGCGCGCGTACCGCCGCGACGCATTCGGCCACGGTCGCGCGCAAGGCGACCCGATCTTCGTCGAGCGCGATCGTGCCGGTGGCATCGCGGGTCAGGTCCAAGATCCGGTTGACCATCCCGAGCAGACCGCGCCCGCTCTCTTCGATCACCCGTGCATAATCGCCATAATCGGGGTGGCCGAGCGGTCCCTGGTCCTGCCGGCTCAGGATTTCGGCAAAGCCGATGATCGCGTTCAAGGGCGTGCGCAACTCGTGGCTCATCACCGCGAGGAAATCGAGCTTTGCCCGATCGGCGGCGCGCGATGCCGCGAGCGCGTCGGCCAGCGCCCGGGTGCGCGCAGCGACCGTGCGCTCAAGATCGAGATTGTGGTCCCGCAGCTGGCGGTACAACACCCGGATATGCAGCATGTTGCGGACACGCTGCAACAATTCCCACGAGATGAACGGTTTGGTCAGAAAATCGGTCGCACCGGACGCGAGCGCACGACGGCGGGTCTGCTGGTCGGTCTGCGCGGTCAGGACCAAAATCGGCGCGTAGTCGCCATGCCGCCGTGTCAAGAGCTCGGTCATCAACCCGAACCCATCCAGATGCGGCATTCGAATATCAACTAAAAAAAGATCAAATGCCTCGACGTCGCTTCGGGCAAGAGCCTGGCGCGGGTCGGTTTCGCCATGAACGTTGCGAAAACCATGAGCGGTCAAGACATCGGTCAGAAGCTCGACGTTGGCCTGGTTGTCGTCAACGATCAGGATTGCCGATCCGACTATCTCTTCTTCGATCCGTTCGGTCAGCATCGGCACGGCGACCCATCGGCATTGTGGTCGGTCGGGCAATGAACAACCTGACGCAAGCTGGACAATTTCAGGCCGATCCGATGGTGTCAAGGGGGGACGGACGAGCGTGTCGCGAGTCGGAGCAGGATCAGCGACCCGGCGCCGGCGGCGGCGCGGCGCCCGCGGCGGTGACCGGCAGGTCGGTCAGCGGGGCGGCGCCGATGTTCGCCGGGATCACGATGGTCGCGGGTCCGCCGCCGTCGGCGAATTCCATCAGCACTTTGTTCGCCTCGTGCTGCAGGTAGGCCGGGGTCAGGGTGTCGGCGATGATCCGATTGGCCGCCGCGATCCCGCGCGCCTCGCGCAGCCGAACCTCGGCCTCCTGGGCGGCGATCTCGACCGCGATCGCCATTGCCTCCAGCCGCTTTTGGTTGTTGACCGCGGCCTGGATCGCGCGCTCAATCGCGGGGTCGGTGACCACGCTGCGGATCACCGCCCGGGTCACCGTGAACACCCCGGGGTCCTCGCGCTCGAGCGCGTCGGCGAGCCGGGCCCGGATCCGTTCGGCCATCTCCTCGCGCTGTTGATGCACGGTCAGGCTCGGCAGCTTGGCGACCTCTTGATAGGCGGCGTTGCGGGTCAAGGTCCGGACCAGACGGTAGGCCGGGGCGTAGACATCGTCGGCCTCCGGCACCTGTTCGCTTTGGTCGGTATACTTGATCTCGAGCTCGGCGATCATCGACGGCGCGGCCCGATAGTAGACGGTGAGGTCAAGTTCCTGGATGAACAGATTGTCCGCCGCCTTGGGGCGTAGATCGTCGAGCTTGACCGCAACCTCCTTGGCCGAGTACTCGCGCACTTCCGCCCACGGCGCCCAATAGGCCCCCGGCGGCAGCTCCTCGGTATGGACGATGCCGAACCGGGTCTCGACCCCGACATGGCCGCTGTCGATCGTCCCGAAGCCGCCGACCGTCGAGCCGAGCACCAGGCTGCCGATCAATGTGTAGGCGGCGACGTCGAACGGTGTCATGGCAAACCTTCCCGCGCAGCCGGTCGATCCGGTCACTCGGTCAAGCAAAGACCGGCCGGGTGCCCCGGTGTCAAGGGCGATCGCACATCAGGGGACAGGGTGATAGGGTGCCCCGCGCGTCGTGCGGCGGGCCGCCCGCCCATTCGGGCCATTCGGGGCCCATTCGGGCCATTCGGGCCATTCGGGGAGGACAAGGGACATGGATCGCCCTCATGACCGCCGGGCCGGCGTGGCATGTCTGCCGGGCTTGGTGGTGATCGCCCTCGCCTGCGTTGCGGCGGCGCCGGTCGCCGTGGCCGACGGGCTCGCGCTGCGCCGGGTCATGCTGTCGACCGGCGGGGTCGGTTATTTCGAGTATCAGGCGTCCGTGACCGGCGATCGGGCGCTCGAGCTCGAGGTCCGGCTCGACCAGGTCGCCGACGTGATGAAGAGCATCGTGGTCTTTGACGACCAGGGCGGCATCGGGACGATCCGCCTGCCCGGGCGCGAGCCGTTGCGCGAGGTGTTCCGCGAGATGCCGTTCGGCCCGGACGCGCTCGGCTCGCCGGTCGCGCTCCTGACCGCGCTCAGGGGCGCCGAGGTCACGCTCGAGGGTGCACGGGCGCTGACCGGCCGGATCGTCGCGGTGACCGCGGAGCCGACCGCGCTGCCCGGCGACCGGACCGTGACCCGCCATCGCCTGGGCGTGCTGACCGCGGACGGGCTGCGCCAGGCGATCTTGGAGGAGACCGACCGTCTCACCTTCACCGACCCGCGGCTTGCCGGCCAGCTCGACCAGGCGCTGGCGGCGCTGGCGCGCCATGGCGAGCGCGACCGCCGTCGGCTCAGCCTTGCGACCCACGGTGACGCCACCCGGACCGTCCATGTCGGCTATGTGGTGGCCGCGCCTTTGTGGAAGACCAGCTATCGGTTGACCTTCGCGGCCGCGACCGGCGGCGACGGCGCGGCCGTGGGCGCGCTCCAGGGCTGGGCGGTGCTCGAGAACCTGTCCGGCGAGGATTGGCACGAGGTCGAGCTGACCGTGGCGTCCGGCAACCCGGTGACCTTCCGCCAGGCACTTTACGACGCCTATTACGTCGACCGTCCCGAGGTCCCGGTCGAGGTGTTGGGGCGGGTGTTGCCGTCGGTCGATCAGGGCGCGTTTTCCGCCGCTCGTCCGGTCGCGGATGCGGACGCCGCCCCGGGGCGCCCGCGGCTTGCCAGGCAGGAGGCGCCGATGGCGGCCGTGCCGGAGACGGCGCTCGCCGCAGCACCGCCGCCGGCAGCGGCCAGGCTGAAGGCGGCCGAGAGCCGCGAGGCGACCACCCAGGTGGTGTTCCGCGCGCCGCAGCCGGTCACGGTGGCAAACGGCGAGTCGCTGCTGATGCCGATCGTGGCACGGTCGGTCCCGGCCGAACCGCTGGCGCTCTATCAGCCCAACGCCCATCCCAGCCACCCCCTGGCGGCGGTGCGGCTGGTCAACGACGGTGCCACCGGTCTGCCGCCGGGGGTGTTGACGCTCTATCAGCGTCCGGCGCCGGACGCGCCGGTGACCTTCGTCGGCGACGCCAGGCTGGACGCCCTGCCGGCCGGCGAGGAGCGGCTGGTCAGCTACGCGGTCGACCAGAAGGTGCGGATCGCCCGCCGCGACCGGCATGACCGGGTCTTGAGCGGCGGGCGGATCGTCGACGGCGTGTTCCATGTGCGCCGGCGGGTCGAGCGGCGCACGGTCTATTCGATCGCCGGTCCGGCGCGGGAGCGGCGGACCCTGATCATCGAACATCCGCGGGCCGCCGGCTTCACCCTGGCCGCGCCGGCAGCCGCGGCCGAGACTGCCGGGGCGTGGCGGTTCCGGCGGGCGCTTGCGCCCGGTGCCGAGGAGACGCTCGAGGTCGTCTTGACCCGGCCGGTCGAAGACCGGATCGGCCTGGTCGACGTCGCGCCCGGCCGGCTTGCGGTCTTTGCCTCGGCCGATGCGCTGGACGCGCGGACCCGGCAGGCGTTGGGCGAGGTCGCGCGGCTGCGCGAGATCGAGGCCGAACTGGTGCAGCGTCGCGACCGGCTGGCGCGCACCGCCGAGCGGGTGGTCGGCGAGCAAGCGCGGCTGCGCGACAATCTGAAGGCGGTGCCGCGCGACAGCGACCTGTTCCGGCGCTATCTCGACCGGCTTGCCGCGACCGAGGATCGTTTGGAGGCGCTGGGGCGCGACCGCGCCGTCGCCGAGACCGAGGCCGAGGCCGCGCGGCGGGCGCTCGCGCGGTTTTTGCGCACGCTCGAGCTGTGAGACGAAATCCGGCTGAACAGTTCCGTTTGGTTCGGAGCATGCCGGTCGGTCGGGGCGCGGCCCCCACCGGCGGTGCAAACCGGCAGACCGTGCCGGCCGATTGTCCCAACAGGATCGGTGAACAGCTTCCTCAGGCGTGGATAACCGGAACCAAACAATCGGATTTGGTATAAGACGCGGGCGAGCCCCCTTGCTTTCGTCGCCGGTCCGCCCAAGCTTGATAGGCCGTCGGGCGAACTGCACCCTTTTTTTTTTGGAAGACCCGGCCCCGGACCCACACCATGCCCAGTTCTCCGCCGGCCTTGGGCCGACCCGGTTTGGCTGACCCTCGCCGCCGGCGCCATGGCGCCGCGGCCGGCCTTCTGCTCCCCCCCAATAACGGGGTCCAGGGGGCACCCCCTGGTGGGGGGTGTCGGGGGGCAACGCCCCCTGACCATGGGGGCGCCAGCCCCCAAACCCGCGCAGCCGTCCGCGGCTTCGGTCACAGGGCCCGCCGCCGGCCGCCCCAGCCTCCGGCGGTGCGATGATCGAGGTCCAAGGTCTCACCAAATCCTTCCGCGCGCTCCGCGCGGTCTCGGACCTCTCGCTGGTCGCCCGCGACGGCGAGATCACCGGCCTGATCGGCCCGAACGGCGCCGGCAAGACCACCACCTTCCGGGTGATCTACGGCCTGCTCCGCCCCGACGCCGGCGCGGTCCGGGTCGACGGCTATGACGTGGTCGCCGACCGGATCGCCGCCCAGCGCCGGCTCGGCGCCTTGCCCGACGTCCGGGGCCTTTACCCGCGCCTGACCGCGCGCGAGCACATCCGCTATTTCGGCCGTCTCCAGGGGCTCGACGGCCCTGATTTGGACCACCGGATCGACAGTTTGTGCACCCGGCTCGATATGACCGACATCGCCGACCGGCGGGCCCGCGGCTTTTCGCGCGGTCAGGAGCTCAAGGTCGCGCTGGCGCGCGCACTCGTCCACCAGCCGCACAACATCATTCTGGATGAGCCGACCAACGGGCTCGACGTGGTGTCGAGCCGGGCGGTGCGCGCGCTGATCCGCGAGATGCGCGACGCCGGACGCTGCGTTCTGATCTCAAGCCACATCATGTCCGAGGTTTCGGCCTTGTGCGACCGCCTGGCGATCATCACCCATGGGCGCCTGGTCGCCGAGGGCACGTTGGCCGAGTTGCGGGCCCGCGCCGGGACCGACGATCTGGAAGAGGTGTTCATCGGCACGCTCCAGGCGGCACCCGGCGAGCCGCCGGCGGAGGACGCGGCATGACCGCCGTCGCCGACCCGCCGGTCTCCCCGTGGTGGCGCCGGGTGGTGACGGTGTTGCGCAAGGAGATCCGCGACCACACCCGCGATCGCCGCAGCCTGGTGTTGGCGCTGATCTATCCTTTGTTCGGCCCGATCTTGATCAGCGTGTTGCTCGACGTCGCCAGCACCTCGTTCGACGCCCGCACCGACCGGCCGGTGGTCGCCGGGGTCAGCGGCTATGCCGAGGTGCCGGCGCTTCTCGACTTCCTCAGCCGGCAACAGATCCAACTGGTCGCGGTCGACGACGCCCCGCGCGCGGTCGTGCGCACCGGTCGCCTGCCGGTGGTGATCGAGATCCCGGCGGGCGCCGGCCGGCGCGACAGTTTCACGGTCCGGCTTTTGGTCGACAGCTCGCGGGTCGCGAGCACCGCGGCGATCACCCGGGTCTCCGACGCGATCGCCGCCTGGGGCCGCGCGGTCGCGCGCGACCGCCTGGCGGCGCGCGGGATCGATCCGACCGTGATCGAGCCGGTGCGGATCGAACGCTTGAGCGTCGCCCGCGACGCCAACATCGCGCTGTTCTTCTACCGGATGATCGCGCCCTTGTTGATCTTCATGGTGTTTTTGGGCGCGGTCTATCTCGCGATCGACACCACGGTCGGCGAGCGCGAGCGCGGCTCGTGGGAGCCGTTGCTGATCGCGCCGGTCCGGCGCTGGGAGCTGTTGCTGGGCAAGGCCGGGGCGGCGTTCGTGTTCTCGCTGGTTACGGTGGCGCTCAACCTGACCGTGTTCCGGATCGCGCTCGGCGTGGTCGCGGGCAACCGGCCGGGCCTCGCGGCCCCGCCCGAGCTCGCCGCGTTCGCCGGGCTGTTCGCGGTGGCGGTGCCGTTGATCGCGCTCGCGGTGATGCTTCAGATCACGATCGCCGGCTTGACCCGGAGCATGAAGGAGGCGCAGATCTATCTTGGTCTGTTGCCGCTGCTGCCGGCGTTTCCGAGCATGCTGGCGGCGTTCGTGCCGTTTGCCGCCGACTGGACGGTCGCCGCGGTACCGTTGCTCGGCCAGATGATGCTGTTCGGCCGGTTGATCGACGGCGCACCGCTCGATCTCGGCCATGTCCTGCTCGCGACCGCGGCCACCGGCTTGGCCACCGTGCTCGTGTTTATGGTGGCGACCCGGTTGTTCGAACGCGAGCGGCTGTTCTTCCCGGGCTGACCCGCGCCGACCGTGTCCGGCGCCGGTCAGGCCCCAGCACCGGACCCGAGATGAGCGAGCTCGAAGCGTTTATCCGTGCGCACAAGATCACCGAAGTCGAGTGTATTGTCCCAGACATGACCGGGATCGCCCGGGGCAAGATCGTGCCGGCCGAGAAACTGTTGCGCATCTTGCGCGACCGCGGCCTGCGCCTGCCCGAGGCGATCTTCGTCCAGACGGTGACCGGCGATTACCCGGAGGACGAGGACGTCACCCGGCCCGAGAACTCCGACATCTACATGATCCCGGACGAGACCACGATCCGTCCGGTGCCGTGGTACGCCGAACCGACCGCGCAGGTGATCTGCGACTGCGTCTATGCCGACGGCGCGCCGGTCGATTTCAGCTCGCGCCACATCCTGCGCCGGGTGGTCGGTCTGTTCCGCGACCGCGGCTGGGAGCCGGTGGTCGCGCCCGAGCTCGAGTTCTTTCTGGTCGAGGTCAACAAGGACCCGGACTATCCGCTGGAGCCGCCGGTCGGCCGCTCCGGGCGCAGCGAGACCGGGCGCCAGGCCTATGGCATCGACGCGGTCAACGAGTTCGACCCGGTGTTCGAGGATGTCTACGATTATTGCGAGTCGCAGCACATCGACATCGACACCCTGACCCACGAGGCCGGGGCGGCGCAGATCGAGATCAATTTCAACCACGGCGATCCGTTGGAGCTCGCCGACCAGGCGTTCCTCTTCAAGCGGACGACCCGGGAGACCGCGATCCGCCATAAGATCTACGCGACCTTCATGGCCAAGCCGATGCAGTGGGAACCGGGCAGCGCGATGCACATCCACCAGAGCATCGAGGACGCCCGGACCCGCCGGAACCTGTTCGCCGAACCGACCGGCGCCGACACCCGCCTGTTTTATGCCCACATCGCGGGCTTGCAGAAGTACCTGCCGGCGGCGATGCCGTTGTTTGCGCCCAACGTCAACTCCTACCGCCGCCTGGTCAGCGGCCATGACGCCCCGATCAACGTCCATTGGGGCCGCGACAATCGGACCACCGGGTTCCGGGTGCCGGTGTCGGGGCCGGACGCCCGGCGGGTCGAGAACCGGGTCGCAGGCGCCGACGCCAACCCCTATTTGGCGATTGCGGCGTCGCTGGCGTGCGGCTGGCTTGGGATGGTCAACAATCTGGAGCCGACCGACCCGGTCAAGGGCAGTGCCTATCGGTTGGCGCATGCGCTGCCGCGCCATCTCGGCGACGCGCTCTCCAAGTTCAATGCCTGCAAACCCTGGAAGGAGATCTTCGGGGAGCGGTTCGTCGATGCCGTGACTGCGGTCAAGAACGCCGAGTATGATGCCTATCAGCGGGTGATCAGCTCGTGGGAACGGGAGAATCTGTTGCTCAATGTCTGAGGTGATGTCCGATGCGACCGTCGCGGACTTTCCCCGGCGCCCGGTGCGCCGGATGGCCGCCGACCAGGGCGCTTGGACCAGGAAAGGACCGCACCACCGTGATGACCGCGACGATGCCGATCGGCCGGCGGGCCAACGCCGCGCAACGTGCCCCGATGCTTGAGCTGTTCTTGTTCCTGACTGCAGGCGCCGTGGTGATCGCGCTGGCGGTCGGCGTGACGATTGCGGTGGTCGCCGTGCGGGCCCGGGCCCAGACCCTGCCGGCGGTGCGCGGGGTCACGGCACCGGCGGCAGTGGTGGCGCCGTGGCACGACTGGCGGGCGCCGCTGGACCGCGACCACCCGTTGGTCGGCGACATCTGGCTGCCGCAGGAGGGTATCTTCATCGTGCCCGACGCCTTTGCCGACCGCCTGGCGCGCCATGACATCATCCTGATCGGCGAGGTTCACGACAACCCCGACCACCATCGTCTGCAGGCCTGGCTGATCGCGGCGCTGACGGCGCGCGGCCGGGCCCCGGCCGTCGTGTTCGAGATGATCCCGGACGACCGCCGGGCCGCGCTCGCGGACCATCTGTCCAAGCGCCCGACCGATGCCGCCGGGTTGGGTGCCGCGGTCGGCTGGGCCGAGATGGGCTGGCCCGACTGGTCGATGTATGCGCCGATCGCCGAGGCGGCGCTGGCGGCGCGCCTGCCGCTGGTCGCGGGCGATCTGCCGCGGGCGCTGCGCCGCCAGATCGGCCAGCAGGGCCTCGGGGTCCTGTCGACGACCCGCCGGCGCCAATTGGCGCTCGACCGCCCGCTGTCGCCGCTCTTGGCTGCGTCGTTGACCAAGGAGCTGGCGGCGTCCCACTGCGACCTGTTGCCCGAGACCGCGCTACCGGCGATGGCGGCGGTGCAGCGCGCGCGCGACGCCGCACTGGCGGACGCGGTGATCGAGGCGCGGGCGGCCGGCAGCGACGGCGCGCTGTTGATCACCGGCAACGGCCACATCCGCACCGACCGCGGCGTGCCCTGGTATCTCGCCCGCCGTGTCCCGGACGCCCGGGTGTTTGCGGTCGCGCTTGCCGAAGTGATCGGCGAGGCGCTTGACGCCGACGACCTGGTGCCGCGCGCGCCGACCGGCCTGCCGGCGGCCGACGCGATCTGGTACACCCCGCGCGCCGACGACACCGACCACTGCGCCGCGTTACGCGCGCACCGCGCGCGCGAGATGATGGGCGAGGGCGACGGGTGACGCGCCGGGCGGGCGCCTTTGCCCGGCGCAGGTCACGGCGGCGCGACGGCCCCGTTTTCGAGACGACCCCCCGGATCGACCCCGACCAGCCGGTCGAAGATCGCGTTGTTGCTCACCACCACCGCACCGACAGTGACCCCATCGGCCGGTCCCGGCGGGACACCAACGATTATGGGGGGCCGCGTTTGGCCAGCAACATCGGCCCATACCCGACGACGAACCCGAGAAAGGCGCCGACCCAGGCGATCCCGGCGACCACGGCCAGGGCGGTGGTCAGGTCGGGCAGGAAGATCGCGACGATCCGCGCGCCCGCCGCGACGGTGATCGCCAGGTAGATCGTCGCCGTGCCCCAGCCCGCGGTGAGCGGGCGTCCGGTGTGGGCCCGGCTCGCCCGGGTCATCACCGCGAGCGTGCTCAGGCCGATCGCCCCGACGGTCCAGGCGTGCACCGCCGCCGCTGCCAGGATCGGGTCGCTCGCCAGCGCCGCCACACCGGTCAGGAGAAAACCGGCCGGCACGAAGGCAAAGCCTGCGTGGACCCCCCACACCAGCGGCTCGCCGAGCGTCCGGTGCGGCGCCCAGCGAACCTGGCGCGCCAGCGTCAGACCGCCCGCCGCGATCAGGAGCGCGCCGATCACAGGGTCGCTCGCGGTCGGCAGCACCGGCCAGGCGACCCAGGCGACGAGCGCGCCGGTCGCACTGACCATCGCCCAGCGATCGACCCAGTCGGCCGCGAATGGCGCGCGCCCCGGGTCGGTACGGCGAAGATAGCTCGTCGTGAAGCCGGGCACGATCCGCCCGCCGATGATCAGGATCAGCCAGATG
Source organism: Azospirillaceae bacterium (assembly GCA_028277115.1). Lineage (GTDB taxonomy): Bacteria > Pseudomonadota > Alphaproteobacteria > Azospirillales > Azospirillaceae > JANQHG01. Next base: position 25,970 of record JANQHG010000220.1, read on the forward strand.
AACGCGGCGGTCGCAAGCGGGAGGCCGAGCGTCGGCCAGCCGTCGCGCGCCATCTCGTCATGGAACAGCGCTTGCGCGGTGGCGAGCACGGTCACGGCGCCGACCACCTTGAGATTGCGCCAGTTGCGCGCGCCGACGATCTCCCGGGTCGCAACCGCGATCAGGGCGAGCGGGAAGGCCAGGGTCACAAGCGAGGTGGTGACCGGATCGATCCACCCCGAACCGGCGACCGCGATACGGCCGACCATCCAAAGGGCAAACAGCCCGGCGAGCGGCCACCCGACGATCGGCCGGCGATCGGTCCACGACGGGATCGCGGTCAACAGGAACCCGGCCAACGCCGCAAACCCGTAGCCGAACAGGAGCTCGTGGGCGTGCCAGGCGATCGGCGGCAACCCGCTCGGCACCGTCGCGGTGCCGAGGACCCACGTCAGCCAAACCGCCACCAACACCACCGCGTACACCGCCCCAGCGAGGAAGAATGGTCGGAAGCCCTGGCTCACCACCGCCCGTCCCCGCAAGCCCAGGCAGCGCACGTGCATCGTCATGGTGTCACCCCCCAACCCGATCCGTTCCGTTGGACCCGGATACACCATTCCGCATACACCTTTCCTGGACCGAAGAGCTATCGTATCGATCGTATCGACAATAATATCGTGAATGGTAGATTGTCGGATGCCTGCGGCACGAGGTGTACTGCGACCGAGGGAGACGGGAGATGACGGGTTGGGCCGAGCTGTTCGCCGTGTTCGCGCTGTTTCTGGCCAGCCACGTCGTGCCGGCACGGCCGCCGGTGAGGGCCCGGCTGGTGCGGTGGTTGGGGGAGCGCGGCTACCTCGGGCTCTACATAGGCGTTTCGATCGCGGTGCTCGCCTGGCTGATCGTCGCAGCCGGGCGGGCGCCGTACGTGGCCTTATGGGATTTCGCACTGTGGCATCTTTGGGTCCCGATGCTGGCGATGCCGGCCGCGTGCACCCTGGCGGCGTTCGGGGTCGGGGCGGCAAACCCGCTCAGCATCGCGGGCGGCCGCGCCGCCGACTTTGATCCCCAAGCGCCGGGGATCGCCGGGGTGACCCGCCACCCGCTCTTGTGGGCGCTCGCGCTGTGGTCGGGGTCGCATGTGGTGCCGAACGGCGATCTCGCCCACGTCCTGTTGTTCGGCTCGTTCACCCTGTTCGCGCTGATCGGCGCCCGCGCGATCGATTGCCGGCTGCGCCGCCGGTTGGGCGCGGCCGAGTGGGATCGGCTTGCGCGCCGCACCTCGTTCCTGCCGTTCGCGGCCTGGGTCGCCGGACGCTGGCGACCGCGCGGGTGGCGGGTTTCGGCGATCCGACTCGGGGTCGCGGTCGCGCTCTATCTCACACTGGTCTTTGGGCACCCCTGGGCGATCGGGGTGTCGCCGTGGCCGGTGATCTGACGATTCGGCTGTGGACGGGACGGCTTGGGACGCCGCTCATTGTCGAGACAGGCAACGTCCAGATAGGCAACGTCCAGATAGGTTTCGATCATCCGACCGACTCCCAGTCGGAGCCAGGGTCCCTCAATCGTGACAGGTGAGACGATAACGGCACCGTCGCGCGCCCCCGGGAAACCACGCGGCACCGGGCCGGACAAGAGGCGGTTTCCGCTCCGAAGTTGGTCCCGCCGTGATCGCATGAGAGTGAAACGAATGAGGGTTTTTGGCGGGCGATCGGTGTGAAGTCCCTGATTCGTTTTTTATTAACTATTCGGTGATAACAGGGTACTGTCAGGGCACGAGCTGCGCTCTCTGACCCAACGACTAAAAATATGAGGCAGAAAATGACCAATAATGTCGTTCAATTGTTGTTGGTCGATGACGACGACGTCGATGTGGACGTCGTTAAGCGCGGTTTCAAGAAACAAAAGATCGCGAATCCAATTTTTGTTGCGCAGAATGGCATCGAAGCGCTTGATATCTTAAGGGGAACCAATGGAAAGACAAAAATTCAAAGGCCTTATGTCATACTTCTGGACTTAAATATGCCCCGGATGAATGGACTTGAATGTCTTAAAGAAATACGAAAAGATGACCAATTGAGAGACTCTGTCGTCTTTATTCTAACAACATCTGAAAATGAGACTGATCGAATTCTTGCTTATAGGGAGAATGTTGCCGGTTACATGCTCAAGTCCCAAGTGGGGGTCTCATTTAAGGAGGCGATCAGTATGTTAACCCAATATTGGACCGTCGTGGTGTTGCCGTCATGACAAATCCCGATACGCCTATACGCCTTCTGATCGTCGATGATGACGACGTCGATCGGGAGATCACACGCCGTGCTCTGAAGAGGATGAAGCGGACCTTTCACGTAACGGAAGTTTCCGATGGAGAAGCCGCAATCGAGATGTGGCGGGACACACCGATTGATTGCGTCCTCCTGGATTATTGGATGCAGGGAATGAACGGCGATGAAGTATTCCAACAAATGATGATGATCAGACCGGATACGGCGATTGCTGCGATTTTCTTGACTGGGCACAGCGATGACACGCAGGCCGGCAGCCTCATCAAGGCTGGTGCCTGCGATTACGTATCCAAACATGAAATGACACCCGATGTTCTTTCACGAGCGATCGATTATGCGCTTGCTCGTAAATGTCACTTTGAGCAATTGAATTATCTTGCTACTCGGGATATTCTGACTGGATTACCAAACCGCGCCCTTTTCTCGTTATTCTTGGAACAGGCTATTGCTCGAACGCAGCGGGAGCAAAAGGAGTTTGCGCTCTTTCTCCTTGACATGGATCGCTTTAAGAACGTTAATGATACATTGGGACACCATGCGGGAGATCAGGTTCTGGTCGAAACGGCGCAGCGGTTGGAATCACTTATCCAAACCCATGATACTGTCGCCCGATTGGGCGGTGATGAGTTCGCAGTTTTGGCAGACCTGGTCCATGAAGGAGCTAGTATCACAGCTCTGGCCGAGCGGATTTCACTGGAGCTTCAAAGGTCATTCGTGATTGATGGACAAGAATGTTATCTCGGGGCAAGTGTCGGTATCGCACTTGGTCCTAAGGACGGGAAAACTTCCGAAGAACTGCTCAGAAATGCCGACTTAGCCCAAGCAAAAGCGAAACAGGATGGCTTATCACGCTACTTTTTCTTCGATGAAGACATGCGAGTACTCGCCGAAAGGCGGCGACAGATCGAAACGTCACTTCGGTACAACCGATGGGATACCGAGTTCGACGTATACTATCAACCAAGGATTGATCCCATTCATAACCGTGTTGCCAGTGCCGAAGCGCTCCTTCGATGGCAGCATCCCACGCTTGGCACGATCTCGCCGATAGAGTTCATACCGATCGCCGAGTCATCGCGACAGATTGCATCAATCGGCCGCTGGATTCTGAAGAAGGCCTGCCTGCATTGCGCGGAGTGGCAGCACTCCCCTCTCAAGGGAACGGGCGTTTCGGTGAATGTCTCGCCGATCCAGCTAAAGGACGCGCGGTTTGCCGAGGTCGTTGCCGACGCGCTGGCTGAAACGGGGCTTTCCGCGTCACTGCTGGAACTGGAAGTAACCGAAACAGCGGTGATGGATAATCAGACGACAGTGGTCGAAGCATTGAACGAACTGGCCGCGATCGGGGTCGGGATTTCGATTGACGATTTTGGTACTGGCTACTCATCTTTGGCAAGATTGCACAGGTTGCCGGTCGACAAAATAAAAATTGACCGAAGTTTTGTCACTGACTTAATGCATGATCGGGTATCACGATTAATAATTGAGTCGATCATTTCCCTTGGGAATCAGATGAATATTACGATTGTTGCCGAAGGAGTTGAAGACGAGACGACACTCCAAAGGTTGGTTCAACTTGGGTGTTACGAGATACAAGGATACTACTTTAGTAGGCCTCTCCCGTTTGATCATTTTGTTGAATGGGGCAATATTCAGTTGGGAATAGATCAAACTCAAAGGATAGCTCCGAGCATGCCAAGCCGTGTTTTTTTATCACAGAGTGGCCGTTTCGGTAGCTCATGGACGAATTAAAATGTACCGCCTCTTCTCTGGTGTTCGGCAGCGTTTGATCTTGATTGTCATCGCGGCAATCACTGGTTTGACGTTTGGTCTTCATTTCCAAGTGAAGTTGTATCTTGTTAACGAAACCGAGTCTATTGAGAGTCAAGTCCTTGCCGCCGCCAGAATCATCGCAATGCAGCTTCGAATGCACATTGAACGAGTTGAACCGACGCTGGCGGCATTGGCCATTGATCCGGTTATTGCCGCAGGTATCCCGTCCGATTGTACAGACCGTCTCGCACAAGCCGATGCGACTCTCAAGCGTTTTGGTTACACGCGATTTGCACTCATCAATTCGGATGGTATTTTTTATTGTGCCGGGACCACGATTGACGAACCGTCTGGCCAGCAGAATAAGCGGTTTTATCGCAGTATAGTGGATAATCGACGATTTGGACTCGGTGACCTTGAAGTTGGTATCTTGGCGAGCGACTCAGTTATTGTTGCTGCATATCCAATTGTCGATGAGGATAACTCTGTAAAAAATATAGTTACGACAGGTATTGCGCAAACCTGGCTAGAGTCACTCCTACGGGAAGTTTCTGACAGGATTAAGGCCGAAATTCGGCTTGTTGATGCTGAAGGAATTATCGTCGCACAGCATCCTGTTGATGACTCGGAGTCCTTTCTAAGTATTGCTGGTACAAAATTATTTCGCGCAATTCAGCAACGTCACGAAGGCACCGTTGAAGTAGAGTCTAGTGAAGGCTATATTGAAATTCTTGGTTTTGCAATTATTGATCAAAATATTGGCGACCTTTTTGTAACGGTCAATCTGCCGGCACCGGATATTACGGATTGGTGGGCGAATGATATAAGTCAACTTTATCTATTTATGTTGGCATTGATTTCTTTAACCGTTATTGGTGTTTGCCTCAGTGTTGATCATACAATCTTACGGGGAATGCGTCGCATCGCAGGTGTATCTCGGCTTTTGGCAGAAGGTGACTTGAGCGCACGGGTTGGTCTTGATCGCAGCTCCGGAGAGTTCGGAGAACTGGCCGGCCATTTCGATGACATGGCGTCCGCTTTGGAAAAGAGAGACCGTCAAACAACCCGTGATACCATCAGGTTGGTTAATGCAAACAAGGATCTCGAGCATTTTGCCTACATAGCCTCTCACGATCTTCGGGCACCGCTTCGTGGAATTGATAATCTTGTGCAGTGGATCGAAGAGGATATTGAAGATGTGCTTACGGATGAGTCACGGTATAATATGGAGAGACTTCGTCAACGTGTAGATCGGCTTGACCAGCTGATGGACGCACTTCTCCGGTACTCCCGGGCGGGTCGGATTCAAGAAGACCAATCTGTTGTCGATACAAAGGAGCTTCTTATTGAGGTCGTTGGGCTGCTCGATCCACCAAGTGGATTTATGGTCCAAATTGGTGACAATATGCCCGTTATCCTGACAACTAAGGCAGCCATTCAGACTGTATTCCTGAACTTGATCGGCAATGCTCTCAAGCATCACGATCGTGAACAGGGTGAAATCAGAGTAAAGGGCAGGCACGTACTTGATGGCATTGTCGAGTTCACGGTTTCCGATGACGGTCCGGGTATACCGGACTACGCTCGCGAAAGAATATTCGATATCTTCCAAACACTCGACCAAGGTGACGGCAAGTCGGTCAGTGGAATTGGGCTGGCTATCGTTAAGAGGTTAGTCGAATCCCATTCCGGAAGCGTTACGGTCACCCCAACTGAAAACGGAAGCCGCGGGGCGATATTCCGGTTCACTTGGACGGCGCCTGCGGCATTGTCTCGTCAATGCAAGAACTGTCGACCGTAGAGCCTGTTGCACAATCGCATCCTTTGGATGACGAATTGGCGGGGGACCGTCCTCCCCCCCCCACGGAACGTGGGGGGACTCATACCAAATCCGATTGTTTGGTTCCGATTATCCACGCCTGAGGAAGCTGCTCACCGATTCGTAGGTTGGGGCGATCGGCCGGCACGGTCTGCCGGTTTGCATCGCCGGTGGGGGCCGATCGCCCCAACATCGGCGGTTCAGCTTTGCGGCACCGTCGA
>JANQHG010000019.1 GCA_028277115.1 Azospirillaceae bacterium
AAACCGGCCCCCAAGGACCTCATAAGCGGTTTCGTCGATGCGCTCTTGGCGACGACGACCCGATCAGCCTGATCGGTCCTCTAAACCACCCGACCCCACCGGAAAAACACCCCGAAAGGTGAAACTTCCCGCCAGAGCCAGACAGCCCGTCGCCGCCTGCGCATCCCTTCTCACGACAAGGTATGCAATTTTTCAAGAACCGGCCGCTCCGCGGATCGGGATCGACCCACGCTACGGTGTGCATTCACCACGATAAGGTGGTTTGTCGCCAGCCTCTCGGAACTCATAGTATTACCGCAGTGCCGGGACCTGTGCAAGTCTTTTTTTCGACTTGGTCGATCGGGTCCGATGTTTGGCCGGTCTCTCGCGATCGATTGGTCCGCACTGCCGATCGTCCCAAGCCGGGGGTCGGCGACAGCGAGCGCGTATATAATCCCGTCCGATCGGGCTGTCCAGCCTTCGCGACCGCGAGATGTCATTTTTTTTGCGGTCCCGCCGCCAGCACCGGGGCGAGCCACCCCGGCACCGTCGGGGTCAAGGTCGCCGGCCCGGCCTGGAGCGGCGGGGCCGCGTCACCCGACGCCAGCAGCTCGAGCCGGAGCAGCGCCAACGCACGCCCGTCCGCACCGGACCGTACCTCGCCGGCGTCGCGGCCGTCGCTGGTCACCGGGGTGCCGGGCGGCGGCATCGGCCCACTGACGGCGACCGGTACCAGGCGCTTTTTGATCAGCGCTCGATAGTGGGTGCGCGCGGTCAGCTCCTGGCCGAGATAACAGCCCTTGTCCCAGGCGATCGCGTTCAAGGCGTCAAGGTTGTTCTCGAGCAACGGCGAGCGCTCGACGATCAAGTCGCGGCTGCCGTCCGGGATGCCGAGCGCGAGCCGGTCGGCGTCATAGGCGGCGAGCGCCGCCGGGTCGGCCTCGGCCGGCAACGCCGCGGTCGGCATCACCCACCTCGCCCCCAAGTCGGCGTGGCGCGGGTCGACCAGGACCAGGCCGCCGTCATACCGCTTGGCGAGGCCAGGTTGCGCAGACAAACCGGCCGCGGCAACCGCATCCGGGGTCGGGTCGACCGCGACCCCGTACCGATCGCTCCAGTCCTCGAGCCCGACCTTGGCGCGCAGCCGATAGGGTTTGAGCCGGCGCACGAGGTCGTCGCGCCGCTCGGCTTCGCAGTCGAGCAGGATGGCGTCGTCGATCGCGACCAGGATGAAATCGTGCAGGAACTTGCCCTGCGGGGTCAGGAACGCGGCGTAAACCGCGCGGTCCGGGCCGGCCAAGGTCACGTCGTTGGTGACCAGGCCCTGCAGGAAGGCGACGCGGTCGGGGCCGGAAACGGCAATCACGCCGCGGGTGGTCAACCGGATCATGGCAGCGGTCTTGACAGGGACGGTCGGGATCGGGTGGCCGGCTTGCCGGACACCCAACCGATCGATATAAGGCGGGCGCAGTGGGGGTCCAGCACCGCGAAGGTCGCGCGCGACGGCGACGCGTGCGATGGGCTCGAGTCGGAGAGCACATGTCCTTAAGCGGTGTCACGATCCTCCAGGTGCTGCCGGCGCTCCGGGTCGGCGGCGCCGAACGCGGGGCGGTCGATATCGCGCGCGCGGTGGTGGCGGCCGGCGGCCGCGCGATCGTCGCCTCGACCGGCGGGGTGCTCGAGGCCGAGCTGCGCGCCGGCGGCGGCGAGGTGGTGGTGCTGCCGCTCGCGTCCAAGAACCCCGTGCGAATGTGGCGCAATGTCGGGGCGTTGAAACGCCTGATCGCGGCCGAGCAGGTCGATCTCGTGCACGCGCGCTCGCGCGCGCCGGCGTGGAGCGCCTGGCGCGCCGCGCGGCTGACCGGACGGCCGTTCATGACCACCTTCCACGCCGCCTATAACTTCTCGAGCGCGCCCAAGAAGGCCTACAACGCGGTGATGGCGCGCGGCGACCGGATCATCGCGATCTCGCGGTTCATCGCCGACCATGTCACCGTCGCCTACGGCGTGTCGGCGGCACGGCTCAAGGTGGTGCCGCGCGGGATCGACCTTGGCAAGTTCCGCGCTGACGCGGTCGCGCCCGAGCGGGTGGCGCGCCTGCGCGAGCGCTATGGGCTGGCCGGCGACCGGCCGGTGGTGTTCCTGCCCGGCCGGATGACCGAGCCCAAGGGCCAGCATCATCTGCTCGAGGCGGTGGCGCGGCTCGGCCGGCCCGAGGTGCAGGTCCTGCTGGTCGGGCCCGACGGGGCCGGCGGCGGTTATCGGGCCCGCCTGGTCGAGACCGCGGCGCGACTCGGCCTCGCCGACCAGGTGCGGATCGCACCGGCCTGCGACGACATGCCGGCGGCCTATCGTCTTTGCGATATCGCAGTCGTCGCTTCGACCCAGCCCGAGGGGTTCGGGCGGGTCGCGGTCGAGGCGCAGGCGCTCGGCCGGCCGGTGATCGCGACCGCGATCGGTGCCCTGCCCGAGCTGGTCGATCCCGGCGTGACCGGCTGGCTGGTGCCGCCGGCCGACCCGGACGCGCTGGCGGCCGCGCTCACGGCGGCGCTCGGGCTCGACGACGCGGCGCGGGCCCGGCTCGCCGTTGCCGCGGTGGCGCGGGTCAACCCGCGCTACGACGTCTCGCAGATGACCGCGGACACGCTCGCCGTCTATCGGGAGCTGGTGGCGCGATGAGCGAGGCCGCGGCGCCGCGCATCCTGGTGATCAAGCTCGGCGCGTTCGGCGACGTCGTGCTGGCGCTCGGCGTGCTGGCGCTGATCCGGCGCCACCACGCCGACGCCGAGATCACGCTGTTGACCAGGCCGCCCCATGACCGGTTGGTGGAAGGCTCGGGGCTGGTCGATCGGGTGTGGCTCGACCGGTCGCCCCGGCTGGCGCGGCCGCTTGGGGTGTGGCGGTGGCGCCGGCAGCTGTGCGGCGCCGGGTTCGCGCGGGTCTATGACCTGCAGAACAGCGACCGCACCGCGTTCTACTATCAGTTGCTGTGGCCACGGCGCCCGGAGTGGGTCGGCCGCCGGCCCGGCTGCTCGCACCCGACGCGGCGGCCCGAGCCGCTCCGCCACGCCGTCGATTGGGTGGCGAGCGTGGTGCGCGACGCCGGGTTGGGCGAGCCTCCGGCCCCGGCCTGCCCGTGGCTGACCGGGCCGATCACGCGCTTTAAGTTGCCGGCGCGGGTGGTGGTGCTGGTGCCCGGCTCGTCGCCGCACCGGCTGGAAAAGCGTTGGCCGGCCGAGCGCTATGCCGCACTGGCAGGGCGGCTGGCGGCGCGCGGGCTGACCCCGGTGGTGATCGGCACCGCGGCCGAGCGCGACGCGACCGCGGCGATCGTCGCGGTGTGTCCAGCGGCGGTGGATCTGACGGGGACGACCGGGTTCGGCGATCTCGCCGCGCTCGGGCGGGTCGCGGTCGCCGCGGTCGGCAACGACACCGGGCCGATGCATCTGCTCGGGGTCGCCGGCTGTCCGGTCCTGGTGTTGTTTCTCGACGCGCTCAACCCCGGGTTGCGCCGGCCGCTCGGGCCCCTGGTTCGCATCGAGAGCCGGCCGCGGCTCGACCAGCTGTCGGTCGAGGCGGTCGAGGCCGGGCTCGATCGGGTGATGGCGGAGGGCGGTCGGTGAGCGGGCCGCGGGTGTTGTTCATCACTTCGACCCGGCTCGGCGACGCCGTGCTGTCGAGCGGCCTGTTGGGTCACCTGGTCGACAGCGTGCCGGACGCGCGGTTCACCGTCGCGTGCGGGCCGCTGCCGGCGCCGTTGTTCCAGGCGGTGCCGCGGCTCGAGCGGTTGGTGGTGTTGCGCAAGCGCCGACGGGCCGGGCATTGGTGGGCGTTCTGGCGGGCCTGTGTCGGGCGGCCATGGTCGATGGTGGTCGATCTGCGCAACACGCTGGTGTCGCGGGCGTTGGTGCGTCGCCGGCTCGCCGTGTTGCCGCGCTCGCGCCCGGACCGCCATCGGGTGGTCCAGATCGCGGCGACGCTCGGTCTGGCCGAGGCGCCGCCGGCGCCGCGGGTGTGGCTGACCGAGGCCGACCGGGTCCAGGCCGCGCAGCTGGTGCCCGACGGCGGCCCGGTGTTGGCGATCGGCCCGACCGCCAACTGGCCGGGCAAGACCTGGCCGATCGACCGGTTCATCGCGCTGGCGCGGGCCGTGTGCGCCGACCACCCGGGCTTGCGGGTCGCCGTCATCGCCGCCGCCGCCGAGCGCCCCGGCGCTGCCCCGCTTCTGGATGCGTTGCCCGCGTCGCGCGTGCTCGATTTGATCGGCTGCGGCGATCCCCGCCGCGCCGCTGCGTGTCTTGCCCGCTGTTCGACCTTTGTCGGCAACGACTCCGGGCTGATGCATCTCGCGGCCGCCGCCGGCTGCGCCACCCTTGGCTTGTTCGGCCCAAGCCGCACCACACACTATGCCCCGTGGGGCCGCCGGTCCCAATTCGTCACCACCGAGTTGTCTTATGACCAACTGGTGTCGTTGCCCGACTTTACCTGGCAGACCACTCGGTCCTTTATGACGACGCTCTCCGTCGATCGCACGCTCGCCGCCCTCACCGCATTGCTCTGAGGTCGGCGCCGGATTTCGGCCTGACGGCCGTTGTCAGTGGCGTTGCCCCCGACACCCCGCAAAGGCCCCCCCCCCTTAACTGACGGGGTCCAGGGGGCAACCCCTGGTCGGGGGTGTCGGGGGGTGAAACCCCCTGACCTGGGGGCGAAGCCCCCAAACCCTCGCCGCCCATTTCTCTTGAGCGATTCTGTGCTATTGCTGCCGCTCCGTTTCCGCCGCCTTTGGGGCCTGCGCCGTCATGGAGCCACGTTTCGGACCCGCCGAGGGGATTGTCCTGGCCGTGCCGAAGGGCCGAATTCTGTCCGAGGTGCGGCCGCTGCTGGCGGGCGCCGGCATCGAGCCCGAACCGGCATTCGACGACCCGGACAGCCGCCAGCTGCGGTTTCGCACCGCGATTGACGGGTTCGACATCATCCGGGTGCGCAGTTTTGACGTCGCGACCTTTGTCGCGTTCGGCGCGGCCCAGCTGGGGATTGCCGGCAACGACGTGATCATGGAGTTCGACTACCCCGAGCTTTACACGCCGCTCGATCTCGGGGTCGGACGGTGCCGGATCAGCGTTGCCGAGCCGGCGAGCTTGGTCGAATACGACGATCCTCAACGCTGGTCGCATGTCCGGGTTGCGACCAAGTACCCGCATATCACGGTCCGCCATTTTGCCGCGCGCGGGGTCCAGGCCGAGTGCATCAAGCTGAACGGCGCGATGGAACTGGCGCCCACGCTCGGCCTGTGCCGGCGGATCGTCGACTTGGTATCGACCGGCAAGACCTTGCGCGCCAACGGGTTGGTCGAGGTCGAGCATATCGCGGACGTAACCTCGCGGCTGATCGTCAACCGCGTGGCGCTCAAGACGCGGCCGCTCGAGATCACCGAGTGGATTTCACGATTTCGGGAGGCGACCGATGCGCACCCGTCTGTCTGACGCCGACCCCGGGTTTGTCGCGGCGTTCTCCGCGTTCCTGGCCGCGCGGCGCGATGCCGAGGCCGACGTCCGGGCGGTGGTCGCCGACATTCTGGCCGCCGTGCGGCGCGACGGCGACGCCGCGGTGGTGTCGTACACCCAACGGTTCGACGGCTTCCCGCTGACCGAGACGGCGATGCGGGTGCCCGACGACGAGATCGCGGCTGCGGTCGACGGCTGTGATCCGGCGGTACGCGCCGCGCTCGACGTGGCTGCGACCCGGATCGAGGCGTTTCACCGCCGCCAGCTGCCCGAGGCCGAGGACAGCTATACAGACGATGCCGGGGTCCGGCTGGGCTTGCGCTGGACGCCGATCGGGGCGTGCGGGATCTACGCGCCGGGCGGCAAGGCGGCCTACCCGAGTTCGGTGCTGATGAACGCGCTGCCGGCGCGGGTCGCCGGGGTCGACCGGCTGGTGATGGTGACGCCGGCGCCGTCCGGTCAGCTGGTGCCGGCGGTGTTGGCGGCGGCGGTGCGCGCCGGGATCACCGAGATCTACCGGATCGGTGGGGCCCAGGCGATCGGCGCGCTCGCCTACGGCACGGAAACGATCCCTGCGGTCGACAAGATCGTCGGGCCGGGCAACGCCTATGTCGCCGAGGCGAAACGCCAGGTGTTCGGCGAGGTCGGGATCGACATGATCGCCGGCCCGACCGAGGTGCTGGTGATCGCCGACCGCGACAACGACCCCGACTGGATCGCCGCCGACCTGATGTCGCAGGCCGAGCACGACGAGTCCGCGCAGTCGGTCCTGATCACCGACGACGCCGACTTCGCCGACCGGGTGGTCGCGGCGGTCGAAGACCTTTTGCGCACGCTGCCGCGGGCCAACATCGCGGCGGCGAGTTGGCGGACCCATGGCGCAGTGATCCTGGTCGGCGATCTGTATGGCGCGTCGCCTGCGCTGGTTGACCGGATCGCGCCGGAACACCTGGAACTGGCGGTCGCCGATCCCGACCGCTTGGCCCGGTCGGTGCGCCATGCCGGGGCGGTGTTCCTGGGCCGCCACGCGCCCGAGGCGATCGGCGACTATGTCGCGGGTCCCAACCATGTCCTGCCGACCGGGCGGAGCGCGCGCTTTTCGTCGGGCCTCGGCGTGCTCGACTTCCTGAAGCGGACGACCCTGGTCGGCTGCGACGCCGAGGCGTTGGCGCGGATCGGTGGGGCGGCGGTGACGCTGGCGCGCGCCGAGGGGCTCGACGGCCATGCCCGGTCGGTGACGGTGCGGGTGCCGGCCCTGGACCCTGCGCAATGACGGCGGGCGACCGCCGCAATCGTATCGTCAACGTCGTCCTCGAGGAGCCGTACCCGGTGCGGCGGCGGCCCGAGGTCGAACACGAACGCGCGGTCGCGATTTACGACTTGATCGAAGAGAACATGTTCGAGCCGCTGGACTGTCTTGACGATGGTCCGTTCAACCTCCACTTGAGCGTAGAGGATTATCGGCTGATCTTCGACGTTCGCTCGCAGGACGGCGTGGCGCTGACCCGGGTGCCGCTGTCGCTGAAACCGTTTCGCACGATCGTGAAGGACTATTTCATGGTGTGCGAGAGCTATTATTCGGCGATCAAGCGCTCATCGCCGTCGCAGATCGAGGCGATCGATATGGGGCGACGGACCCTGCACAATGAAGGCTCGGCCCTGTTGCGCGAGCGGTTGACCGGCAAGGTCGAGATGGATCACGACACCGCGCGACGTCTGTTCACTTTGATCTGCGTCCTCCACGTCCGCGGCTGAGCGGCGCCGATGGCCGGGGTCGGCGGCGTGTCGGCGGTCTTGTTCGCTTGCACCTACAACGCGATCCGGTCGCCGATCGCCGAGGCGTTGCTGAAGCACCGGCACCCGGCGCGGATTTATGTGGACTCGGCCGGGGTGCGCGAGGGCGAGATCAACCCGTTCGCGGTCGCGGTGATGGCCGAGCTCGGGATCGACCTTGGCCGCCATCGCGCCAAGACGTTCGACAGGTTGACCGACGGCTCGTTCGATCTGGTGATCTCGCTGACCCCGGAAGCCCATCACCGCGCGATCGAAATGGTGCGGACGATGGCGTGCGAGGTCGAGTATTGGCCGACCTTCGACCCGACTTTGGTCGAGGGCAGCCGGGTGGTCCGACTTGATGCGTTCCGCCAGGTCCGCGATGGCCTGGCCGAGCGGATCGCGGCGCGGTTCCCGGCGCTACGACGCACCGGCAGCCCCGACGGGTTGACCGGCTGAGCCGTCGGCGTTCGGCCTGACGGCCGTGCGGGGGGGCGCTGCCCCCTCGGACCCCCGCAAGGGGCCCCCCCCCCTTGACCCCGACTCATTAGCGGGGTTCACGGGGCAACCCCTGGTCGGCGGGGGGGCTTAACCTGGGGGCGACGCTCCCACACCCTCGCCGCCCGGCGCAGTCCGCCTGGTCGCGACCGCGTCAAGCAGCCGCGCCGGGCGCCGCCAGATCGGGCCGGGTGACCGCGAGATAAATCGCCACATAGTGGCAGATCGCAGCGATCAGCACACAGGCGTGCCAGATCGCGTTGTGGTACTTGAGCCATACGGCCGCGTGCAGGCCGATCCCGGCGGTGTAGATCAAACCGCCGGTCAAGATCAGCGCGGCGATGTCCTGACCGACCGCTTCGAGCAGGGGCGCGACCGCGACCAGGATCGCCCAGCCCATCACCAGATAAAGGCCGGCGAGCAACCGCTCATTGCGGTAGGGGAAACGGAAGGCGATCACGGCGCCGACCAGCGCCAGGCTCCATTCGAACAGGATCAGCCCGGTGCCCCAAGGATCGGCGATCTTGCCGACCGCGATCGGGGTATAGCTGCCAGCGATCATGATGAAGATCGCAGCCCGGTCGAGCCGGCGCCAGAACGCCTTACGCTCCGGGTCCCGGGCGAGGTTGTAGAGCGCGGAAAAGCCGAGCATCATGAGCAGGCCGAGCGTGTAAACCGACAGCGCGACCCGGACCGCCAGGCTGAGGTCGGCGGACAGCGCGGTCCAGATCAGCCATGGCAGGCCGACCGCGGCGAACGCGAGCGCCAGACCATGCACCGCCGCGTCCACGCGGCGTTCCATGCTGGTGTAGCGCGGCGCCGCCGCTCCGGCCTGCCGCAACTTGCGCCGTACGCGTACCACGGTGATTGCCCCTTCCGGCTTTGGGTTCGCGGACACGGGAGCCCCGCTCAAAGGTCCAGGTCTTCCCTAAGGTTTCGGTCGAAAAGATGCGCCCTTTCGGACGTGTCCCGAATGCGGCTCATCGCCGCGAGGCGATCGGTCAACAAGTCCCTTTCATGACAGATTGGAATCTCAAGACGTCTTTACCTTTGTCGATTGCGACTGCATGGGTCGCCGCACGGCAACACCTGACAGCAAAACCGCCGGGCCGAGGCCGGATCGGCGGACTGGCCGGCCGGCGGCGGCTTGACGCGCGGGACGACCGGGGGCACCAAGACGGGGCGTGAGGGCATGGCGGGAGGCGGAGATGTCGGCGAGACGGCCGGTGTGGGGCCGGGGCGGGCTGGTCGGGCCGGTTGCGGCTGCGGTGCTGGCGGCCGGGTGCAGCTTGACCGAGCAGGCGTCGGTGACCCCGTCCGACGATGCCTACAGCCAAGCGCCGCACGGCGTGTACGGCGAGTTGGGGGCGCGCGAGGTTGCGGCCGACCAGTCCCAGGTCGCCGGGCAGCACGCCGATCGCCGGATCGCGACCGCGCGGACCGAAGCGCTGTCGCGCGTCACCGACACCTTTGCCGAGCGCGAGCTTGCCCCCGAACACCGTGGTGCCGTCTGGGCGGCGCGGTCGCGGTTGCGCGAGCTGATCGAGCTCGAGGCCGGGACGGTCGCGCCGACGTTGACCGCCGAGGCGCGCGAGGCCTTGGAGTGCTGGATGCGCGCGCTCGAAGAGGGCACGGCGCCCGAGCGCGCGGCGGCGTGCCGCGAGGCGCTCGGCCGGCGGCTGTATGCGCTCGAGACCGCGATCGGGCTGCGGCCGGACACCTATGCGGTCTATTTCGACAGCGCGCGGGCGACGCCGAACCGGCTCGGCCGCTTGATCACCCGCAAGATCGCCGCCGACGCCGTCCACGACTTCGTGACCGAGTTCGGGATCGTCGGTCACACCGATCTGGCCGGCGACGCCGCGGGCAACCAGACCTTGTCGATGCACCGCGCCGGGGTGACTGCGGCGACCATGCGCCCGCTGCTGCCGGACGGCGGCGCCGGGCTGGACAAGCGGTGGTCGGGCGAAACCGAACCGGCGGTTCCGACCGCGGACGGGGTCGCCAATCCGGACAACCGGCGGGTCGAGATCACACCGCGTCCCTGAGCCGCGCCGCCGTGCCCGGACCGACGACGCCGTGCGGTCGCCGGGGCTGGCGGCGATGACCGGGCCCGGCCCGGCCGAACCGGCGGACGGCCCTGCGGCGTGGCTGGCCGCGGCGACCGCGCGCCACCGCGGCGGCGACCTTGACGGCGCCGCGGCTCTGTATCGCCGGGTGCTTGACCGGGTGCCCGAGCATCCTCTGGCGTTGCAACGGCTTGCCTTGATCGGGTGCCAGACCGGCGTGCCGGCATCGGCGGTCGCGCTGGTCCGAGGGGCCCTGGCGGCGGTCGCACGCGGATCGTGGCCGGGCGCGGTCGATCTTGTCGCCTGCCATGACACCCTCGGCACCGCGCTCGCCGCGGTCGGCGACCCGAACGGCGCCGCGGCGGCGCACCGCGCGGCGCTCGCGCTCGCGCCGGCGCGAGCGGCGCTCTGGTTCAATCTGGCCAATGCCCTCAAAGCCGGCGGCGCCGAGGCGAAGACGGCGGCCGCGGCGCTCGGCCGGGCGGTCGCCTGCGATCCCTGCCATGCCGCGGCCCGGATCGGGCGCGCGAACGCGCTGGCCGCGCTCGGTCGGGCGGCGACCGCGGCGGGCGAGTTTCGGGCGGCGCTCGCGCTCGCGCCCGGCCATGCCGACGCGCTCCACGGGCTCGGGGAGGCAATGGCCGCGCGCGGCGACGACGCGGCCGCGGTCGCGCCGTTGCGTTGGGCGGCGGCAATGGCGCCGACGCGGGCGGCGCTCGCCTACCGACTCGCGGTCGCGCTCGCCGAGGCGGGCGATCGACCGGGGGCGATCGCCGCCTGCCGGGCGACGCTGGCGCACGATCCCGGCTTTGCGGCGGCGCACGACACCCTCGGTTCGCTGATCGACCGCGACGGCCGGCCGCAGGCGGCGGTGCCGTGCCACCGCACCGCGGTGGCGCTGGCGCCGGCGGTCGCGCCCTATCACTACAATCTCGCCAATACCGCGCGGCGGATCGGTCGTCCGGAGGAGGCCGAACAGGGGTTGGCGCGGGCGCGCGCGCTCGATCCGACGCTGGCGGTGGCACGCTACAACCATGCCATGGTGGCGCTGGGGCTCGGGCCGAGCGCCGAGGCCTGGGCGGCCTATGACCTGCGGTTCACCGCCGGCGACGCCCAACCGCAACGCGCGATCGCGCGGCCGAGTTGGACCGGCGCGCGGCTGGTCGACGGTCGTCTGTTGGTTTGGCGCGAACAGGGCATCGGCGACGAGGTGATGTTCGCGCGCCACTACCCCGCCGCGGCGGCGCGGGTCGGCACCGATCGCTTGGTGATCGAAGCCGAACCGCGCCTGGGCGCGCCGATCGGCCGGGCCCTGCCCGGGGTCGCGGTGCGCGCGGCGCCCGACCCGCCCGACCCGGCGGCCGATCGCAGCCCACCGCCCGATCTGGCCTGCCACCTGCCGGCGGGGTCGTTG
>JANQHG010000156.1 GCA_028277115.1 Azospirillaceae bacterium
AATACAAAATCCTGATCGTCAGATCGCCATATGCCGAAAAGCCGCAGAACTCAGCCAAAAAACCCTTGAACCTGGGGCAAGACTTCCGGTGGTCTGAAACTGGACTTGATCCTACGGATGCTCAAAGGCGTCACACGTCTTTTCGTCCGGCGTTGAGGTGATGAGAAAAGGATCGCTCGATACATGACGCCAAAACGATTTCAATCGTTGTAAGAAAAATATCATTTTGCGACCGCAACAATCAGACGAATGCGCAGGTTGATCGCGGCGAGCATTGAGGCGCCCGAAAATCCAGAGGCAAGGCAGCACCCCCGAAAGATTTAAGCCTTTCGGAGGGGATCGGCGGCCGCTCTCCAGCCGCTCTCCACAGGATCTGGGGATATCCCTCTGGACAATTGCTGGTGGAGTGGGCGCGGATGAGGGCTGCCCGACCTCACAAACGGATTGCCCAGTTTTTGGGCAAATCAACCTAACCCATTGCCCAGTTTTTGGGCAAATCAACCTAACCCATTGAATTAGCGGAAATTCCAGAATTCCATTTATGGCAGAAATACGTCGAGCCTGGGATGGTAAGATTGTGAACCGCGGCGAAATGCTGCCGCGTTTATCTGTGGACACATGATGGTTAACGGATGGTTATCCCTTCCTTTCCTTCTCGTCCATCGGCCTGACCATATGACCCCACATTATTCACCAGGCCGCGCCGGATTTGGAACACGGCGGTGCGGCCGGACCGCGTCACCCGCGCGGCGGCCCGCAGGACCTGCTGGCGGCGCCGACCGAGGCTCCAACCGGCGCCGGTGGCGGCTTCGGTCGCGAGGCGGATGGCATTGAGGATGGTGTTGGCGATAGCGCAAAGAAGCAGTCAGGCCTCGTTTAAGATGGGTTTACTTTCGACTGTGATCCCCCGTCGCGGACTTGTCGCAATCCCGTGCACCTCAACGCTCTTGCCGGCAAGTTCGGGCCTTTACAAGGAACTGTGTCGATAACTTCGTGAGCTTTCTGGGACAGGTCGGCGGCGTGTCCTCGCCCATGCGTCGGTTCGCAACATCGGGGGCGGTGGACAGGTCTGTGCCGCCGGTGATCAAGGCGTTGACAGGATCCGGCGGCGGGGCTACATAGGGGGTCTTGTCGGCGGTGCTGAACCGTCGACGGTTGGTGAGCGGGTGTAGCTCAGTTGGTTAGAGCGCCGGCCTGTCACGCCGGAGGCCGCGGGTTCAAGTCCCGTCACTCGCGCCATTCTTGAACGCCAGGGTCAGACGTTGCCGGAGGGGACATGACCCAGTCCCTGTTGGCCGATTATCTGCCGATTCTGGGCGTCTTTCTGATCGTCGCCGGCGTCGTGGGCGCGCTGGTCGGTGCATCGTTGCTGTTTGCCCGACAAAATCTGAACAGTCAGAAAGTAGCGGCCTATGACGGCGGCTTCGATGCAATGGCCGGCTGGCGGCGGCGGTTCGACGTCCGGTTTTTCTTGGTCGGCGTCCTGTTCGTCATCATCGAGCTCGTCGTCGTGCTTCTGGTGCCGTGGGCGGTCAGCCTCGGGCAGATCGGGCTGTTCGGCTTCTGGGCGATGATCGTCTTCCTCGCCATTGTCGCGGTCGGCTTCGCTTATGCCTGGAAATCGGGGGCGCTCGAATGGGCGTGAGTGCTCCGGCGCGGGCCGGCCCGGCGCCCGGGGTGCTGGTCGGCAGCTTGCGCGATTTCGTGACCTGGGCCCGCACCGGCTCGTTGTGGACCTTTACCGTCGGTCTCGGCTGTTGCGCGGGCGAGTTGGCGCACGCTCAGCACGGCCCGACCGATCTCGAGCGATTCGGGATGGTGGCGCGCTCGAGCCCGCGCCACGCCGACGTGATGATCGTCGCGGGCGCGCTGTCGAACAAGATGGCGCCGACGTTGCGCCGGCTCTACGACCAGATGGCCGAGCCGCGCTGGGTGATCGCGATGGGCAGTTGCGCCGGTGGCGGCGGTCTCTACCATTGCTCCTACGCCGTGGTGCGCGGCATCGACCGGATCGTGCCGGTCGATGTCCATGTGCCGGGCTGCCCGCCGACCGCCGAGGCGCTGGCTCACGGCATCCTGACGCTTGCGACCAGGATCCGGCGGGTCGATCGCCTCGGACGATGACCGGCCGCGGGTTCGGCAGGGGGCGCGGGTGTCCGACGACAGCCTGAACGAACTCGGCGACCACATCGCCTGGTCTCCCGTGCGCGCCGACGTGATCACGGCCGAGGTGTGCGGCGGCGCGCTGATGCTGACCGTCCAGGCGGCCGCGATCGCCCGTGTGCTGACCCTGCTGCGCGACGACCCGCGCTGTCTGTTCGAGATGCTGGTCGATCTCACCGCGGTCGATCGGCCCGCGCGCAATCGGCGCTTTGCGGTCGTCTATCATCTGCTGAGCGTGCGTGTCGGCCAGCGCGTGCGCGTGGTGCTCGAGGTCGACGAGGAGACGCCGGTGCCGACGGTCACCGGCGTGTTCAGCAGCGCCGGCTGGTACGAGCGCGAGGTCTGGGACATGTTCGGCATCGTGTTTGCCGATCATCCCGATCTCAGACGGCTGTTGACCGAGCCCGGGTTCGACGGCCACCCGCTGCGCCGGGACTTCCCGCTCTCGGGTTTCGTCGAGGTCCGCTACGACGGCGAGAGCCGCGCGGTGGTCCACGAGCCGATTACGCTCGCCCAGCAGCTGCGGACCTTCGAGGTCGACAGCCCCTGGGCCGGCCCCGCGGGGGGCGGCGGATGACCGAGCCGTTGGCCTGGACCGAGGCCGGGGCGATCGCCCCGGGCGGCCGCCAGAGCCGGCCGACCGTGATCAACCTCGCGCCCGGGCTCGGCGCGGCGCACGGCGGGCTCCGCCTGGTCCTGGAGCTCGACGGCGACGCCGTTGAACGCGCCGACCCGCACATCGGCTTCGCCCACCGCGGCACCGAGAAACTGGTCGAGCAAAAGACCTGGCTCCAGGCGTTGGCGTACTTCGACCGCCTCGACCAGGCCGCACCGATCAGCCAGGCGCACGCATTCGTGCTCGCGGTCGAACGCCTGGCCGGCATCGTGCCGCCGCCGCGCGGCCAGGCGCTGCGGGTGCTGTTCGCCGAGCTCGGGCGGATCGCCAACCATCTGCTCGCGGTGACCGGCGCCGCCCGGGACCTTGGCGCGATCACCCCGTGCGCCTGGGCGCATGCGGCGCGCGAGACCCTGATGGGGTTTTGCGAGCGGGTCTCGGGCGCCCGGCTCGCCACCGGCTATCTGCGGCCGGGCGGCGTGATGCGCGACCTGCCGCCGGGCCTTGCCGAGCAGATTCTCGCAGACCTCGGCCGGCTGGCCGCGGTGATCGACGATATCGACGCGCTGGTCACCGAAAACCGGGTGTTCAAGCAGCGCACGGTCGATGTCGCAGTGGTCACGGCGGGCCAAGCGCTCGACTGGGGCTTGACCGGGCCGGTCCTGCGCGCGTCCGGCGTTGCCTGGGACTTGCGCAAAGCCCAACCTTACGACGCCTATGGCGGGATCGCGTTCGACGTCCCGGTCGGGCAGACCGGCGACTGCTACGCCCGCACCCTGGTCCGGATCGAGGAGATGCGCCAATCGCTCCGAATCGTCCGCCAGTGCCTCGACACCCTGCCGGACGGCCCGGTCGCGGTCGACGACCGCACGGTCACGCCGCCGCCGCGGGACGAGCTCGACGGCTCGATCGAGGCGATGATCGACCATGTCCGGCATTACACCGCGGGTCTGCACGTCCCGGCCGGCGAGACCTATGTGGCGGTCGAGGCGCCCAAGGGCGAATTCGGCGTCTACCTGGTCGCCGACGGCACCGGGCGGCCCTATCGTTGCCGCATCCGCAGCCCCGGCTTTGCCCATCTCCAGGCGCTCAACATGATGGTCGCGGGCCATCTGGTCGCCGACACGGTCGCGGCGGTCGGGTCGCTCGACCTGTCGGTCGCGGAGATCGACCGATGAGCGACGCCCTCGGCGACGCCGCGGCCTGGCCGGTCCGGGGCCTGATCCGCCATTTTCGGCCCGAGCTCGGGCGTCGCGTCCGCACCCCGACGCGGACCACGGCGGCGGGGGCGGGGGCGTCATGTCCAAGCTGACGATCGACGGCCGCCCGGTTGCGGTCAACCCGGTGTTCGGTCAGCCGGACCGGGTGGTGCCGGCGCCCTGGATCGGGTTCGGTGTGCCCGGTCCGCTCGGCCCGGCGTCGTTCGCGGTCTCCGGCGCCGACCCTGATCGCGTCAACCCGATCAGCCGGGCGTCGCCGACCCCGGCGCGCGTCGCTGCCGCGCGGCGCGCAGCGGGGCAGGGGGGCCGCGATGGCTGAGCCGGCGACCGACCCGGGGGCGCTCGCCGCGCTCGGTGCGCTCGCGCGCCAGGCGCTCGCGATCCTGGTCCCGGTCGGGCTCGGCGCCGCCTGGTTCGGCTATGCCGAACGCAAGCTGCTCGCCGCGATCCAGTTGCGCCATGGGCCCTCCCGGGTCGGGCCGCTCGGTCTGTTGCAGCCGCTCGCCGACGGGCTCAAGCTGGTCGCAAAGGAAACGGTGTTTCCGGTCGGGTCGAACCGGATCGTCTTTCTGCTCGCGCCGATCGTGACGGTCGCGCTGGCGCTGGTCGGCTGGGCGGTGATCCCGCTCGGGCCCGGTCGCGCGCTCGCCGACCTCGACGTCGGGGCGCTGTTCCTGGCCGCGACCTCGTCGCTTGCGGTGTTCGGCGTGATCCTGGCCGGGTGGGCCGCCAACGCCCGCACGGCGTTTCGCGCCGCCCTTCGTGCCGCCGCCCGGATGCTGTCGTTCGAGGTCGCGATCGGTCTCGTCCTGGTCAGCGTCGTGTTGCCGGTCGGCTCGCTCAACCTGACCGCGATCGTCGACGCGCAGCAGCGTCTGTGGTTCGTGGTGCCGCACCTGCCGATGTTCGTGCTGTTCTTCGTCGCGACCCTGGCGGTGACCGACCGGCCGCCGTTCGACGCGGCCGACGGCGCGACCACGGGCGTCCTGGTCGAGTACTCCGGGGTCGGCTATGGTCTGTTCCGGCTCGGCCGGTCGGCCGCGCTGATCACCATGTGTGCGCTGGCCTCGGTCCTGTTCCTCGGCGGTTATCTGCCGCCGGTCGCGCTGGGTCCGGTCACCTGGGCCTCGGGACCGGCGTGGCTCGGGCTCAAAGTGAGCGGTCTGATGGCCCTGGCCGTCTGGGTCCGGGCAGCCGTACCGCGGTATCGGTTCGACCAGGCGATGCGGATCGCCTGGAAACTGGCGGTGCCGGCCGCGCTCGCCTGGGTGGTGGTGACCGCCGCCGTGCTGGTCGCGCTCGGCCGGGTGCCCGGTGCAGTGCCGGCGGGGTAGGGGGACGGCGATGTTGGATACCGCGGCGCGCGGCCTGTTGCTGATCGATCTGGTCCGGGGCCTCGGGCTGACCTTGGCCGCCCTGGTTCGTCCCAAGGCCGCGCGCGCCGATCCGAACGTGATGGCGCCGCAGGCGCCGGGGGTGCGCGGCGAACCGGCGCTGCGCCGCGACGCCGTCGGGGTTGAGCGCTGCATCGCCTGCAAGCTGTGCGAGGCGGTGTGCCCGGCGCTTGCGATCACGCTCGAAAGCGCGGTCGACGACCGCCGCCGTGCCACCCGGTTCGATCTTGATCTTTCGCGATGCGTGTTTTGTGGGCTTTGCCAGGAGGCATGCCCGGTCGCGGCGATCGCGCTCGGCCCCAACATCGAGGTTGCGACCGAGAGCCGCGAGGAGCTCTGTTACGCCAGGGATCGGCTGCTCGCCACCGGCGACCACCGGGAGCCGGCGATCGGCGCCGGATTCGGCCCGACCGCCGTACGGGGGGCGCTGCGTCCTCACCCCCCGCAAGGGCGCACCCCCTTGCCCCCCACCTAGTGGGGTCCAGGGGGCACCCCCCTGGTCGGGGGGGTGTCGGGGGGTGCCCCCCCCTGACCTGGGGGCGAAGCCCCCAAACCCTCGCCGCCGGAGACAACCATCCGGCCGCCGGCGCGGCCACCCCGCAAAGGCGCGTTAAGAGTCGGCAACAATGCTCGATGCGATTGTGTTCTACACCCTGTCAACGGTCTTGATCGCGGCCGGCACCATGGTGATCGTGTCGCGCAACCCGGTCCATTCGGTGTTGTATCTGATCCTCGCCCTGTTCCAGACTGCGGGACTGTTCTTGCTGTTGGGCGCCGAGTTTCTGGCGATGCTGCTGGTGATCGTCACGGTCGGCGCGGTCGCCCTTCTGATCTTGATCGTGGTGATCATGCTTGACGTCGACCATCGCGCGCTTCGCCGCGGCGTCGCCGCCACGCTGCCAGCCGCCGGCTTGGTCGGCGTGGTCCTGGTGACCGAGTTTGCGATCGTGATCGCGGCGGTTGCCGGCGCGTCGGCGCCGGTGGCGGCGCCGGACCGGATCGCCACCACCGCACAACTCGGCCGGGTGTTCTACACCGGTTATGCCTATCTGCTCGAAGGATTGGCTCTGGTGCTCCTGACCGCGCTGGTCGGCGCGATCGTGCTGACCGTGCGCGACCGTGACGGGGTGCGCCGCCAGGACGTCTCGGCGCAGGTCGGCCGCCGGCGCGACCAGGTGGTCGAATTGCGCGCGGTCGCATCCGGGCGCGGGGAGGGGTGAGCCGTGACCGGTGCAATCGGGCTCGCCCATTACCTCGCGGTCGCGCTGATCCTGTTCGCCCTCGGGGTGGTCGGCATCTTCGTCAATCGGCGCAACGTGATCATCGTGATGCTGTCGATCCAGTTGATGCTGCTCGCGGTCTCGATCAACCTGGCGGCGTTCGCAGCCCACTTCGACGACGTGGTCGGCCAGTTGTTCGTCGTGGTGATCTTGACCGTGACCGCGGCCGAGGCGGCGGTCGGCCTCGCGATCCTGGTCGTCTACTTTCGCACCCGCGGCACCATCGAGGTCGCGGAGATCAACCTGATGAAGGGCTGACGGGTCGCCCGCCGGGACGTGCCGCACCATGGAGTTCGCCGTCGTCGTCTTGCCGCTGATCGCCGCCGCGATCGCCGGGCTGCTTCAGCGCTGGATCGGCACCCGCGGTGCGGCAACGGTCACCACCAGTTCCATGGCCGCTTCGGCGCTGCTGGCCGCTTTGATCGCGCTCGACCTCGCGCTCGGCGGGGAGGCGCGCACGGTCCGGCTGGTCACCTGGATCGACAGCCATGGCCTGGTCGCTGCCTGGTCGGTCCGGATCGATCGGTTGACCGCGGTGATGATGGTCCAGGTGACCGCGATCTCGGCCGCGGTGCATCTGTACGCGACCGGCTACATGGCCCACGACCCGCACCGCGCCCGTTTCATGGCGACGCTCAGCCTGTTCACCGTGTTCATGCTGGTCTTGGTGACGGCCGACGACCTGCTCCAACTCTACGCCGGCTGGGAGGGCATCGGTCTTTGCTCCTATCTGTTGATCGGCTTTCGGACCGAGCGCAAACGCGCCACCGACGCCGCGATCAAGTCGTTGATCGTGAACCGGGTCGGTGATGCAGCACTCCTGCTCGGCCTGGTCGGGCTTTATGTCCTGCTCGGCACCGTGGGCCTCGACGGCGTCGCCCGGGCGGCGCCCGCGCTCGCCGGGCGCACGGTCGCGTTCGCCGGCGTCGCGGTCGATGCGCCGACGCTGATCGGCCTGTTGCTGGCGGTCGGCGCGATGGCGAAGTCGGCGCAGCTTGGCCTCCACACCTGGCTGCCCGATGCGATGGCGGCGCCGACCCCGGTGTCGGCGCTGGTTCACGGGGCGACCATGGTCGCCGCCGGCGTGTTCCTGCTCGCGCGCCTGTCCCCGGTGTTCGCCGAGGCCCCCGCGGTGCTGGCGGCGGTTGCGGTGGTCGGCGCGGTCACCGCCGTGGTCGGCGCGACCTCGGCGCTCGCCCAGACCGACATCAAGCGGGTGCTCGCCTATTCGACCATGAGCCAACTCGGCACCATGATGGTCGCCTGCGGCGTCGCCGCCTATCCGGCGGCAATCGTCCACCTGGTCAGCCACGGTGTGGTCAAGGCGTTGTTGTTCCTCGGCGTTGGCTCGGTGATCCGGGCGATGTCGGACGAGCACGATCTGCGGCTGATGGGCGGCCTGTGGCGCCTGATCCCGGTGACCTATGGCCTGATGTGGATCGGCTGCCTGGCCCTCGCCGGGGTGCCGGGGCTGGCCGGATTCTATTCAAGGGGACTGATTTCGAGCGCGGCCTGGGCGGCCGGCGCCCCGGTCGGGGCGGCGGCCTATGGCCTGGGCGTCCTGACCGCGGCGGTGACCGGGTTGGCGACGTGGCGGCTCCTGTTGATGGCGTTCCACGGCGCGCCGCGGGCGAACGAGCGGGTAATGGCGCATGTCGAGGAGTCGCCGATCACGATGACCGTGCCGCTGGTGGTGCTCGCGCTCGGCGCGATCCTGTCCGGCCGGTTGCTTGCCGACGGGCTCGCCGGACCCGACCAGGCCGCGGTGTGGGGGGCGACCCTTGCGCTCGGCCCGGACGCGCCCGCGGTGTCGGTCCCGGCCTGGGTGGTCTGGGCGCCGGTCGCGGCGGCGCTGGCCGGGGGTCTCGCCGCGGTGGGGCTGTTCGGCCGCGACACGGGGCGCGGGGCGCGGATTGCCGCCGCCGTTCGACCGCTTGACCGCGCGCTCGGCCGGTGCTGGTTTTTCGATGACCTGTATCGCACCCTGCTGGTCCGCCCGGTGCACGGGGTCGGCGCCTGGCTGTGGCGGGTCGGGGATCTCAAGCTGATCGACGCGTACGGCCCCGACGGCGCCGCCGGCGCGGTTCGTCGCCTCGCCGCGGCGGCGAGCCGGCTGCAGTCCGGGTATCTTTATCACTATGCCTTTGCCGTGCTGGTCGGCATGGTCGCGCTGGTGGCGGTCGCCCTGATCGCGGTTTGGTGACGGGCACCGCCCGCCGCGTCCCGGTTTGAAGGACCCATCTCTGCGATGACCGGTTGGCCGCTTTTGTCCTTGACCACCTTCCTGCCGCTGGTCGGGGCCGCGTTCATCTTCCTGATCCGCGGCGAGCCGGCGTTGGTGGTGCGCAATGCCCGCAACGTCGCATTATGGGCCAGCCTGGTCACCTTTGTCTTGTCCCTGTTCATCTGGGCCGATATCGACCCCGCGGTCGCCGGCTTCCAACTGGTCGAACAAGCACCCTGGTTGCCGTCGTTCAACATCACCTATCACATGGGAATCGACGGGATTTCGATGTGGTTCGTGTTGCTGGTGACGTTCCTGACACCGTTGTGCGTGTTGGCAAGTTGGACCACGGTCAAGCATCGGGCCAAGGAATACATGATCGCATTTCTGGTCCTGGAAACCTTGTGCATTGGGATGTTTTGTGCCCTTGATTTTGTTTTGTTCTATATTTTTTGGGAAGCCGCGCTGATCCCGATGTATTTGATCATCGGCATTTGGGGCGGGCCCCGGCGGGTCTATTCCGCGGTCAAGTTTTTTTTGTTCACGCTCGCCGGTTCGGTGTTGATGCTGCTGGCGTTGCTCGCGCTTTACCACCAGACCGGCACCACCGACATTCCGACCCTGATCGCGACCCCGCTCGCGCCCGGGTTCGAGACCTGGCTGTGGCTCGCCTTTCTCGCCTCGTTCGCGGTCAAGGTGCCGATGTGGCCGGTCCACACCTGGCTGCCCGCCGCCCATGTCGCTGCACCGACCGCGGGCTCGGTGATCCTGGCCGGCGTGTTGTTGAAGATGGGCGGCTATGGCTTCCTGCGCTTTTCGATCCCGATGCTGCCGCACGCGACCGCGGCGCTCGCGCCGGTGATCTTTGGCCTGAGCGTGGTCGCGATCGTCTATGCCGCCCTGGTCGCGTTGGTCCAACGGGACATGAAGGCGTTGGTCGCCTATGCCTCGGTCGCCGAGATGGGCTTCGTCACCCTCGGTCTGTTCACGGTGACGGTCGACGGCGTGACCGGCGGCATCGTCCAGATGCTGTCGCACGGTGTGGTCGCGGCGGCGTTGTTCTTGTTGATCGGGGTCGCCGAGGACCGGCGCGGCAGCCGCGACATCGCGGCATATGGCGGTCTGGTTCAGGTGATGCCGGTGTATGCCGGGGTGTTCTTGATCATGGTGTTGGCCGCGATCGGCCTGCCCGGGACCAGCGGCTTTGTCGGCAAACTGATGAGTTTGGTCGGCGCGGTCGCGGTCTCGCCCGTGTCCGCGGTCGGGGCGGCGGTCGGGGTGGTGCTCGGCGCCGCCTATCTGCTTCGGCTTTACCGTCGGGTGGTGTTCGGCAAGCTGGGTGCGGCGCCGCGGCGGGGCTTGCGCGACCTTGGGACCCGCGAGCTGGTCCTGTTTGCGCCGCTGTTGGTGGTGGTTGTGTGGCTTGGTCTTTTTCCGTCGGCGGTCACCGACACCACCGCGGCCGCGGTGGCCAAGCTGGTCGGCGACTACGAACGCGCGCTTGCGGGGATGCCATGAGCGTCGCCGTCGCCCGCCCGGTGCCTGCAGCACCGGATGCCGCCATCCGACCGTTGGCGCGGCCACCGTCCCCCGCCGAAGGCGAGGGACGGAACGTCCTCCCCCCACGGCACGTGGGCGGAGTTGGAGGGGGGGATACGGCGGTGCCGCCTGGCAACCGCCATCGCCCGGTCGCGAGGCGGCCTTGCCG
>JANQHG010000223.1 GCA_028277115.1 Azospirillaceae bacterium
GGCGCTTTCCGCCGGCCAGGGGTGGCGCTTTAGACCGGCACGCGGTGGCGCTTTAAACCGGCCCCAGGTGGAGCATTCAGCCGGCGTTTGCAGTCTGGAGGAAATCCGATCCGCGATACCGGCAACGACGCGGCTGCACATCTTGGGCTTCGCGCGGGCGGACGACATCGCCTCGTTCGGTCGGTACGCGATCACCAGCTTCGACACCAGCTCCCCCCTGATTCGGGCCTTCAAGGACCAAAAACGCAATTACTACCTGCCGGCTGGTCCCGGGAAACTGCGATATTATTCCGCGATCCGCGTGCCCCAGTCCCTGGAGAATCTAACGCTCCAGCGCTTGGTCAAAAGGGGGGTGTTCAGCGCAGAGGACCTGGTCCGCCTCGAACGCGAGGCGCTGGCTGCCCTGAGGGCATACGATCGCCGCGAGGCCGATCTGGACTGCGCGCTGGACGCGGTCCTTGCGTACAATGCCCCCCTCGTGCTGGAGAGACCTTATGACGCGTGCCGCTCGGAACGGTCGATCAGGGCCCTCGCCGCCCAGTATGCCGAAACCTTGCGCGACCGGCCCTGGACACGCTGCCGATGCGCCGTCTGCGCCGCGGTTTCGATCGAGGTGATTATCTTCCGCGCCAGCAACCGCAACAAACGGCGCGGCATTCACAACCTTGGTGTTTATAAAACGCTGGTCGACCAATTCGATGCCTGTTCGGGACCCCGGGATGACCCAACTGACTTATTTGGCCGTCAGGGCGCGGCAGAGTGAGCAGCACACGGTGCTGACCTTCGCCGCAACGGCGGCGGACGTTTTGAGGTTTGCCGCGATCGACCGGATCCGCCGCGACGACCAAGGCCGCCTTTCCGGTTTCCAGCGCCCGCAGATCGCCGCCCATATTCGCGAAATCAAGGATTACCTGAACACGCCGAACGCCGTGCTCCCGAACCCGATCGTGGTCGCGTTCACCGGTGGCGTCGAGGTGGTCGAGGTGGGCGACGGCCTTTGCCGCGTCACCGTCGACACCACCGACGGCGCAACCGGCCTGGTGGTCGACGGGCAGCAGCGGCTCACGGCGCTTAACGAGTCAAGCGCCAAGGACTTCGAGATGTTCGTCGCACTGCTGCTGTGCGCGGACGAGGCGGAGTTGCGCCGCCAGTTCGTGTTGATCAACAACACCCGACCGCTTCCGAAGTCGTTGATCTACGAATTGCTCCCGACCGTCGACGGCCTGCCGCGCCGGTTCGAGGGGCGTGCGGTGGCGGCTGCCCTGACCGCGCGCTTGAACCACGACGACAAATCGTCGCTCAAAGGGTTGATTTATCAGCATACCAATCCGGCCGGTCGGATCTCCGATGCCGCCGTCCAAAAGGTGATCATGGCATCTCTGAGCGACGGCATCATGCGTGACCTCATTGCCAAGCGCGATGGCGAGCGCCGTTGCTTTAATCTTGTCAGCGAGTTTTATGCCGCCGTGAAGCACACCTTTTGCGATGACTGGACCGGCCACACGCCCCGGACCTCGCGGCTGGTCCACGGCGCCGGGATCACCGCGCTCGGGTACGTGATGGAGGAGCTCGCCCTTTACGATCGGGCGAGGACCCGGAGCGAGTTCGCCGCCGGTCTGGGGTGCCTGCTGGGGCGGACCGCCTGGACGAGCGGCGAATGGAACTTCGGCGGCGGCGACGTTCGTTACTGGAAAGCGATCCAGAACGTCAACCGGGACATCTTCACCCTTGCCCAGTATCTGGTGTCGGCGGTCCGGGCCGATCGGAAGGCACGGCGCGCGGCGGCCACCGAGACGCCGCTGCTCGATTATGCGCGCCCATGACGTGGCCAATTGCCATCTGACGCGGGAGTCGGAGCATGAACGAAACGGCCGTGGTCCGCTCGTGGAACTGGTTCGGACCGAGACCCACACCTGCTATCTCGGCGATCGCGCGACCTTGCACGATTGGGGGTACGGGTGCGGGGCATGTCCTGCGTGCGATCTGCGGTCCGCCGGATGGGCCCGCTACTGCGCCGGTTCCGATTGAGCCCCATCGTTACGACCCGAAAGGCAGCCGTCATGGTCCCTTTGCGCATTGAAGGTTTCCTTTATCTGGCCGGCTTCGCGGCGTGCATTCCCGCGGCAAACTGGCTGATCGGCAACGCCGGCACCATTTGCGCACCCGCGGGACCGTGCCTGATCCCCGTCCTTCCGGGCGTGATGGCGCCGTCGGGTGTGCTGATGGTCGGCTTGGCGCTGGTGCTTCGTGACTTGGTGCAGCGCCGTCTCGGCGTCCGTTGGGCGGTCGGCGCGATCCTTGGCGGCGCCCTGCTCTCGGCCGCGCTTGCCCCGCCGACCCTGGTGATCGCCTCCGCCGCGGCGTTCCTTTTGTCCGAATTGGCGGATCTAGCTGTTTATTCGCCGCTCCAGCGCCGTCGCCTGATGGTGGCGGTGGCACTGAGTGGTGTCGTCGGACTGGTCGTTGACAGTATCGTTTTCCTGCAGCTTGCGTTCGGGTCTCTCGACTATCTCGCCGGCCAAGTCGCCGGCAAGGCCTGGATGCTACTGTTTGCGATGCCGTTCGTATGGATGGTTCGCGAAAGAGATCGGCGACTGGGATTGGGTGTTTGATGATGACGAATCTCAATAATCGTCAGATCTCGAAACAAATTTTTTAAGACAACGAAGCATCAACGATTCACCGCCCTGACCCTGCCCTGTGGCCTTATGCAGGCTGATTTCGACTTGGCTGGTTGATTTTGACTGTGTACGGCACGCTGGCCGACTTCGCGGCCGTCCGGGCCAGCCGTATACGGCTGCGCCCCCGACCAGGGGTTACCCCCTGGGCCCAGTTAATGGGGTCAAGGGGGTAACCCCTTGCGGGGGTCGAGGGGGCAGCGCCCCCCGCACGGCCGTCAGGCCGAAGACGGCGTTGCCGCGCGCGGCGATGGTCAGTCAGTACTCGACCAGAATGTCCTCGTCGCGCACGATCATCTGGCAGGCGAGCCGCCAGCGCGACGGCCGGTCCGCGACCACCGCCGCCTCCAACTCATCGGGCATGATCTTGCCGAGGGCGACCAGAACCTTGCGCTCCTTGTCGGTCAGGTGGATGCCCATCGGCGCCTTGCCCGACAGTGGCGTGACCTGGACCGCGCACGAGCCGCAACGGCCGTCCTGGCAGTCGAAATGGATCGGCACCTGATTGACCTTGGCGATTTTCAGCAAGGTCTCGGTGTGGCTGCCGGCGACCGCATACACGGTCTTGTCCTTGTAGCCTGGGTTGGAAAAGGTCACAAGCGGCATGTCGAAACACTCGTCATGGAAAGGGATCGGCAATGTCGGATCGGGGCGGGACCGGTCACGCCGGCCGGATTTTGATGTCGCCCAGCACCTGCGCCTGGCACGCCAGCCGGAAATGGCGGCCGGCCATGTTCTCGCGCAGGACCTTGTCTTCGAGCACCGAGGGTTCGGACAGGTTGTTCCACCCCTCCTCGACCTTCATCAGACAGGTGCCGCAGTCACACTCGCGGCAGCCGTAGACGATGCCGGAGCCGACCTTTTCGGAGATTTCGATCACCCGGGTCCCGACCGGGACATTGACCGACAGGCTGATGTCGGAAAAGGTGACTTGGGCTTTGGCCATTCGGGCCTCCTGATCAAGCAGGCGAGGGAAGGGGGGGTGGTCGCCGCCGCGGCTGAACGCGCCGGCGGAATCCCGGTCAGCGAGCCGGGCGGGTTGAGCGGCGTGCCGGTCGGATCGATGATCGCGACCTCGATCGGGCAGATGCTGGCGCACTGTGGATCGGCATGGTCACCCAGGCACTCGGTGCAGCGTCCGGGGTCGATCCACGGCCCCGACGTCAGCTCGACGATCGCATCGTTGGGGCAGACATCCGGGCATGCCCAGCAGGCGATGCACCGATCGGTGATCTTAAGCGCCATCGCGGACGGTCCTCCGGTCGGGGGCTGGATCGAATGCGGCGTTGCGGGCGGGAGCGGTCAGGCGACCGCGCGAGCGGGCGCGGCGGCGGGGCGCGCGGCGCATTCGCGCGCCAGCGCGGCGGCGGCATCGGCGACCGGCCAGCCGGCGTAGGCGCCGCTCGGCAGCACGCCCGCGGCCTCGAGCGGCCGCCACGCGCCGATCCCGATCCGGGCACCGGCCACCGCATCGACCCCGGCGAGCGCCGCGACCGCGTCGGCCTCTGCGCGGTCCTCATTGGCCGCGCTCGGAGCGACCCGGCGCTCACCGACCGCGATGACCCCGGCCGGCGAAACCTCGAACAGTTGGAACGCCAGCGCATCGGCAAGCGCAAGATCGACCGTGCCAAGACCGCTGGTCGCAACCGCGACCACCATCGGCCGCGGGCCGGCGGGGCCGGCCGGCGCCGCCGGCGGCGGGCCGATCCGCGCCTTGGTGAATGCGGCCCCGAGATCCTCACCGAGCCGGCCGACCGCGTCGGCCCGGCACTGGCGGCAGTGCCGCATCACCCGGCTGCCGGCGTCGCCGCAGGCGCGCCGCACCGCCTCGAGTTCGTCGTCGGTCGGCGGCCGCTGGCCCATCACGCCGAAGTAGGTGCCGTGACCCGGCTCGGCGATCAGCGGCATGATGTTGTGCAGGAACGCGCCGCGCGCGCGCATCTCCCGGCTCAGCTCGCCCATATGGTGGTCGTTCACGCCTGGGATCAACACAGAGTTGATCTTGACCAGCATGCCGGCTGCGACCGCCCGGTCGAGCCCGGTCAACTGACGGCGGATCAACACCGCTGCCGCCGCGCGCCCGCGCAACCGGCGGTGGTTCCAAAACACCCACGGATAGATTTTCTCGCCGATCCCGGGGTCGAGCGCGTTGATCGTGATCGTGACATGGCCGACCCCAAGTGCGACCAGCCGGTCGATCTGGTCGGCGAGCGCCAGGCCGTTGGTCGACAGGCACAGTGTCACCCCCGGCGCGACCGCGGCCACCCGCTGGAACGTCTCGAAGCTGCGTTTCGGGTTGGCGAGCGGGTCGCCCGGCCCGGCGATCCCGACCACCGATAGTTCGGGCAGCCGGGCCGCGACCACCGCGACCTTGTGCGCCGCCTCGGTCGGGGTCAGAAGCTCGGAGACCACGCCGGGGCGCGACTCATTGGAACAATCGTACTTTCGGTTGCAATAATTACATTGGATGTTGCACGATGGTGCCACCGCAAGATGGAGGCGGGCTGCGCGATGGTGGGCTTGGTCGGAATAGCATGGGTGGTTGGCGATCCTGCGCGCGACCTCTTCGGGGTGCTGCGGGGCAGCGGCGTCGGCCTTGGGTGTCTGGCAACTCATATCCATGACGATGTCCCCGCATCTGTCGGTGCGCGCGTGGTGCTGCGCCGCGGGGATGTGTTGCAACGACCGTGCCGCACCGGCCGCGGTGCGGCACGGCCGGGTGCCGGGGCAGCCGCGCTGCCGGCCCTGTCGGAAACCCGACACGGGGGCCGCGCGGCCGGCCGTCCCGGACAGGCGACCCGCGGGCGCCGAACGACACCAACCGAGACACCGAGACTGGCCGAGACACCGAGACTGGGGAGAGAACCGGCAATGGGACGGCTGAACCGGATCTGCGCGGCGGTGGCCGCGGTGGTCGTTACGCTCGGGCTTTCGGGCGGCACGGCAGGGCAGGGCACCGACGCACCGTGGTACGCCTTCGTCAGCCACGCCGGGGTCGCAGACCCGTTCTGGAAGATCGAGTTCAAGGGCGCGAGCGACGCCGCGGAACCGCGCGCGCTCGCCGACCGGTTGGCCCGGCTGGCGGCCTGACCCGGCGTGGTCGGCCGCGCCCCGTTCCGCTTTCTCCCGCACTCACATGTTCTGGTGACATTGGTCCGACGGAGGTCGCCGACGATGACGATGACACTCTACCAACGGCCCGGTTGGGGCTCGGTTCTGATCGAGGCGCAGCTCGCCTGGTACGGTCTGCCGTTCCGGATGGTCGAGGTCGGCGACCTGTTCGCCGACGACCAGGCCCGGCGCGACCTGGAACGTGTCAACCCGTTGGCGCAGATCCCGACCTTGGTCCTCGAGGACGGAACGGTGATGACCGAGAGCGCGGCGACCACCCTGTGGCTGGCTGAGCAGACCGGGCGGTCCGATTTGGTGCCGGCGCCGTCGGAGGCCGAGCGGGCGCTGTTTCTCAAATGGTTGATCTTCGTCGTCGCCAACATCTACCCGACCTACACCTATTTCGACCGCAAGGCCGACTTCCTTTCCGACCCGGCCGCCCAGGCCGAGTTCGCCGAGTCCGTCACGCGACATGCGCAACGTCTGTATCGACTGCTGGACGGCGCGGCGATCGGGCCGTGGTTTCTGGGCGAGCGCTTTTCCGCCCTCGACATCTTCGTGTGCACGCTGACCCACTGGAACCCGGAACGCCCCTGGTTCGACCAAGCGACGCCGTCCTTGGTCGCGATCACGGAAGCGACCAAAGCCCATCCGACCCTGGCGTCGGTGTGGCGGCGTAATTTTCCTTAAGGCAAAGCCGACGCCGGTTGCGAGGGTTTGGGGGCTTCGCCCCCAGGTCAGGGGGTTTCACCCCCCGACACCCCCCGACCAGGGGTTGCCCCCTGGACCCCATTTAAGGGGGGTCAAGGGGGATCATCCCCCTTGCGGGGGTGTCGGGGGCAGCGCCCCTGACAACGGCCGACAGGCCGAATACGCCGTCGCTCGCCCGGAAATGTGAGCTAATCGTCACGTGACGATTGACTCAACGTAAGTGCGATGCCATGCTCGGCTCGTGAGGTCGGCAGGGTCTTTGAACGGGTGGGATGGACGCGACCTGGAAGGCGTTGGCGGACCCGGTGCGGCGGCGGATCGTCGAAATGGTCGGCGACCGGCCACGCACGACCGGGGAGCTGTGCGCGGCGTTCGACGATCTGACCCGGTTCGGTGTGATCAAGCATCTCGGCGTGTTGAAGGACGCCGGTTTGATCCGGGTTGAAAAGCGCGGGCGCGAACGCCTCAACCGCCTCGACCCGGGACCGCTGCGGACGCTGTACCAGGACTGGCTGCGCCAGGTCGATGTGACCTGGGCGGATCGGCTCGATCGGTTGAAACGGCTGGCCGAGCAACGTCAACGGGAGCAGGGCATGAACGAGACGGCTTGGATCGGCGCGCCGTTGGCGAGCCTGCACATTCGGCAGACGATCGACATTGCGGCCCCCCGGGCGACGGTGTTTCGGGCGTTGACCGAGGAGCTCTCGGCGTGGTGGGGCGCACCCTATCTGCTTTCGGGCGCGGACGCGGTCGACTTGGTGCTGGAGCCCTGGCCCGGCGGCGCTTTCAAGGAGGTGACCTCGGACGGCGGCGGCTATGTCTGGTGCCTGGTCGAACAGGTGCGTCGCGACCGGCTGCTGACCCTGTCCGGACGGATGGGCATGCGCCACGCGCTCGCCGCCAACGTCCGGTTCGAGCTCGAGGACCATGACAGCGGCACCCGCCTGATGCTCGAACACGGCGCGGTCGGCCGCCTCGATGCGACCACCGAGGCGGAGTTCTCTGCCGGTTGGGCGGACCTCTTGGGCGAGCGCCTGAAGGCGTTCGTCGAACGCGGGGAGCGCCGGGGTCTTAAGGGCGACGGTGACCTGCCACCCCAATGACCACCGACGTCTGGCCGGCGTCAGGCGTTGACCCCGACCATGCCCTCGACCCCGTAGCGCGCCCCTTGCGTGGTGCCGGGCGCGAACACGGTCGCGAGCTCGGCGACCTCGGCCGGGGTCAGCGACAGGCCCAGGGCGGCGACGTTTTCCTCAAGATAGGCGATCCGCTTGGTGCCCGGGATCGGCACCACCTCGGGCGCCCGGGCCCGCAGCCAGGCCAGCGCGACCTGGCCCGGCCGGGCGTCGTGGGCCTCGGCGATCCGAGCCAGGGTCGCCAGGCGCTCGGCGTTGCGCGGCAGGTTGTCGTCGGAAAAGCGCGGGTTGGTGCGGCGGAAATCGTCGGCCGCCAGGCTGTCGTGCGAGCGGATCGTGCCGGTCAGAAAGCCGCGGCCGAGCGGGCTGTAGGCGACGAAGCCGGTGCCGAGCGTCCGGCACAGCGGTAACAGCCCAGCCTCGACCTCGCGCGTCCACAGCGAATACTCGGTCTGGAGCGCGGTCACCGGGTGAACCGCGTGGGCCCGGCGCAAGGTCGCGGGCGCGACCTCGCACAACCCGATGTGGCGGATCTTGCCGGCGCGCACCAGGTCGGCGAGCGCGCCCATGGTCTCTTCGATCGGGGTCGCCGGGTCGACCCGGTGGACATAGTAGAGATCGATCACCTCGGTGCCGAGCCGGCGGAGCGAGGCCTCGCAGGCGCGCCGCACATACGCCGGGCTGGTGTCGATGCGGCGCGGCTCGCCCGGTCCGGCGCGGACGATGCCGAACTTGGTCGCTAATCTGACCTCGGCACGCCGGCGGCCGAGCGCGGCGCCGATCAACTGCTCATTGTGCCCGTGGCCGTACATGTCGGCGGTGTCGATCAAGGTGATGCCGAGGTCGAGCGCGCGCGCCAGCACCTCGGCCGCCGCGCGGTCGTCGGTCGGGCCGTAGAACTCCGACAGACCCATCGCGCCATAGCCGAGCGCCGACACCGTCAAACCGGACGTGCCCAATTGCTGCTGTTCCAAGTCCCATGCTCCCGGGGATGCGGTTTGGGGTGTCCGGCAGGTGGGGTCAGGCTCGCGATCGGTCCAATTGATGGTTAGTATCCGGGGTATGCATGGCGTGAATTTGGCCGGGGTCGATCTCAACCTGTTGGTGGTGTTCGACGCGGTGATGACCGAGCGCTCGGTGACCCGCGCGGCGGCGCGGATCGGCTTGACCCAGCCGGCGTGTTCGCACGCGCTGGCGCGGCTGCGCGCGCTGTTCGGCGATCCGTTGTTCGTGCCGACGCCGCGCGGCATGGTGCCGACCCCGGCGGCGCTGGCGGTCGGCGACCGGGTCGCCGAGATCCTGCGCGCGATCGAAGGTGTGCTCGACGCGGGTGCACCGTTCGACCCGGCGCGGGCCGAGCAGCTGTTCACGATCGGCCTGTCCGACTATGCCGCTTTCCTGCTGCTGCCCGGCCTGGTCGTGCGGGTGGCGCGCGAGGCGCCGGGGGTGCGGTTGGTGGTCCGGCATACCAGCCATGACCTGGGGCCGGCGATGCTGGCGGACGGGGCGGTGTCGGTGATCGTCGGCCATTTCCCGCCGCCGGGCGCCGACCTGGCCGAGACGGTGGTGTTCCACGACCGGTTCGTGGTGGCCGGGCGGGCCGGGCACCCGGCGTTCGATGCGCCCTTGACGCTTGAGCGCTTTGTCGCGCTCGACCATCTCCACGTGTCGCTGCGCGGTGAGCCGCAGGGCCAGTTGGACCGCGAGCTCCGCCGCCACGGCGCGGCCCGCCGGGTCGCGGTGACGGTCGGCCATTTTCTGGTGGCGCCGTTCGTGATCGCCGCCGGCGACCTGGTCGCGACCGAACCCGCGCGTCTGTTGACGCCGCTGGCGGCACGGTTGGGGCTCACGCTGGTCGAGCCGCCGCTCGCACTGCCGCCGTTTCGGGTCAGCGTGATGTGGCACCGCCGGACCGAGGCCGATCCGCCGCTGGTCTGGTTGCGCGGCGTGATCGCCGCGCTGGCTGGCGTGACGCCGACGGCGCCGGGCGGGTCATCGGCGCGCGCCGACGCGCGCTGATCCGACGGGGCACCGGCCGCGGACACGCGCATCGGCCGTGCCCAAGCGGCGGGCGACCTTGAGGAACTGAGCAATGATGGGGCGGTCGCGACAATGAATTCAATAAAATTCGATTTGCTCAAATATAAACCTCCGGTTTGCCGGGGGATTCGGGCGATGTGTTCTTTGGGTGAAAGGAAAATCAGGTCGGCGCCTCGCCGCGGCCGGGCGCACCGACGCAGGCCGCAATCGCGGCGAGCAGTTCCGACGTGTCGAACGGTTTGCGCAGCGTATGGACCGCGCCAAGGTGGCGGGCGACCTCGAGGAACTGGAAATTGGCGGTGCGACCGCCGCCGGACATTGCGATCACCGGTAGCTTGGGATGGTGTTGGCGGAGCTCCGCGATCGTCTCGATCCCCGCCATGTCCGGCATGATGATGTCGGTGATCACGAGGTCGGCGCCGTGGTCGGCGAGCAGGGCGAGACCGACCGCGCCGTCTTCGGCCAGCCGGACGTGGTGCCCGGCGCGCGAGAGCGCGAGGCCAATCGCGCGGCGCACGACCTCTTCATCGTCGATCACCAGGACCCGGGCCATGGAGGATCCTGCTCTTGGGTGCCGCCGGCCGCCTGCGGCGGCGCTGTGGTCCCCCCGCTCAGCGGTTGACCGGCGCTGAGCCGACCGTGCAGCCGGGGCGGCGCCGCTTTGGCGCGGGCGCGCCGCAGCGCCGAACGGTAGAGGTCGGGCAGGCTCAACCGATAGGCGACCTCTGGTTTGCGCACCCGGTCTGCGACGAAGTCGCCGTTGATGAAGGTGAAGCCGGCCGCAATCGCCGCCGTGGTCAAGCTGCCCGTGCGCAGTCCATGGAGATAGGTCTTGGCGTTGAACCGGGTGGCGGCGGCGCAGTATCGGTCGAACTGACGGATCTGGTCACGCTCCGGCTCGGCGACCGGTTGGACGTCGACACCGTAGGCGAGGACGCCGATCTCGCCGGGGGCTCGGAAATCGGTATGGTCCAGACCGGTTCGGCGCATGACCCCACGGAACAACAGCCGCAGCGACGTCACGAGATCGAACAGCCGGTTGCATGGCAGGCCATGGGGCGCGCCGATCAGTTCGACGCAGATCATCTCTCGCAGCTTGGACGGGATGCGGCGCGCGTGGGTGAGATACGCCTGCACCAGGGAGTCGCTGTGGATGGCGTCGTAATGAACGGGCAGGGTGACCAGACACTTGTGGTCGCGCGCGACCGAGTGTTTGAGGTCGTTGGCCGCGCGTTCGAGAATATGATAACAGGTCTCGGCGATCATTCGGGTGTTGGTGTCGTCTATGGTCACCGGATGACCTTTGAACATCAAGTCGATCCATCGTGAGCCGCCGGGGCGCGCCAACAGCATGTAGATTGCGCCGCGTCGCGCGTCCCAGATCGGCCGGTAGCCGAGCTCAAGATCGGCGTGGCGATGGCTTGCCGCCGCGGTGGCGACAAGGTCGGTCTCCGGCTGGCCGGATCGCGCCGCGGCCCGGCGCATCTCTTCCCACTCCGGGTCCGCGGCCGCCGGGCCTCGGGCGGGGCATTCGACAAGATCGGCGTGGCGACGGCTTGCCGCCGCGGTGGCGACACGGTCGGTCTCCGGCTGGTCGGATCGCGCCGCGGCCCGGCGCATCTCTTCCCACTTCGGGTCTGCGGCCGCCGGGCCTCGGGCGGGGCATTCGACAAGATCGGCGTGGCGACGGCTTGCCGCCGCGGTGGCGACACGGTCGGTTTCCGGCTGGCCGGATCGCGCCGCGGCCCGGCGCATCTCTTCCCACTTCGGGTCTGCGGCGGCCGGGCCTCGGGCGGGGCGTTCGACAAGATCGGCGTGGCGACGGCTTGCCGCCGCGGTGGCGACAAGGTCGGTTTCCGGCTGGTTGGATCGCGCCGCGGCCTGGCGCATCTCTTCCCACTTCGGGCCTGCGGCCGCCGGGCCTCGGGCGGGGCGTTCGACAAGATCGGCGTGGCGACGGCTTGCCGCCGCGGCGGCAAGGTCGGTTTCCGGCTGGTTGGATCGCGCCGCGGCCTGGCGCATCTCTTCCCACTCCGGGCCTGCGGCCGCCGGGCCTCGGGCGGAAGCCGGCCGCGGCGCCCCCGCCTTGCGGGCCAGGCGGTCGACCATGGAGTCGAGGCACGCAATGCCGGGCTCGACCGGTCCGGGCGGCAAAAGCTCCATCGCCGAGGTCGCGGTGAGCGTGCCCGGGACACCGTCCTCGTTGAGCGGTTCGAACAAGCGGGAAATAATTTCTTGTGTGATTGCGTGACAGGTTTCCTCGGCGACCGCTGGGTCGCGGTCGCCGAACACGAGAACATAGGTGAGGTCGTCGTATCGGCAGCACAGATCGGACGGGTGCAGGTGCTGTTCGATGATCCTCCCGACCACCCGATGGATGCGGTCGGCAAGATGCGGCCATTTTTCGCCGACACGGGACCGCACCTGGTCCAGGCCGACGAAATGGACGCCGCCGACCGGCTGCTCCATGCGGTCGACAGACTGGAGCTGATCCAATCGTTCCTTGAAGTTGGTTGGGGTCAGGATCACCGCTTTTGCGCTGCCGGGTTGCGCGGTCCGGTGGTGGCGATGGGTCGGCCGGGTCGGGCCGGGTCGATCGGTCTCCTCGGCAAGATCGTCATGGATGCCGAAGAGGCGGTGCACGAACCATGATACCTCGGACGTTCCCCACACCATGGCACTTGGCCCTCCTTTCGACCCCGTGCGCCCACCGCTCTGCGCGGCTGATATCCTCGAGGCTCTTCCTGACCGGAGTCGATCACAGGGTTCGCGTATACCGCCTTTCGAATTGAAACGATAGAAAATTAGTGTCATCATCTCTATCTTAACGATAGATTAAAAATGAGCGATACCTCCCCCTGCAAAGGTTGACAGGTCTTGGCGAAAAA
Organism: Azospirillaceae bacterium; assembly: GCA_028277115.1. GTDB lineage: Bacteria > Pseudomonadota > Alphaproteobacteria > Azospirillales > Azospirillaceae > JANQHG01. The sequence continues at coordinate 12,565 of JANQHG010000223.1, forward strand.
GAAACGAGATCCAGGGGCAATACTGTTCACTTAAGTATTTTGATCGCGGAAGCCAGACAGTAGGGAATCTCTTTCGCATTTTTATTGTGCAAATTGCGAATAATAATTTCATCAAGGGCAGCCTGATGGAAGGCATCCCTTCGATCAAGGGGGGGAAAAGACGTAAGCTGGTAGCTTGCGCCGTATGACACGAACCGCATGAACAAAAGATAACCGATCTGGAACTTCACCTGCCTTGAGGGCAGCCTCATGCATAACGCTTCTGACCGCATAATGAAGCAACAGAAATCCATAGAATTCTTGGCGAACAAGGTCTGGCTTTTTACTTCTCAAGATGTTTCCTTTTCCTCCGATATGAGTTTTCACCTCATCCAAAACAGTCTCAACTTCCCAACGTTCATGATAGAGGGCTGCACAGTCGGCAGCAGGAGCGGCTTCTGGATCCAAGATGGTTGTGATCACCCGGTAAATCGGCTCTGAATTCTCGATACCCTCAAGAGTATATTCAATAACTCTAACAACAACACCTTCAACCTTTCTGCGGCGATCTTTCTCGGAAGAGTAGATTGTGCTAAGGTATGAGCCATCTGGCAAAACCGTTTCGCGAGGAAGTCGCATATTCTCTTTGACACGCCAGAGTAAGTCTGTGCCGCGCTCTCGTGCGAGGTTCCAGCACTCGAAGCTGAAAAACCTCCTATCTGCTAAGCATAGCATGCCGGGTTCAAGTTTTTTGAATACCTCTTTCGTAATAGTTAATTCGCTTGTTCGGCAATCTGCCATCGCAGTCGAAAAAATGACATGTGTACCGTTTTCGACAAGGGAAACAAAACGTAACTGAGGAAAGGTGGCACTGCCGAGATTTGTTCCTGGACGACCAAATGCTTCTTCATTAGCCGCTTCATCAGCAACGTCCATCGTGCTTCCGTCCACACTGACCAAACGCCAGTTCTTGTACCACGCTCCGTTCGTTTCGCTCACAGCAATTGGCTTGACGACCTCATCATATAGCTTCTTAAGTGGTTCCCAACCAAGCCGTGTCCTGGCTTGGGAAATTCCTGATTTTCCGGTGATGTTTAAAGGAATTTCGAGGCCAAAGAGCCACCGGATCCCTTCGAGTAAACAACGCAAAACCTCTCGGTACGACACCCCTGAGAACATAGGCAGTGCGATTGCATAGTAGACCATAATGTGAGCGGGTAACTCGCGTTGACGCTTCTCTTTTTTTCCACAAGCCTCTACAACGGACTTGACGGTTCTGATATCAAAAAATCTAGTCAAAACTCCCAGGCTAATGAAATCCGAAAGCCGCGAGCCTCCTGGAAGGGTTGACGCAGTCCGTGCCATGGCCGACCTCCCTGTGATAGGAAGGAGAAGATGTCACACTTGATTCTAGAGATTTAGAAAAAAAATTTCCTATCACAACCATTTTTGCCTCCGCGCTCTCAGGAATCCCCTCACTTTGAAATTATTCTCTTATTTCAATGGGTTAGTGGATTTGCCCATGGGTTTGTAACTGCCTGATTTTGCTCAATTTTTTGGAAATGGGGGATTCCCGCGCTCCGTGCTACGACTGGGGGGGCGTACGCCGCGCAACGCGCCTACTTGCTCCACTGTGCCGTCGAGCGCACCTCGAGCCGAAGATGCGATTCGAACCGCCTGTCAACCCGGACGCTGCCGACCTTGGCAGTGACCCGAAGCGCCAGGATTTATACCAAATCCGATTGTTTGGTTCCGATTATCCACGCCTGAGGAAGCTGTTCACCGATCCTATAGGTGGGGGCCGATCGCCCCACCATCGGCGGTTCAGCTTTGCGGCCCCGACCACCGGTGGTGCTCCGACCAAACGGAACGGTTCAACCGGATTGCGTGTTATGGGCGGTTCCAAGCGCTTCACAATCCTGGCATGCGGTCGATTGGCGCCGCAACTCCGGGTGGGAGTGTGCGCGCCATGCCGCTGAAGCCGGCCAACGTGCCGGCACGCCCACTCATGCGAAACGGCGGGAAGTTACTAAAGTGAACAGTATTGGGTCCAAGGGCCTTCGGCCCTTGGCGGGGGGGGGTGTGAGGGCGCCCGCGCGCCCTCACCCGCCGCGCCCTTGGGCGCGGAACACCAGCCGCACGCGCTCCTTCAGGTCTTCATCGACCATATAGAGGCAGGGCAGCAGCACCAACGAGACCAAGGTCCCCGTGAGCACCCCCCAGAGGATGACCATGATCATCGGCGTCATGTAGGGATTGTCGCCGGCCAGCCCGTAGGCCGCCGGCGCGAGCGCGGCGACGGTGGTGATCGAGGTGATGACGATCGGCCGAAGCCGGCTCATGGCGCCTTCGGCGACCGCTTCGAGCCGGTCGCGCCCGGCCGCGACTGCGGCGTGGGTGGTGCGGTTGACGTGGTCGATCATGACCACCGAGTCGTTGACCAGCACGCCGGCGAGGCCGAGGATGCCGATCAGCGACATCATGCTCATCTCCAGTCCCTGGACCAGGAACGCGAGCAGCACCCCGACGAAGCCGAACGGGATCACCGTCATGATCAGGAGCGGCTGGGTCACCGAGTTGAACAGGATGATCAAAAGCAAGAACATCGCGAGCAGGCAGACCTGGAACGCGATGCCGACGTTGCCGATCGCCTCTTGTTGTTGTTCGAGTTCGCCGCCGTACCACAGCCGGACATCGTCGAAGCGCTGGATGAGACGGGTGTCGCGGACGTGGTCTGCGAGCGCTTGGTTGGCCTGGGCCGCCGAGATTTTGCCGCGGTCGATTTCGGCGAACACGGTGACGGTGCGGTCGCCGAGATAGTGGTTGATGCTGGCCTCGCCGGGTCGGCTTTGGACTTCGGCGACCGCGCGCAAGGGAACCGGTTGCCCGTCGGCGTTGATGATGGTGAGCGCGCGCAGGGTGTCGATCCGGCCCTGGTCGCCCGGGCGGTATTGCAGGCGGTAGTCGATCTCCTCGTCGATCGTGCGCAGGCTGTCGATGATCTCGCCGTCGAACGCGACCCGGACGGTTCGGATGACGTCGCGGACGGTGAGGCCGCGCGCCGCCATCGCGAGATGGTCGAGCTCGAGGCGGACGACGTCCTTGCCCGGTTTGAAGCTGGTCCAGACCTCGGTGACGCCCGGCTGGGCTTTGAGGAATTCGACCAGGTCGCGGGCGACCTCGAACTGGGCCTCGGAGCTGGCGATCACCTCGACCTCGACCGGCTTGCCGGCGACCGGGGTGTCTTTGAGCGGGGTCAGGATGATGCTCTTGTAGCCGGCAAGCGCGCGCACCCGGGCGCGTAAGCCGCGCATGATGTCGTTCGAGTTGGTCCGGCGCTCGCCCTGGGGGCGCATATAGACCGCGACCCGGGCCCAGGCCGGGCTGCGGCCCTCGGTCGGGGTCATCAAGACGGTGTCGTGCTCGCCGATCGTGGTCGCGATGTTGAGCAGATCGTCCGGCGGCACGACCTCGCGGACCAGGGTTTCGAGCTCGCGGGTCTTGTCGGCGGTGTAGGCGAAGGAGCTGCCCTCGGGCAGTTCGACCTTCAGGAAGAAGGTGTCGATGTCGACATCGGGGTAGAGGGTGAAGCGCAGGCCCTCGGCCGACCAGACGGCGATCGCGACCGCAGCCGCGACGAAGGCGGCGATCACGGCGTAGCGGCGGCGCAGCACCGCGAGGATCATCCGGTCGTAGACCCGCTGGACGTGGGTGAACCAGCGCTTCGGCCGGTGGACGCGGGCGCCGTGGGCGAGGTGGCAGGGCAGCATGAACTGGCATTCGATCATGGAGCCGCCAAGCATCAGCGCGACCACGACCGGCATCATCCACATCACCTCGCCTTCGAGCCCGCCGAGGAAGGCGGCGGGGGCGAAGGCGAGGATGGTGGTGGCGGTGCTGGTGATCACCGGCCGCGCGACCGCCGCGGTGGCGGCGGCCGCGCCGCGGGTGGTGACATCCCCCTGCTCTTGGGTGCGCGCGATGCTCTCCCCGGTGACGATGGCGTCGTCGACAAGCATGCCGAGCACCAGGATCATCGCGGTCAGGGTCATGACGTTGATGCCGAGCCCGGCGAGCGGCATCAGCGAGACGGTGATCGCGAGCGCCACCGGCAACCCGACCGAGATCCAAAACGCGATCCGGAGCGGGAAGAACGCGATCAGCACCCCGAGCGCCAGGGCAAAGCCGACCACCGCGTTGCCGATCAAGACGTCGAGCATGTCGTAGGTAAAACGGCTCAAGTCGTTGACCACGGTCAGGCGCACCCCCGTGGGCAGGGTGGGGCGGACCTCTTGGACGAAGCGCTTGACCGCGGCGGCGGTGGTGAGACCGTCGGCGGTGCCGGTCTTGCGCACCGACAGCGTGATGCCGTCGGTGCCGTCGAGCCGGGATTTGACCTGCCAGTCCTCGTAGTCGAGCATGACGTCGGCGACGTCGCGGATGCGCACGACGTCGCCGGGGCGGCCGGCGCGGATGATCACCTCTTCGACCTGTTTGGGGTGATCGAACTGGCCGACGGTGACGACCTTGCGCTCGGCAGTGAACGACGAGATCGAGCCGCCGGCGTCGCGCAGGTTGCGCCGGCGCACCGCCTGGGCGATTTCGTCCGGGGAGATGCCGAGGCGGTGGAGCCGCTCGGGCGCCAGCAGGATGCGGACCTCGCGGTCGCGGTAGCCGATCTTGTCGATGCCGGCGATGCCGGCGATTTCGCGCAGCGCGTCGGACAAGTGGTCTGCCGTGCGGCGCAGGACCGCCTCGGGCACCAGTCCCGAGACGTGGAGTTCGAGCACCGCGATCGACTGGGACGAGATTTCCTCAAGCCGGGGTTTTTCCGGCAGGTCCGCGGGCAGCTTGGCGGCGGCGCGGTCGACCGCCTTTTGCAGGTCGGCCAGGACCTTGTCCGGGTCGTCGCTGTCGGGGTCGATCCGGATCGTGATCACCGACAGCCCTTCCATGCTGTTCGAGGTGACCTTGGCGAGGTCGTCGACCTCAAGGATTTCGTCTTCGAGCGGGATGGTGACCGACAGCTCCATATCCTCAGGGCCCGCGCCGGGGCGGGCGGTGATCACGGTGGCGAGCCCGAGGTCGATCTTGGGAAAGGTGTCGTATTGGACGGTGCCGAGCGCGAGCAGCGCGGTCAGCACGACGAACACGGCCGTCAGGTTGACCAGGAGCGGTCGCTGGATGAAGGCGTGGTAGAGCGCGGTCATCGGGCCGGGTCCATCCCGGCCGGCGGCTCGGCGTCGGCGCTTGGGGTTGCCTTGACAAAGCTCCCGTCGACCACCCGCTCCACGCCGTCTGTGATGATCTGGTCGCCGGCGTCGAGGCCTTCGAGCACCGGCAAGGTGTCGCCGAGCCCGGCGGCGAACAGGGGTTCGACCGCGTGGGCGCGGCCATCTTCGACCTTGAAGACCAACCGGCGGCGGTTGCGGTCGGCGAGTGCGGCGCGGGGCACGATCAGGGCGGCGCGGTCTTCGAGCCCGGTGAGGGTGACGCGCGCGGTCATGCCGTGGCGGAGCAGGCCGTCATCGTTGGCGACCGCGACCTTGACCGGGAAGGTGCCGGTCGACGGGTCGGCGGTGTAGTCGATCACCTCGATGCGGCCGTGGTAGATGCGGCCCGGGACGCCGGCGGTGGTGACGCGGGCGGCGGCACCGATGTTGAGCGCGTTGACGTCCTTTTCGGTGACGTAGGTTACAACCCGCATGGTTTCGGTGGCGTCGATCACGGCGAGCCTGGCGCCGGCGAGCACGGTTTCGCCGGGATCGACCGATCGTTCCATGATCACGCCGGCGGCCGGGCTGACCAGGGTCATGTCGTCGAGGTTGCGGCGCGCCAGGTTGCGCGCGGCCGCGGCTTGCGCGACCCGGGCGCGGGCGGCGCGCACGGTGGTCTGGTAGGCCTGGAAGGTTTCGATCGAGACGGTGCCGCGGTCGAGCAGCTGGCGGCGGCGGGCGAGGTTTTCCTGGGCGTCTTCGAGCTCGGCGCGCAGGGCGGCGAGGTCGGCTTCGGCCTCTTCGAGGCGAAGCGCGCGTTTGGCGGCATCGAAGCGGACCAGCGGTTGGCCGGCGGCGACGGTGTCGCCGTCGTCGAACCCGACGTCGACGACGGTGCCGAGGAAGTCGGGGGCGATCACGATCTGTTCGGCCGGCTCGACCACACCGAAGCCGTCGATCTCTTGGGTCCAGGGTTGCGGGACCAGGGTGATGGTGCCGACGATTGGGATGCGCGGGTCTTCGGGGGTGTCGTCGACCGGCGACTCGGCGCAGGCGGTGAGGAGGGTGAGGGCAACGAGACAGGCGCGGGCAGGGACGGCCGACATGCGACACCTGGTGATCCGTTTTGGGGACCATGCACCCTGCCTGGTCGGCGAGCTCGAGACAACGCGCCCGGTCGTCGCAGAGTGATCTTGGGTCCAGGGGCCTTCGGCCCTTGGTGCAGGGAGTGTGAGGGCGCGCAGCATAGGAACGGATGACACGCCGCACCTCAGTTCGGGGGCCCTACGAGCACATCTTCGCAAGCGCTGACCGACCCGACAAAGGGGAATAGAAAAACCAACCCTAAACAACAGTTCCAAAAACCAAAAGTGATTGTCGAGCATATATTATCCGAGCATATATTATCTATGGCTCGATGGAATACGAAATCCGTTTGAGCCGTTCCGCTTGGTTCGCGCACCGCCACGCCGGTAGCAACCGTCTTAGGACTTGCGCAAAAATAACTACTTCAGGACGGAGGTCTGGGACGTACGGTATAGTTCCATTCGGGGTGAAAATCCTGGCGCTGTATGTTCAGCGT
>JANQHG010000273.1 GCA_028277115.1 Azospirillaceae bacterium
TGTTTGCATCGCCGGTGGAGGCCGATCGCCCCGACATCGGCGGTTCAGCTTTGCGGCACCGTCGATGTCGGGGCACGGGCCCGGGACAGGGCGCTCCCGATCGACCAGGGTGCGGCCCGCGCCCCGACCGACCGGCGGTCCGCTGCGACCAGCCGCCGGGTCCTTCCGCAAGGTGCGCCTGTCCCCCGCCGCAACGATCCGTCGGCAGGAATGGGATCGAACGGGGGGTGGGCGGCCGGCAGCACCGGGGCGGCGGGACGCCGACCCTTGCGTCACCCGACCCGGACCGCGTTGCGGCCGCCGTGCTTGGCGGCATACAGCGCCGCATCGGCGCGGCCGAGCATGGCCTCGACATCGTCGCCGGGGTCGGTCGCCGCGGTGACCCCGATGCTGACCGTGATCGAAAACGGCCCGTCGGCGCCATCGAAGGTCTCGGCCGCGAGTATAAGGCGCAGATCCTCGGCGGTCCGCACCGCCGCCGCGCGGTCTGTCGCGGGCAACAAAAGGGCGAACTCCTCGCCGCCCAGACGGCCGACCAAGTCGGTGCGGCGCAGACGGTTACGACAGCTCGCCACCAACCGGACCAGGACTTGGTCGCCGACCGCGTGACCATGGGTGTCGTTGACCCATTTGAAATGATCGACGTCGAGGACCGCAAGCGCAAAAACCGCGCCTGTGCGGGCGAACCGCACCGCCTCGGCCTCGGCCGTCCGGAAGAACTGGCGGCGGTTCGCCGCCCCGGTCAACGGATCGGTGGTCGCAAGCGTGGTCAGCTCGGCGTTCGAGCGGCGCAGCGCCTTGGTCACCTGCTGGAGCCGGAGCATGGTCCCGACCCGGGCCCGCACGATCCCCGGCGCGAACGGCCGCGCGATATAGTCGATCGCGCCGAGACCGAGACCGGTCTCTTCGTCGATCGTCTCGTCGAGCAGGGTGACGAAGATCACCGGCACCTCGGCGGTTGTCGGGTCGGCCTTGAGCCGCCGGCACACCTCGTAACCGTCGGTCCCCGGCATCATGACGTCGAGCAGGATGCCGTCGATCTCTTGCGTTGCCGCCAAGCCGAACGCGGTCTCGCCGTCGGTCGCCGCCAACAGCCGCGCCTGGTCCGCCAACAGCTGGGCCAAGACCTTAAGATTGTCCGCGACGTCGTCGACCAGCAAGAGCGTTTGGCGCGCCGACCGTTCGGGCGCCGGCTCCGGTGCGGCCCCGCGATCGATCGGGCCGAGTGCCGCCGCGGCCCCGGCGAAATCGATCGCCGCCACCGCCACCGCGACCGCGTCGAACCGGGCGCGCTCGGCCGGGTCGGCGGTGCCGCCGGCGAGCCGGCGCGCGGTTGTCGCCGCGTCGAGGTCGTGGGCCGCGACCTCGCGCCCAAGCTTGGCGACCAGCGCTGCCGCCGCCGCGGCCGCCAGCGGCTCGGCCGGCGGCGGCGCCTCGGGGGGGACCGCCGGTGTCGACAACGGCGCGAGCGCGCGGCGGACCGGTGCCAATGCGTCCTCGAGCGCGACCGCCGACGCGGCCAGCGCCGCCTCGCCCCGGGCCGCATCCTGCAGTCGGCGTGCTGCGTCGGCAACCTGGCGCGCGCCGAGGTTCGCCGCCATCCCGGCAAGGCGGTGGGCGCACGCGGCGACCTCCGCGCGGTCGCGCCCGGCCGACGGGTCACCCACCGGCACCGGCGCGGCAATCTCCCGACGGAACGACACCAAGAGCTGGCGGTACAACTCCTGGTTGCCGCCGACCCGGTCCAACCCGTCAGCGACATCAATCACATCGGCGGCGGCAAGCGCGCCCAGATCATCGGCGAGCGGTGCGGCGGCGGCCGTCGCCGCACCGCCGGTCGCCGGCGCCTGCGGCATCGGACCGGTCCGGCCGGTCCAGCGTGCCAAGCTGTCCAACAGGGCCCGCGGGTTGATCGGCTTGGTCAGCATTTCGCTCATGCCCGCCTGGAACACCCGGTGGCGTTCCTCGACCATCGCGTGCGCAGTCAGCGCCAGGATCGGCGGCGCCGCCGACGCCAGCCGGTCGAGGATCCGGCGGCACGCCTCGTAGCCGTCCATATCCGGCATTTGCAGGTCCATCAGAACAGCGTCGAGTCCGCCGCCGCCGGGCCCGAGCTCGGCAAGTGCGGTCGCCACCGCTTCGTGCCCGTCGGTCGCAAGCAGGACCGTGATGCCGGCGTTCCTCAGGATCTCGCGGGCGACCAGGCGGTTGGTCTCGTTGTCCTCGGCGACCAGGACGCGCAGACCGCTCAACACCGGCCGGCCGGTCCGGACCGTCTCGGGGACCGGCGCTGCGGCGCACATCGCGGCGCGCCGCCTGGTCGGGTCGACCTGGGACATCACCACATCGAGCAGTCGCGAGCCGATCGGAACCCCGGGCTCGAAGCGGACCGCGCTGTCCTGGCCGGCCTCGGCGCCCAGCCGGCAATCCTGCTCGCCGAGCCCGGTGACCAGGATCGGCACCGACCGGGTCGCCGGCACCGCCCGGCATTCCGAGACCAGGCGCGCCGCGAACGCGAGATCGTGGCTATGGGCGATCACGAGGTCGGCGCGCCGGAACCGGGCATCGTCGGTCGCGATCACGTGCCCGATCTCCGCGGCCCGCACCAGCGCCTTTTCGAGCACGCGGAACGACATCCGGCGCAGTTGGTCGGCAAGCGCGGCGCGCCGCTCGGTGTCGGGGCTGACCACGATCAGGTTGAGCCCCCCGCCGCTGCGGATGGGCGACGCCGCCGACGCCTGGGCCGGCGCGGCATCGACCGCGGCCCGCCCGAACCCGACCACCAAGCTGAAGGTGCTGCCGTGACCGGGCCGACTGGTCGCCCAGATTCGACCCTGCATCAACTCGACCAGGCGACGGGTGATGCTGAGCCCAAGGCCGGTGCCGCCATACCGCCGGGTGATCGAGCTGTCGGCCTGTTGGAACGGCTGGAACAGCGTTCGGCGCTGCGCCTCGGACATGCCGATCCCGGTGTCGCGGACCCAAAACAGGATCGCGACGCCGTCGGCCGAACGGACCACCGGCTTGGCGCCCAAGGTGACCGCGCCGCGCTCGGTGAATTTGATCGCGTTGCCGACCAGGTTGGTCAGGATCTGGATCAGACGAACCGGGTCGCCGATCAGCCCGCGCGGGCACTCCGGGTCGATCTCGATCAGAAGGTCGAGATGCTTGTCGGTCGCGCGCGGTCGGCCGAGGTCGACCACCCGGTCCACCACCTCGTCCAAGTCGAAATCGGTGCGCTCGAGGTCGAGCCGGCCGGCCTCGATCTTGGACAGGTCGAGGATGTCGTTGATGATCGCGAGCAAACCGTCGGCCGAGGCGTGGACACGGTCCAAATAATCGCGCTGCTTGGCCGACAGCGGCATCTCGCACACCAGATGAGTCAAGCCGATGATCGCGTTCATCGGGGTGCGGATCTCATGGCTCATATTGGCCAGGAACTCGGACTTGGCCCGGTTGGCGCGTTCGGCGGCGTCCTTGGCCTGGCTCAGCCGGTCTCGGTCGCGGGCGCGCGCAAACTCGTTGCCGATCCACAGCGCGAGCAGACGGACCAAATCGTGATCATCTTCCGAGAACGGATCGGTCGGGACCGGCGACGAGAAATTGACGGTGCCGAACCGTTCGCCGTCGACATAGAGCGGCGTGCCGATATAGGCCTCAAGCTGATAGGTCAGATAGCACGGGTGGGTGCGGATCTCCGACGCGGCGACGTGATGAAACGACAAGACATGGTCGGCGGTCAGCGTGTGGGTGCAATAGGTGTTGCCGAGGTCGAACACAGTGCCGGGCTCGGGTCGGCCGTCGGCGCTGGCGACATGGATCACCTGGTAGCGGTCGCCTTCGATCCGGCTGATGATCCCGATGTCCATGCCGAAGATTTCGTTGCCGAGCTTGAGCAATTCGCTCGCTTTGCGGTCGAGCCCGGCGGTCGGCTCCGAGGTGATCTCGTGCAGGCGTTTGAGCGCCGTCTCATGGCGCAACCGATCGGTCATGTCCTGAAACACGCCGAACAGCGCGGTGACGCTGCCGGACGGGTCGAGCTCGCAGCGGCCCTTGGAGCTGACGAACCGGGTTTGACCATCGGCGCGGATCAGGCGGAGCACAAAGTCAAAGCCGCGCTTTTCCTCGATCGCGTCCTGGACATAGCGGGAGACCTTGGCGCGGTCGTCCGGATGATAAGAGGCGATCGCCTGGTCGAGCGGGGGCACCGGGTCGCGATCCGGGTCGAGCCCGTGGATGCGGTGGACCTCGCGCGACCAGGTCAGGACGCCGGCCGCCAGGTCGAGCCGCCAGTGGCCGACTTGCGCGACCTCTTCGGCAAGCTCGAGCATACGGGTGCGCGAGCGCACCGTCTCCTCGGTCGCGCGGCGATTGGTGATGTTGCGGACCACGGCATAGAGCAGGCCGTCGGCTCCCGGGCGGGTGCGCCACTGTAACCACCGATAGCTGCCGTCCTTGCAGCGGTAGCGGTTTTCGAAATCGACCGCGTCCACGCCGCGCGCGAGCCCGGCGGCGGCCTCCAAGGTCGTGTCGATGTCGGCCGGGTGGACGAACGACAGATAGGGCTGGGCCAGAAGGTCGGCGCGCGACCAGCCGAGCGTGTCTTCCCAGGCGCGGTTGAGCGTCTTGAAGTAGCCGTCGGTGCCGGCGACGCACAGAAGGTCGCTCGACAGTTCGAAATGGGTCCGGAACTGGTCGGTCATGGTCGAAGGCCCGTCCAGCGGCAGGCGCCGCGCGCTATCGCATGCCGCGGTCGGCGGGCGCCGTCCCGGTGGTGCGGGCCGCGAGCGCCGCCGCGAGCGCCCGGCGGGCCACCTCGCCGCAGCCGACCGCGGCGTCGGCGGCCGCGGCAGCGCGCCCGGCCGGCGCGCCGTCGCGACACGCCTCCTCGAGCCGACGGGCAGCATCGGTCAACCGGTGATCACCCAACACGCCGGCGATATCCTGCAGGGCACGGCTGCCCGGCGCAACCCGTGCGAACTCGCCCGCGGCGAGACCGGCGCGGAGCTCGGCGAGCAGACGATCCAAATCGCGGTCGAGCCGGGCGAGCACGTCGACCGCGGCCTCCACCCCCGGCAACGCATCGAGCGCGTCCACCGTCGCACGGTCGATCACCACGGCCGCGCGGTCGGACAAGGCATCCGTGTCGAATGAGTCGGGTGACGGCGCGTCGGCCAGGACCGTCCCGGTCGGGGGCTGGCCCTTTCCGGCTGGGCTTACCCCTGTGGGCGCCTCGCCCGCCGGACCCGCGGCAGGCTCGGCCTCCGCAGCCGCATCGACCAGTGCCGACCGGAGGGCACGCAGTGCGTCCAGGGTCGCGGCACCGACCGCGCGCGCCTGGTCGATCCGGTCCGCCAGCCCCTCGATCCGGCCGTCGCGGCATGCCTGTTCGATTGCGAGCAGGTGATCTGCCAGTCGGGTCGCCCCGAAGGTGCCACTGCTGCCCTTGAGCGTGTGGGCCGCCACCTTCAACGCGGGCAGGTCGTCGGGGCCGGACGGTGCGGCGAGCGCCGCCAACTGCGCCTCACAATCGCTCAAGAATACGTCGATCAGGAAATTTCGATCATCGGGCGGCAACTCACCAAGCGCCTCGTCCAACAGGCGCCGGTCGACCCAGTCGCACGCCGGCGCAGCCGCCGAGGCGGGTGCAAGCGCCGGGACCGCGGGCGCGGACACGGCCGCCGGCCGGACCTCGACCAAGCCGGCGTCGACCAATCCGGCGCGCAAGGCGGTGCGCAGGATCGGCTTGATGACGTGACCGGTCATCCCGGCCTGGCGATAGGACGCGAGATCGTCCGGAAAGGCGTTGGCGGTCGCGGCGATGATCGGCAGCCGGCCGGCGGCCCCGGGCAGCTCGCGGATCGCCTGTGCCGCAGCGACGCCGTCCATCTCCGGCATCGAGATGTCCATCAGCACGACGTCATAGCCGCGGCTGGTCACGGCGACCAGCGCCTCGGCGCCGGTGGCGGCCAGGTCGACCGTGCAGCCGAGCCGTTCGAGCATCAACCGCGCGACCATCTGATTTGCCGGGTTGTCCTCGGCCAACAACACGCGTGGCCGACCGCCGTCGCGGGTGCGCAAGACGTTGCCGTCGTCCGTCTGGGCCCCCGGCGCGACGATCGGTGGATCGCACGCCTCGAGCGGCAGGCGGAACCAGAACCGGCTGCCCTGCCCCGGCGTGCTGTCGACCCCGACCGAGCCGCCCATCAGCTCGGCGAGCCGACGGGTGATCATCAGCCCGAGCCCGGTGCCCTCGACCCGGTGGGCGCGCGGCGCGTCGAGCCGATCGAACTCACGGAACAGGCGGTTTTGTTGGTCGGCGGCGATCCCGATCCCGGTGTCGGCGACCGCGACCTCGATCTCGCCGTCCGCGGTCCGGCGGGCGGTCACCGTGATCGTGCCGGCGTCGGTGAATTTGACCGCGTTGGACAGGTAGTTCATCAGCATCTGGCGGATGCGGCCGGCGTCGCCGCGCAAGCCCTCCGGCAGGTCGGGCGCGAATGCGGTCGCGATCACAAGCCCCTTGGCCCGCGTGCGCGGCGCGAACAGCGACAGCGCATCGGCGACCAGGCCGGCAAGCGCGAACGGGGTCGGTTCGAGCGTGACCTTGCCGGCCTCGATCTTTGTGAGGTCGAGGATGTCGTTGAGCAGCGTCAGCAGCGACTCCGCGCTGCGGCGCGCGGTGTCGACCAGGCGTTGGTGCGCGTCGGCGAGCCCGACGTCGGTCAAGAGGCCGAGCGCGCCGAGCACGCCGTTGAGCGGCGTACGGATCTCGTGGCTCATCATCGCAAGGAAGCGCGATTTGGCCTGGCTCGCGTCCTCGGCGGCGCGGCGGGCCTCTTCGAGCGCACGCTCGGTCCGCTTCAACTGGGTGATGTCGGTGCGCACGCCGACCAGGCTGCCGTCCTCGGCCCGGCTCTCGGCGACTCGCAGCCATCGGCCGTCGCCGAGCTCCTGTTCGTGCGGCGGGCCGGGATCATGGTGACGGGCCAGTCGTTTTGCCACGAACGCCTCGATGCCGTCCCGGTCGGCCTCGGCATACTGGCCGCGGCGCGCGCCCTCGCGCACGATCTCCTCGAAGCGGACGCCGGGCACGATCAGATCGGCGCTGGCGCCGTACAACGCCCGGTATTGTTCGTTGAAGAACAACAGCCGGTCGGTCTGGTCAAAGATGCTGAAGCCTTCGCTGATCGACGACAGCGCGGTGCGCAGCAGGCGTTCCCCGCGTTTGGCCTCCCATTCGGCGCGATGGGCGTCGAGCAGATCGACCACGGCGCGCGCCAAGTCCTGCATCGCCGCGGCTTCGTCGGCGGAAACCCCCGACCGCGGCGTTCGGTCGATCACGCACAAGGTGCCGACCGCCAAGCACGGCGCCACCACCAGCGGCATGCCGGCGTAAAAGCGGATGTGGGGTGGTCCGGTGACCAGTGGATTGTCGGCGAACCGCGGATCGTCACGGGCATCGGGCACCACCATGAGCTCACCGCCCAGGATTGCGTGGCCGCAGAACGCGAACCGACGCGGGGTTTCGGCCGCCTCGACGCCTTGGCGCGCCTTGAACCACTGGCGGTCGGTATCGACCAGGGAGACGAGCGCGATCGGCGCCCGCATCAACCGAGCGGCGAGCCGGGTCAGCCGATCGAACCGTGGGTCGGGGTCGGTGTCGAGGATGCGAAAGTCGCGCAGCGCCGCGAGCCTGCGCGCTTCGTCGGCCGGGACCGGTGGGTCGTGCACCACGTCGGCCTCCCAAGTAACATCCGGCCGCCGCATCGTCCGCGTCGGTCGTCGGTCGTCGGTTGACGACGGCCGCGCGACCACGACCAAGACCTGTTGATCCGTTCGATACGATTAAATTTAGCTGTCGTGATCTGTGTGTCAATTCGCCTTTTCGGATGCATGCCCCCCCCCCCGCGAACAAGGGGCGGGCCGAGCTCGTGATGCGAGGGTCGCCCCGTTGCTCTGTGCCGGGTCCGTGGCGGCCGAGCGCGTCCGGAGGCGCTTGGCGTCGCCGGTGCGCGTTGGCTATAACCCTTCGTCGTACCTCCTTGAGGCGGGAACCGATAGGCGACAAGATGCGAGAGTGGAACAGCGTCGGCCGACCGGCCGTCGCGGCGATCGTCCGGCTGGCGCTGGTGGTGATGATGGTCGGTGTTGCGGGCACGCCCGCGCCGGCCCAGGTCCCGGACCCGTACACCGACCCCTATATCGTTCGCGGGCTTTCGGTCGATGTCACCGCCGACAGCGCCAGCGCCGCGCGGGCCCGGGCGCTTGAGCAGGCCGAGCGCGAGGCGTTCGCCCGGCTCTACCGCCGCCTGACCGCCGCCGGCGCCGGAGGCCCGGTGCCCGAGGTCGGCGACGACGCCCTCGACGAGCTGATCCAAGGGGTGGAGATCGAACGCGAGCAGAGCTCGGCCGTGCGCTACGTCGCCGAGCTCGCGGTGCGCTTTTGGCCCGACGCCGTCACCGCGTTCCTTGAGGGCGAAGGGGTCGCCGCGGTCGCGCCGCCCGACCGGCCGGTGGTGGTGGTGCCGGTGGTGCGGCGCGCCGGCGCACCGCTGTTGTGGGAAGACCGCACCGAGTGGCGCAACGCCTGGGAAGCCGCGATGCCGGCGGTCGGGCTGTTGCCGATCGTGGTGCCGTTCGGCGATCTCGGCGACATCGCCGCGTTCAGCGCCGAGGAAGCGCTCGACGGCGACCGCGGCGGGCTCGAGCGGATCGCCGCCCAACATGACGCCGACGACGTGATCGTCGCCGTGCTCGAAGCGGTCGCCGGCCCCCTGCCCTCGCCCGCCCTGCCCGACCCGACGCACGACGGATCGGGCGCCACCGGCGTCGCCGCCGGGGTTGCCGCGACCTGGTATCGCGGCGGCACCGAGGTGGCGCGCGAGCGTTTTCCGCGCCCGGACGGCGCGCTGACCCAGGCGGTCGCCCGGGTCGGGCGGTGGATGGAACAGGTCTGGAAGTCCGACACGACATCGCCCGCGGCGGCCCCGCTCGCCCGCGGTACACTTCAGGTGCTGTTGACCGCCGGGTCCTTGACCGATTGGGTGCGGGCGCGCCGCGGCCTTGAGGCCGAGCCACTGGTCGAGCGGGCCGAACCGGTCGCGCTTGCCCCGCGGCGCGGTCAGCTGGCGGTCGTTCATCGCGGCACGCCCGAGGACCTTGCCGCCGCGCTCGCCCGGCGCGGCTTGCGGTTGACCCGCGCCGACCCTGCGACCCTCGCCGCGGTCGGCGGTGCGGTCGGGCGGACGGCGCCGGGCTGGGTTTTGCGCTTCGACGCCGCGCTGCCGGCGACGGCGCCGCAGGACCCGTTCGCGCTCGATTAGGACTTTGGCCGGGGGCGCCGGATTTGGGGCTGGCGCCCACAAGGTCAGGCGGCCCCCCCCCCGGCCACCCCGCCCTTGGCGGGGGGTGGTCAGTCCTCCCCCCACGGCACGTGGGGGGAGTTAGAGGGGGGGCATACGGCGGTGCCGCCTGGCAACCGCCATCGCCCGGTCGCCGATCATCGGCGCCGAACCGGCGGCATTGACTGATACCAATGGCCTCACGCGGTGACTGGTCACCGCGTGAGGCCCCGCTCAAACGCCGCTGGGCTTCGTGCCATAGGGCGCGGCGCGCGGTCGCGCGCCCCAACGGCCCGCCCGGTCAACCGGTCGGGCCGTTGGTATGACACAATATATAGGTCGGGGCGACCGGCCGGCACGATCGATCGGCTTGCGCCGCCGGTTGCGG
>JANQHG010000040.1 GCA_028277115.1 Azospirillaceae bacterium
GGCCTCGGGCGTCGCAGCGGCGGCGAGCCCGGCGGTGCCGCCGCGCACTTGCAGCATCAAGAGATCGCCGCGCGCCAGCACGACGCCGCTGGCGACCGCCACCTGGCCGTCCAGTGCCGCCGCGCGCGCCTGGGCGCCGCGCTTGCCGAGCCCGGTCAGCATCAGCGAACGACCGGGCGCGATCCGGCCGTCCGCCGGTGCCGCGGTGACGTGCAGGATCGGGTACGGCCGGGCCTCGACCACGCCGGTCACGGTCTGGCGGCCCCAATCGAACCGGACCCCGCCGGCGCCCGGGTCGTCTACCGTCGCGCCGACCAGGAACGCCGCCCCGGCGAACCCGGCGACGAAGCACACGGCGACGGTGACGATCAGGCCGACCGCGCCCTCGGGCAGCCGGCCGGCCCAGCCGATGAAGAAGCCGCGCCGGCGCTCGGCCTCGCTTACGCGGTCCATGTCAGGGGCTCCTCCGGCGTGCCGGGCGGGTTGGCGGTGCGGTGGACCTGGACCCGGCGGTCGGCCAGGCGCAGGCGATAGGTCGGGATGGTCTCGATGAACGGCGGCGGCGAGCGCCCGTCCTCGAGCCGATACTGAAAGCCGTGCCACGGGCAGGTGATGCAGCCGTCGATGATCCGACCCTCGCCGAGCGGCCCGTTCTGGTGCGCGCATGCGTTGGACACCGCGGCGAGCCGGTTGCCGTCGCGAAACACCGCGACCCGTTCGTCGCCGTCGAGCCGGACGATCCGGGCCCGGCCGTCCGGGATCGCCTCCGGCGGCCCGACATCGACCCAGTCGGTGTCGCTCGCGGCCGTGGCCGCCGCCGTGTTGGACCTGTGGCGCGCACGGTCGGTCATGAGCGCGGCGACATGAAGCCCGGCGACCACGAGCCCGCCGCCGCCGGCGACCAGCGCGAACGCCGGGTTGGTCGCATCCTGCAGGTAGCCGAGCGCGATGTGCGCGACCACCGCGGCATAGGCCGGATAGATCAAAAGATGCAGCGTCTTCCACACCGGCGCCGACAGAAACGCGAGCCAGAAGTCGTGGCTGGTCGCCGCCAGGATCACCAGGACCACCAGCGCGAAGATGCCGAACGCCTCGAACGGAAAGCCGAGCAGCTGACCGTACGCGGTGTTGGCAGTGACCAGCGCGGTCAGCTTCGGGGTCGGGCTGAACGCGAAGTACCAGTTCAACACATAGACCGCATGGGTCAACGCGACCAGACAGGTCATTACCCCGAGATGGCGCCGGTTGTATAAAAGCGGCAGGAAGCGCCGGTCGAGCCGCGCCAACGGCCCGATGCACAAGATCAATGTCAGCATCAGGAAGGCACAGACACCGAACGCGCGCATCCGCTGGATCGCGCCGTCGACCGGCCGCGTGGTGTCGGCGAACTCGGGCGCGAGGCGCAGGAACACGACGATAAACCCGACCACCGCGACCGCGAGGACCGCGTCATAGACCAGCTTGGTCCGGTTCCACTGGACCGGGGTGTGACGAAGACTCATCGGGTCGCCCCCTCCATGTCCGCATCGGCCGGTGCCAGGAGCACCGCCGGTCGCTCCAGCGGGCCCTGCTGGCGGACCAACAGACCGGTCACCAGGACGACCGGGATCGCGACCGCCAGCACGAGCGCGAGCCCCTCTTGAAGGCGGAGCGGCGGTCGGTGGTGCGCGCGCGCCGGTCGGGCCCAGGCGACCAGGACCAACGGCCACAAAATCACCACGCCCGGGATCAGCAACGGCCGGAACGCGAAGCTGCCGCGCGCCTGGGGGTCGCGCCGGCCAATCCCCCAGAGCAGGAACACGGCGGTGACCAGCGCCCCTGCGCCGAGATACACCTCAAGCGCGAGCACCATCGCCCGTCTCCACGCCGGTGAGGGCCCCGAGATCGACCCCGGCAAAGGGCACGCCGGCGAGCCGTGCCATCTCTTGCTTCCAGGTCACCAGATCGTCGCGCCGGAACGCTGACAGTTCCCGGTGGCCGCAGGCGCGCGCCAGGACGCACATCAACGCGACGGCGGCTTCGAAGAAGTTCTTGAGGCGGTGGGCCGAGCGCTCGATCTCGAGCCGGGCGACCAGATGCGGTTTTTGGGTCGCGATCCCGACCGGGCAGGCATTGGTGTGGCAGGCGCGCATGGCGATGCAGCCGATCGCTTGCATCGCGGCGTTCGACACCGCGACCGCATCGGCGCCAAGCGCCAGCGCCTTGACGAAATCCGCCGGCGTGCGCAGGCCGCCGGTGATGATCAGGCTGACGTCGCGCCGACCGCGGCGGTCGAGGTGGCGCCGGGCCCGGGCCAGTGCCGGGATCGTCGGCACCGAGATATGGTCGCGGAACAACAAAGGCGCCGCCCCTGTGCCGCCGCCGCGGCCGTCGAGGATGACGTAGTCGACCCCGACCGCCAGCGCGGCGTCGAGATCGGCCTCAATATGCTGGGCCGACAGCTTGTAGCCGATCGGGATGCCGCCGGTGCGCTGGCGCACCTGATCGGCGAACGCCTTGATCTGGCCCGGCTCGGTCCAGTCGGGAAAGCGCGCGGGCGAGACCGCGGCCGTGCCCTCGGCCAGCCCACGGACCTCGGCGATCCGGCCCTTGACCTTTTCGCCCGGCAGATGGCCGCCGGTGCCGGTCTTGGCGCCCTGGCCGCCCTTGAAATGGAACGCCTGGACCCGTTCGAGCTTGTCCCAGGCAAAGCCGAACCGGGCCGACGCCAGCTCATAGAAATAGCGGCTGTTCTCGGCCTGCTCCTCGGGCAGCATGCCGCCCTCGCCGGAGCAGATGCCGGTGCCGGCCAACTCGGCGCCGCGTGCGAGCGCGATTTTGGCCGGTGCGGACAGGGCGCCGAAGCTCATGTCCGAGACCAGGAGCGGGATCGCGAGCCGGAGCGGCCGCGCCGCGTTCGGGCCGATCACGACCTCGGTCGCGACCGGCTCGTCGAGCAGCGGCGGCCGGGCGAGCTGGGCGGTCAGGATCTGAATGTCGTCCCAATCGGGCAACTGCGCGCGCGGAACCCCCATCGCCGAGACCGGCCCGTGGCCGTGCAGCCCCTTGACGCCGCCGCGCGCCAGCTGACGGATCAGCTTGGTGTAGGGCTCGTCCGGGGTGCCGTGGTGATCGGCATAGAGCCCTTGGTAGGAGGCGCGGTCATAAGCCTGCGGGTGGGCGCGGGCCCAGGCGGCAATCTCCTCGTCGTCGACCAGGATCTGACCGTCCTCGATCCAGGCCGTGAACTTTGCCAACGCCTCGTCGTTGTTGTAGGAGGACACGCCGCTCGCGACCCGGTAGTCCCAACTGTGCAAGGGACAGACCAAGTCGTCGCCGCGAACGAAGCCGTCGGCGAGCAGGCCGCCGCGGTGCAGACAGCGGCCGTACAGCACGGACACCTGATCGTCGAAGCGAATCACCACCAGATCGACCTCGCCGACCATGGCGTAGGTCGGGGTGCGATCGGCCAGCGTGGTCCAGTCGGCAACGGCGACTTTGGCCATGGGCAGATGCCTCTCGTCTCGCTACCAAAGCGGTCGCCACTCGCTACCAAAGCGGTCGCCACTGTTGCGAGAGGTTTGCGGCAATGC
This sequence comes from Azospirillaceae bacterium, assembly GCA_028277115.1. Lineage (GTDB taxonomy): Bacteria > Pseudomonadota > Alphaproteobacteria > Azospirillales > Azospirillaceae > JANQHG01. The sequence goes on from JANQHG010000040.1 coordinate 3,573, forward strand.
AAGCCCGCTCGCGCCGGCTCAGCAAGCTGTGACCGGTCGGGAGCCACGCCCGCCGATCGCCCCAACCTTGCTGGAACCGACTAACCGGATTTCGTATCAGAACCGATCACCCCTCCGAGTTTTGATCAGATCGGTCTTCCAGGCGATGCCCAAGATCAGGCTCGACGCCGCGAGCGCCGCCACGCCGCCGGCGAACACCTGGGCCAACATCTGCGCCTGCGGTCCATACAACCAGGTCCAGAGCGAGATCGCCAGCGACTTGGGAGGGGGTCGGGCCGTTTCATCCAGGGTGGGCCGCCGGCCGAAGGTCGGTAGGGAACTATACCAGATCCGCGATCGACCGCTTGGCGGTCAGGCGTGCCGCCGCGGCGGCCCGTTTCGGGTCACCCGCTCGAACAGGTCCAGATAGGCGCCGACCACCGCATCGCGCGAATAGGTGGCGGCGACCCGGTGGCGGCCGCCGGCGACCAGTGTTGCGGCAAGATCGGGCGCGTCGAGCAGCCGCCGGCACGCTGTCGCGAGCGCGGCCGCGTCGTCGATCGGGACCACCAGGCCGTCGATGCCGTCTCGGATCAACTCGCGCGGGCCGTCGGCCGCCGCCGCGACCAGCGGCACATTATGACTCCAAGCGTCGAGCACGACATTGCCGTGCGGTTCGTACCGCGACGGGAACACGCACAGATCGGCCGTGCGCAACAGCGCGGTCTTGTCGGCGCGCCAGCCGAGAAAACGGACCCGGGGCGCCACGCCCAGGGTGTCCGCCAGCGCGCGCAACGCCGTCTCCTCGGGCCCGGCGCCGGCGACCCACAGATAGCAGCCGGGCAGCCGCTCCAACGCCGCGAGCAGGACGTCGAGCGCCTTTTTCCGATGCAGCCGGCCCAGGAACAGCAGCAACGGGGCGTCGTCCGGCGTCGAGTGCCGGTCCCGCGGCTCGGCCGGCTCGGGGCCGACCCGGCAAAAGTTCGGGATGAAATGGCAACGCTCGGCAGGCCAGCCGTTGCGGCGGAGATAATCGACGATCCCGGGCACGATCCCGATCAGATGGTCGTGGCGCCGATAGTATTTGAGATCGTAATAGCCGCCGAGCCGCGCCGCCTTGACGTACGGGCCGGTCGGGCACAGCGCCGCCGCCCGGTTCATCCAGGTCAGGACGACCTGGGGCTGTTCGCGCGCGATCAGCCGTTTCAACGCAAGCCGGGTGAACAGGTCCCAATTGGCCCGAAAACCGAGCGCGGTGACCCGGCAGCCGCCGGCTTCGAGCCGCCGCAGGCGCGCGGGCTCGCGGCGGATCACCAGATGCTGGTCGATCCGGTCGATCTCCTGAAAGGTCAGGTTCAGATCGACGAACACGGTCTCGGCACCGCCATGGGCGCCGCCGGCCATCACCTGGATCACCTTCACGGCTGGTCTCCGGGGTCGCCGGCGCCGTGCCGCGCCGCGGCAGTCGGCGGCTGCGCGGGGCGGTCGCCGGACCATGAGGTCACGGTGCGGTTGAGCACGGACACCCGCCCCGGCGGCAACCGGATGGTCGCGGTGGTGCCGGCGCCCAGCGCGCTCGACAACGCCAGGCTGCCGCCGTGGAGCTCGATCAGGGTCTTGACCAACGGCAGGCCGAGGCCTGAGCCAGGGTGCGCGGTCAGCCGGGCCGACTCCGCTTGCTCGAACCGGCCGAGCGCCGCCGGAATCTCCTCGGGCCGCATCCCGATCCCGGTGTCGGATATCGCCAGGCTGAGGCCGCCGTCGACGTCGCGGGTCGCGGCGAGCCCGATCCGGCCGCCGGGTGGGGTGAACTTGATCGCGTTGGACAACAGGTTGAGCAGCATCTGTTTGAGCGCCCGCTGGTCACCGAACACTGCGAGCGGTTTGGTCGGCAGCGCGGCGTCGAGGGTGAGGCCGGCGCGCTCGGCGCGGTCACCGACCAGCCGCAGCGCTGCCTGGACCGGGAATCGCAACTCGAACTCCTCTTCGATCAGGGTCAGCCGCCCGGCCTCGGCGCGGGACAGGTCCAGGATATCGTTGATCAGGTCGAGCAGGTGCCCGGCGCTGTCACGGATGTCGCGGACATAAGCGCGGTAGCGCGGGTCCCCGAGCGGCCCAAAGCTCTCGCTGTCCAGCAACTCGGCAAAACCGATCACCGAGGTCAGGGGCGTGCGCAGTTCGTGGCTGACCGTGGCGATGAAGTCCGACTTGGCCTGGCTTGCCGCCTTGGCCGCCTGATGCTGGTCCTGCAACTGGGCCAGGAGATCCGCGTTGCGGTAGCGCAGACGGAACGACTCCCGGAAGATCCGGCTCTGCGAGCGCGTGCTGATCCACAGAACATAAAGGAACACCACGCCCATCACCCCGAGCACGAAGCGTTCGGGTTCCTCGCGGCCGAGGTAGAGCAGCGTGAGCGGCACCACGGCGGGCGGCGCAAAGGCGAGGAACGCCGGTGGGTAGGCGGCATGGATCGCGACGGACATCATCGCGATCCCGAACACGGTGATCACCAGCAGGGCCTCGAGCGCGATCACGTCCGGGTTGAAGAAGAGGAGTCCGGCAAGCCCCCAGGTCGCGCCCGAGGCGAAGGCGCCGGCCGCAAACCACCACCCCCAGGCCGGCGCCTGGTCGATCGGCACCGGCCGCCGGTGCGTGTAGGCGCCGAGCAGGGCGAACCGAGCGACCTGGATCGTTGCGAGCAGGCCGAGCCACACGGCCGCCAGGGCATGGTCGAGGTTGGCGCTGATCCCCCAGGTCAGAAGTGATCCCAAGACCAGATGGGCGGTGATCGGCGTGAAGCCGTTCTTGTAGAGATGGTCGATGCAGTCGGCTTGGATATGCGCTTGGAACCCGTTGGGGTCCGCACCCGCCGCGTCCTGCTCGGCGTCGGGGGGCTGAACCGCGGTCATCGCCCGGCTCCCGGCCAAGCGACGCCGAACCCGGCGCGGCGGAGGGCGGCGGCGCGTCGCAAAACCGTCACCCGGCGCGGCGAGCAAGACGGATGCGCGGCTCGGTGCCCGCGATCAACCGGCGGATGTTGGCGTGATGGCGCGCGATCACCAAGACGGCCAGCCCGAGGCAGAGGCCGGCGCGCGGCAGGTCGGCGAACACCCAGGCCCACACGGGGGTCGAGGCCGCGGCGACCAGCGCGGCGAGCGAGGAAAAGCGAAACACCGCCGCGACGGCAAGCCAGGTCGCGAGCGCGCCGAGCCCAACCGGCCAGGCCAGTGCCAGCAGGACCCCGAGCGTGGTCGCAACCCCCTTGCCGCCGGCAAAGCCGAGCCAGACCGGGAACAGGTGCCCGACGACGGCGCCGCCAGCCGCCGCGAGCGCGGCGTCCGGGCCGAGCAGCGCGCGGGCGACCAGGACCGCGACCGCGCCCTTGCCGCCGTCGAGCACCAAGGTGGCGAGCGCGAGCGCCCGGTTGCCGGTGCGCAGGACATTGGTCGCCCCGATGTTGCCCGAGCCGATCGCGCGGATGTCGCCATAGCCGAACAGGCGCACCAGCACGAGGCCGAACGGCACCGACCCCAAAAGATAGCCGCCGACCGCACTGAGCAGGATCGGTCCGACGGTGGCCCAGTCGATCGTTGCCATGGCGTCTCTCCGGTGTCCGGGGTCCGGTGGTGGCGCGCCGGTCGCGCCGGGTCAGTTTGCGGCGGCCGCCTCGGCGTGGAACACCGACCGGCCGTCGACCACGCAGCGGACGGTGCGGCCGGTGACCTTCCAGCCGTGGAATGGCGAGTTCTTCGACTTCGAGCGGAAGCCGGCCTCGTCGATCGTCCAGCGCTGGTCGGGGTCGAACACGGTCAGATCGGCGGCGCGCCCGGGCGCCAGCCGGCCGAGCGGCAGCCTGAGGATATCGGCCGGCCGATGGGTGATCGCGCCGAGCGCGCGGGCGAGCGAAAGTCGTCCGTTGGCGACCTGGGCGAGCGTCAGCGGCAACAAGGTCTCGAGCCCGATGATCCCGAACGCCGCCTGGGCGAACGGCAGACGCTTGCTGTCCTGGTCCTGGGGCCGGTGGTCGCTCGCGATCGCGTCGATCGTGCCGTCGGCCAGCCCCTCCAACAGGGCGGCCTGGTCGTCGGCGGTGCGCAACGGCGGCGACAGCTTGGCAAAGGTCCGGTACTCGCCGACGTCGGCCTCGGTCAGGGTGAAGTAGGCCGGGCTGGTGTCGCAGGTCACCGGCAGGCCGCGCTGTTTGGCGGCGCGGATCTCCTCGACCCCCTCGCGGGTCGAGACATGGGCGGCGTGGTAGCGCCCGCCGGTCATCGCGACCAGGCGGAGGTCGCGTTCGATCAGGATCACCTCGGCGGCACGCGGCACCCCGGGCAGGCCGAGCCGGGTCGAAAGCTCGCCCCCGTTCATCGCGCCGCCGCGCGCCAGCGACGGCTCCTCGGGGTGTTGGACGATCACGGTGCCGAAGGTGGAGGCATAGCTGAGCGCGCCCGCCATGACCCGGGCGTCGGCGACCGGCGTGGCGCCGTCGGTGAACGCGACCGCGCCGGCCTCGTCGAGCAGGCCGATCTCGGCGAGTTCGCGGCCCTCGAGCCCCCGGGTGACCGCGGCCTGGGCGAAGATCTTGACCAGTTTGACCTCGCGGGCCCGGCGCGCGATGAACTCGACGCCCGAGACGTCGTCGATCGGCGGGTCGGTGTCGGGCAGGCAGGCGAGCGCGGTGACGCCGCCGGCGGCGGCGGCGCGGCTCGCGGTCTGGATCGATTCCTTGTGCTCTTCGCCCGGCTCGCCGATCGCGACCCGCATGTCGACGAAGCCGGGCGCAAGACAGCGGCCGGCGAGGTCGACGACGATGGTGCCCGGCGGCACCCCCTCATTGAACAGTCTGGGGCCGACGCCGATGATCCGGTCGCCGCGGGTCAACAGCCCGCCCGGGGCGTCGAGCCCGCTGGCCGGGTCGAGCAGCCGGGCGTTGGTGTAGGCGATGTCCTGAGACATGGGGTCGGCTTTGTTTGTCATGGCCGGCGATCGGGCGGCGCCGGGTTGGCCCGGCGGGTTTATAGGCGCACGCGGCGGTCGGGTGCAACGCGTCTACCTTACTGGGAAAGGTCCGGTCGGCGCTGCCGCTCACCCGGCGCGCCGGGCCCGGGTCAAAAGGTCGAGACACGCCATCCGCACCGCGACCCCGAGTTCGACCTGGTCGAGGATCAGGCTGCGCTTGATATCGTCCGCGACTTCGGAATCGATCTCGACCCCGCGATTGATCGGCCCCGGATGCATGATCAGCGCATCCGGTTTGGCCGCGCGCAACGCCTCGTAGGTCAAGCCGAAGAACCGGAAGTACTCGCGCACCGACGGGATATAGCACCCGGCCATGCGTTCGGACTGCAAACGCAACATCATCACAATGTCGGCGTCGCCGATCCCGTCGGTCATCTTGTGGAACACGGTGACCCCGAGCCGTTCGACCGCGGGCGGCAGCAGGGTCGGCGGCGCGACCACCCGGACCCGGGCACCCATGGTGTTCAGGAGATAGATGTTCGAGCGCGCGACTCGGCTGTGCGCGACGTCGCCGCAGATGGTTACGGTTAACCCGTCCAGATTGCCTTTGCGCCGCCGGATGGTCAGCGCATCGAGCAGCGCCTGGGTCGGGTGCTCGTGCTGGCCGTCGCCGGCGTTGATCACGGCGCAATTGACCTTGTTGGCGAGCAGCTTGACCGCGCCCGATTCGGGATGCCGGACCACCAGCACGTCGGGGTGCATGGCGTTGAGCGTCATCGCGGTGTCGATCAGGGTCTCGCCCTTGGCGATCGAGCTCGCCTGGACGGTCATGTTGATCACGTCGGCGCCGAGCCGTTTGGCGGCGAGCTCGAACGAGGTCCGGGTCCGGGTCGAGTTTTCGAAAAACAGATTGATCAGCGTGTGGCCGCGCAGCAGGGAGGTTTTCTTGTCGCGTTTGCGGTTCTGCGCGACATAGCTGTCGGCGAGGTCGAGCAAGACCGAAATTTCGCGCGCCGGTAGCCCTTGGATCGTGAGCAGATCGCGATGGGGAAACGGCGGTGCCGACGGCACGGGCGGCGCATCGGTCGTCGGCACGCCGGCCGGGGCGGGCGCGGGGGCAGGGGCAGCGCTGTCGATCATGGCGGCCATGACCCTACACCGCAGCGCACCCTTTGACCACGCCCTATCGCCGGCCCCGATCTGCCCTGTCCGGTGGGCGCGCGTTCGGCGCACCTCGGGGCGGTGGAACGCCCTCCCACCGGGAGCGGCGCACGCGTTACCCGGCGACCCGCGCCTCGATCGCGTCGATCACGGCGCGCTCGATCTCGACGCCGGACAGGCGGTTGATCTCCTGGATCCCGGTCGGCGAGGTCACGTTGATCTCGGTCAGCCAGTCGCCGATCACGTCGATCCCGACGAACACCAGGCCCTCGGCTTTCAAGACCGGGCCGAGCGTGGCGCAGATCTCGCGGTCGCGCGGCGACAGGTCGGCGGCGACCGGGCGGCCGCCGGCGTGGAAGTTGGCGCGCGCCTCTCCCTCACGTGCGATCCGGCTGACCGCGCCGACCGGAGTGCCGTCGACCAGCAGGATCCGTTTGTCGCCGTCGCGGATCTCCGGCAGGAACCGCTGGACGATCACCGGCTCGCGGTCGCGGCGGGCGAACATCTCGAGCAAGGACGTGAGGTTGCGGTCGCCGGGCGGCAGGTGGAAGACGCCGTCGCCGCCGTTGCCGTAGAGCGGCTTGACGATGATGTCTCGATGCTCGTCGCGGAACGCCCGGATCGCGTCCGGATCGCTCGAGATCAGGGTCGGCGGGGTCAGGTGGGGAAAGCGGGTCGGGAACAGTTTCTCCGGCGCGTTGCGCACCGCGACCGGGTGGTTGACCACCAGGACCTGCGGCAGCAACCGCTCCAGCAGATAGGTCGTGGTCAGGTACGCCATGTCGAACGGCGGGTCCTGGCGCAACAGCACGACATCGACCGTGGCAAGGTCGATCACCTCGGGCGCGCCGAGGCCGAAATGGGCGCCCGGCCGGCGCTCAAGCGTGAGCGGCCACACCCGCGCCTCGATCCGGCCGTCGCGACAGCCGAGGTGTTTCGGCTGATAATACAAGAGCGTATGGCCGCGGCGCTGCGCCTCGAGCCCCATCACGAAGGTGCTGTCGGCGTCGATGTCGATGGTGTCGATCGGGTCCATCTGGACCGCGATGGTCAGCGTCCGCGTCATGGCAAAGGTCCCGGGTGGGGGCGTCGTTTGAGTCCAGTTCAGTTGAGCGTGGTGCGCAGGGAGTCGATCAGGCCGGCGATCTGGGCCTTGACCGGTTCGTCCCGACTGTAGCCGAGCGCGGTTTCGAACGCGCGGAGCGCGCTCACCAGGTTGCCCTGGCGGACCTCGACGACCCCGCGTTCGCGCCACAACGCGCAGCTGTGTGGGGCGACCATCAGCATCGAGTCGATGATCGTCGCCGCAGCAGTCACCTCGCCGCGTTGCAAGAGGCGCAACTTGATGTTGTTTTGCAGCCGCAACAGTATCTCGCGATTGGCGATCGGGACGAAGTGGTCCGGGGTCAGCTCGGCGTCGGCGCCGAGCGCGGACTTGACCAGCGCGCGCAGCTCGGCGACCGCGCGCGGCACCCCGCCGTCGAACGGGTCGAGGATCACCCGCCGGTTGCCGTGCTCGAGCCGGACCAAAAAATGGCCGGGGAAGGTGAGCCCGACCATGGTCCAGCCCTGGGCGCGCGCGGTCTCGAGGAACAGGATGCCGAGCGCGATCGGCAGGCCGCGTCGGCGGTCGATCACCCGGATCAGATTGGCGTTGTCGAGGTCGTCATAGTGCTCGCGGTCGCCGCGGTAGCCGTAGTGCCGGCACAGCACGGTGGCGAGCGCGGTTTCGCGGTGGCCGATGTCGTCGGCGTGCGGGCCGAGATGGTCGCGCACCGCCGCCGCGAGGTCGGCCAGATGCCGGCGGTACCAGGCGAGATCGACCCCGGGCCGGTCGAGCGCCGCGAGTGCCAGGGCCGCGGGCCCAAGCTCAATCTCCTGGTCGGCGAGCGTGCCGATCCGGCGCAGCAGCTCTCGCGGGTCCGGTGGTGTCGACATTCCGCCTCTCGCCGCCGCTCGGCCGCACGGGGCCGGACGCCGGTATCATGGGTCGGCGCCGGGCGCGGGTCCAGCGCAAACCCGCGCCCGGTCGGATCGGCGACCGCCCGCCGCGTCCGGCGGAGCGGGCCGGCGTCAGGGCCGCCACGCGTCGCGCAGATGGCGGGGCCGGCGCCACGGAACGATCGTCACCACGTCGAAGCGAACCGAAAGCCCGGCCAGATGCGGATGGCGGCCGAGGAATGCCGCAGCGGCGTGGGCCAGTCGCGCCTGCTGGCGCGGTCCGGGCATCGCCCCCGAGGCGCCGAGGGCGGGCCGGGCCTTGACCTCGACGATCGCGATCTGGTCGCCGCGGCGGGCGACCAGATCGATTTCGCCGACCGGCGTGCGTTCGCGCACCGCCACGATCCGGTAGCCCTTGAGCCGCAGCCACTGGCGCGCGAGCCATTCGGCGGCCAACCCACGCGTATAGGAGCGGGCGCCCCGCTCACTGCGCCGGGTCGTCTTCGGGCCGGCCGGGGTCCGGCATGGGGTCCCGGGGCGTCGGGTCCGCTTGGTCAGGGTCGCCTCCGTGGTCGGCGAGCGCGAGCGCGCGGGCATAGACGCGGCGGCGCGGCCAACCGTGCGCGGCGGCAACCGCGGCCGCGGCGTCCCGCACGCTCATGATCGCGAGTGCGTCGGTCAGCGCCGCGTCGAT
>JANQHG010000205.1 GCA_028277115.1 Azospirillaceae bacterium
CCCTCATCTGCGTTCGTCATAAACCGCCCACGCGACCCCAAAACGGCCGAGCGCACCCCTATCCCACCGGACCCCCAGTGGGGTGATCGGGGATCCTGGGGGGCTTGCCCCCTTGACCCCACTTATTAAAGGGGTCCAGGGGGCAACCCCTGGTCGGGGGGTGTCGGGGGGTGAAACCCCCTGACCTTGGGGGCTTCGCCCCCAATCCCTCGCAGCCGCTGCGGCTCAGGCCGCCATCGCCGGCTGCAGGTCCGCCTGGAACCCCGACCACGGCAGGTTGAGCCGCTCACCACCGGCCGCCATCCAGCCGCCGAGGCAACTCTCGACCATGCCGCAGGCGGCACAGCTGCCCGGTGCCGCCGCCGGCGGCCGGGCGCGCGACGCCCCGACCCGCGCCATGATCGTCTCGATGTCGTCGGTGAACAGGTTACCGACGGTCTCCTCACTGAAGAAGTACCGCCGGGCGCCGCCGTTCGGGTCGACCACCAGGATGTTCGACTCGCACGAACAGCGGGTGATGAACTCGTGATAGGCCTCGTCGATCGCGCACAGCGGCAATTCGTCCTCAAGGAACACCGGCACCTGGTGGCGCTGTGTCAACTCTGCCGCTTGCGCAAACACGGTGTTCCACTGCTGCGGGTCGAGGTGGAGCCGGATGCCGCCGGGGCTGTCCTCGGTCTCGTACACGCGGTGGAGCTGTAGCTGGGACACCTTGACGCCGCGCGCGATCACGTCTTCGACTGCGGCTTTGAGCTCGGTGTAGGTATGGGGTGTGCAGTCGTACTCGAGCCCGACCTCGACCCCGGCGCGCCCGAGCGCGTCGATCGCGCGGTACGCCATCTCCTGCGCCCCGTCCTTGCCGGCCAGGAAGTCGAAGGTCTCGCGCTTGGCGCCGCGCAGCGACACGTTGAGCCAGCAGCCGAGCTCGGCGAGCGCGGCCGCGGTCTGATCATTGATCCGGGCGCCGTTGGTCAACGCCCCGACCGACGACACCCCATGGTCCTTGAAGTATTTCAAGATGCCAAGGAACTCCGGGTGCAGCGACGGTTCGCCGCCGAGCAGGATCACCTCGTCGGTCAAGGCCCCGATCTTGGCCATCACCGGCTCGAGCTCGGCCAGCGGCTTGACCACCGGCGCCTTGTGGTTGTTGTCGGCGCCGACATAGCAATAGCGGCACCACAGATTGCAGGCGAACAACGGCTCGAAGAAGATCGCGACCGGGTACTCCGCCGCGGTCGCTTCACAGCCGCAAATGGTGCTGAGCACGCGCATGTGAACCTCATCCCCCCTTGGGCGACCCGGGGCCCCGGGTCGCGAGTGTCCCGGGTCGGCGTCAGGCCGCGGGCCGCGACTCGATCGCCGGGCGCAGGACCGGCTGATAGCCGTCCCAGGGCAGATTGCTGCGCAGACCGCCGTTGCGAGTCCAGTCGCCGATGCAGGGCTCGCGCAAGCGGCAGTCGGTGCACGCTTCGGGCGCGACCAACGGCGCCTGACCGGCCCCGGCAGCCAGGCGATCGAACATGCCCTCGACGCTCTCTTCGAACAGATTGCCGACCACCGTGTCGGTGCAGAAGTAGCGGCGGACGTCGCCCTCGGGGTTGACCAGCAACACTCCGGCTTCCGACGATGCATGGGTCGCGATGTCATAGTATTTTTCGTCGACCAGGCACAACGGGACGTCGTCGACAAAATAGGACTTGATGCCGTATCGCGATTCGATGTCCCGCGCCTGTTCGAACACGCGATTCCATTGCTCGGCCGTCAGGTGGAACCGCATCCGCGCCGCCTCGTCTTCCATGAGCGGTTCGCCGGTGCGGTCGCGGATTGCGTTCCAGTGCCCGACGAACATCAGTTGCGAGATCACCTTTTGCAGCAGCACGCAGGCGGGCTTGGCGCCCCGCTCGACCAAGGCGGTGACCGCCGCCGACAGCTGATCATAGGTCTCGGGCGTACAATCATACTGAACGGCGACGTCGACCCCGGCCTGGCTCAAGGTCACGATCGCGTCGAACGCCATCCGGTGCGCGCCCTGTTTGCCGGCGAAATCGTCGAAGGTTTCCTCGGTCGCGCCGCGCACCGAAATGCTGCTCCAACAGCCGAGCGCGGCGACCGTCCGCGCCACCTCGGGCGTTACCCGGGCGCCGTTCGAGTCGAACCCGACCGATTCGACGCCGACGGACTTGAAATATTCCAAAAAGCGCAGGAACTCCGGGTGCAGGGTCGGTTCGCCGCCGACCAGACTGATCTCTCTGGTCATCGCCGCGATCTTCGGTAAAATCGGAAGGTAATCGGAAAACGACCGAACGATCGGGGCCGCGTGATTGAAATGATCGCCGACGTAGCAGTGCCGGCAATAGAGGTTACAGGCATACAGCATTTCAAAGCAAATCTGTCTGAAGCGCCGCTCACCGTCGGACGCAGCGTTCGGGGTTTCCAAGATCCTCATCGAGCGTCCTTTCCCTGAGTTAAGATCGATCACGTGATGGCGGCGCACGATCCGGCAACCGGCCCTCGCACGTCGGGTCGCCCGTGCGGGCATGGGCGCGGCCGGCACGCGCCGTGACTCCCGCACCGGCTTCGGCGCGACGGGGTTGCCCAGCGATGCAAACCGATCGATGGTGGATTTAGCGAGATTGCCGCCCGACAGGTATTTGATCTGCATCAAAATACCGGTTCGTCGGATGTGCAGAAATGCGCTAATCGCCAAAATGTGTATTCTTCCTGCCGGTTACCGATCTGTTGTGTCCGAATCAATTTAGTATATCGCGACAATCACTACAGTTTTGTTTCGTATAACAGTTCGGATAAACCCGGACCGGGACGTCCACTCCAGCCCGCGCTGCGGACCCGATTGATGGGCAACGTCCGCTGTGATAACTGTTTGATGATCGGCGGCTGGTAATGGTGTCGAACCGATCGATCAAACAAACGCAATACCCGGCTATGTTGGCTATGGTGCCGAGCCAGAGGCAAGGGCCACAGGGCTGGCGAGGTCTCCAGACGAAAAAGGATTGGAGGGGCCGGTGAAAACGTTCGTCAAAGAACTTGTCAGAACTTACGGCGCCGCCAAACCGATGAATGAAGAAGAAGTCTCAGCCGAGCTACCTAAATTCTTTTTATTGCGAAAGTTTCATGGACTGATCGATCTGGCAATCATCTTTCAAACCAAGCGTTGCCAATATCAGTGCGCCTTCTGCGCCATTCCGTCGACGAGCACGCGCGATCACATCGACAAATCGGCGATCATGAGCCAATTCATGGTGACCTGCCGCGAACTGGCGCATGGCCTGCATTTGGCCGAGCGGGTATCGCTCAGCAACGACGGCTCGGTGCTCGATCCCGCGACCTTTGGGCGCGACGCGCTCGACCAGATCATCCATGCGACCGGCGCGCTGCGCGGGGTTCGGGAAATTCATTTGGAAAGCCGGACCGAGTTCGTGAACCGCGAGATCCTGACCCATTTGAAATCGCTGAACAAGCGGGTGAAGTTCACGATCCTGGTCGGGTTCGAGACCTTTGACCCGACGATCCGTCGGGAGTTGATGCGCAAGAACCAGGAGCTCGAGGCGTTCGAGGCGGCGGTCGCCGAGCTGGGGGCGTGCGGCTTTGATCTGGGCGCGTTCGTCCTGTACAAGGCGCATCCCGACATGGTCGACGACGACGCCTATCACGAGGCCGAACGGTCGATCGATTATCTTCAGTCACTCGCAACCCGCCACGGCCTCTCGGTGCTGGTACGGCTCAACCCGCTTTACATCGCCAAGGGCTCGTTGTGGGACAAGCAGGGCAAGACCGCGACCTATGTCCCGCCCAACTTGCGCGATGTTTATCGCCTGGCGATCAAGAAGCGGGCCGAAGGGGTCCGGATGTTCGTCGGGCTGTCCGAAGAGGGCCTGTCGCGCCACGGCAGCACGTTCCGCGAACGCCTCGGCTACAACGGCCGGGTGCTTCAGGACTGTGTGCGCTTCAACGAAGATCCGACCTACCTGCCGACCGGCGTACCGACCCCCATCCCGACAGATGTATAGGCTGGCGACCGAGGAGGTGCTGCACACGCTGCCGGGGGTGCGGTTTTTCCCCGACGGTGTCGCGGCCGAGTTGACCCGGGACTGGTGCGCCTCGGGTGAGGACCATCTGTCCCATGTCACGCTGCTTTATCTGGCGGAGTGCGTCCGCGAACGCCATTGGCGCGAGATCAGCCAAGGGTTCGACACGGATCTGATCGGCCGCGAGATGCAGGGGCGCTTTCGCAACCCGGTCCGGGTGCCCGGGGAGATCGAGATCCGCTATCGGGTGACCCGGATCTGGCGACGCGGCTATGACCTTGCGTTCACGCTCGGTGTGCCCGGACAGACCGACCATTTGACCACGATCGATCTTCGATGCGCCTTTTATGATCCGGCGGCGCGGGCGTCGGTGGTGCCGCCGCCGGCGCTGGTGGCGCGCCTCAGCGCCGCATGCGCCGCACCGCCGGTCTGATCGGTCGTGGGGTGCCACACGATGACAACCTGACGGGAGCGACGACGAGGATGCGGATCGTCCTGTGCTCGGGCGTCGGCCGCGGTCCGACCCCGATTGCGGCCTTCGCGGCGGCGCTGTTCGAAACCGGTGCCGCGCATTACAATTTCATCCACCTGTCGTCGGCGATCCCGATCGGCGCGGTGATCGAACGTGGACGCTATCGCGCCCCGGCCCATGAGTTCGGCTGGCGCAAGTTCGCGGTGATCTCTGAACGGCGGGTGACCACCCCGGGCGAACAGGCGTGGGCCGGGCTCGGCTGGGTCCAGGATGCCGAGGGCAAGGGCATCTTCGTCGAGATCCAAGGATCGTCGGAGGCGGCGGCCAAAGCCGACATCATCTCGTCGCTCGAGACCATGATCGTGCATTCCGGGCTGTCGGTCGGGCCGATCCGGCACGAGTTGGTCGGCATCCGGTGCGAGGACCAGCCGGTGTGCGCGTTGGTGCTGGCGGTGTTCGAGGGCCGCGGCGACTGGCCGGCGCCCTGAGACGCGCCCCCCCATCCGACACCCCGACCCGACAGACCGGCGCCGGCCGCCGGCCGCCGAGTCGCGCCGGGCCCGCCGCCGGTTGGCGCACAGAGGTCACGTTTTGGCCCCGTCACCTGTTGCCGAAGCGCCGATTGGTCGGGCGGACCCGCAGAAATCCCTTCCTGATCGCGGCCTGAAGGTGTAGCGTCGTGGCAACAGTGCACGGCGTGGGGACCGCGCAAACGCGCTCCGGTGTCGCATCGCTGCGATCGATCAATTAGGAGAGACCTGCCGGTGTCGTTGTGCGGCCACAGGCTGTTGCCAAGTGGTCGCAGAACCGCAAGCGGCTCGGCGGGGTGACCCGACGACCACGACCGACGGAGCCCCGTTAAGCGCGGAACCCGCCATGACCAGCGACACCTCGGGCGTCGTCCTGCCGCACGGTCTCTTGCCCCAGGTGATGGCGTGGGCCGGCCGGGTCGGCTTGGCCAAGAAGTTGGCGATCGCGCTGACCGCGGCGTCGGTCGTGGCCGGGGTTGCGACCTACGCCGCGCTCAACGACACGCCACCGTTCGGCACCAGCGCGCCCGAGACCGTCACCCTTTTGCTGACGCTCGATCTCGTGTTGCTGTTGCTGCTCGGCCTCCTGGTCGCGCGGCGGATGGTCCAGGTGTGGATGCGCCGGCGCCGCGGCCAGGCCGGGTCGCGGCTCCATGTCCGTTTGGTCTTGGTGTTCAGTCTGCTGGCAGTGGTGCCGGCGATCATCGTTGCGACCTTTTCCACCACCTTTTTCTATGTCGGTGTGCAGTCGTGGTTTTCCGAGCGGGTGCGCACCGCGGTCAACGAGTCGCTGGCGGTCGCCCAGGCCTATCTGCATGAGCACCAGCAGAACATCCGGGCCGAAGTGCTCGCGATGACCAACGACATCAACCGGGAAGCGCCGCGGCTGTTCGGCAGCACCGAGCGATTCGACCGGGTGTTGACCACCCAGGCGGCGCTGCGCGGGCTTGCCGAGGCGATCGTGTTCGACGGCACCACCGGCCAAGTGCTCGGGCGCTCGGCGTTCAGCTTCGCCTTGACCTTCGACCCGCCGCCCGAGGACGCGGTCCAGCGGGCCCGCTCCGGCGAGGTCGTGCTGTTGGTCACCGACACCGACGACCGGATGCGTGCGCTGGTCCGGCTCGACCGGTTCGTCGACAGTTACTTGTATGTCGGCCGGTTGGTCGAACCAAGGGTGCTCGCGCACCTGGAAAAGACCGAAGACGCGGTCAAGGAGTATGCCGCGCTCGAGGCCGGCCGCTCGAGCCTGCAGATCACCGTGACCATGATTTTCGTCGTGGTCTGTTTGCTGTTGTTGTTGGCGGCGGCGTGGACCGGGCTCAATTTCGCCAACCAGCTCGCGACCCCGATCAGCGCCCTGATCGGCGCCGCCGAGCGGGTGCGCGCCGGCGACCTTGCGGTCCGGGTCGCCGAGGAGCGGATGCCCGAGGACGAGCTCGGCACCCTGATGCGCGCGTTCAACCGCATGACCAGCCAAATCGAGGGCCAACGCACCGAGCTGATCGACGCCAACACCCAACTCGACCTGCGGCGCCGCTTCACCGAGGCGGTGCTCGCCGGGGTGTCGGCCGGGGTGCTCGGGCTCGACCAGGACGGCGTGATCAACCTGCCGAACCAGTCGGCGGCCCAGCTGCTCGGGGTCGAGGCGGGCGCGCTGATCGGCCAGCCCCTGGCGGCGGCGGTGCCCGAGATGGCCGAGTTGATCGAGGCGATCCAGCGCCGCCCGGGCAAGCTGGTCGAGGCCCAGGTCGAGTTGGCGCGGCGCAACACCCGGCGCACCCTGTTGGTCCGGATCGCCGCCGAGGTGGTCGCGAGCGAAGTCCGCGGCTTCGTCGTCACCTTCGACGACATCTCGGAACTGCTGTCGGCCCAGCGCAAGGCGGCCTGGGCCGACGTCGCGCGCCGGATCGCGCACGAGATCAAGAACCCGCTCACCCCGATCCAGCTGTCGGCCGAGCGGCTGCGCCGCAAGTATCTGAAAGAAATTGCCAGCGATCAGGAAACCTTTCAAATCTGCACCGATACGATCATCCGCCATGTTCTGGATATCGGGCGGATGGTCGATGAGTTCTCGGCGTTTGCCCGGATGCCGAACCCGGTGATGAAGCCGGTGGTCGTCCACGACCTGTGCCGCCAGGCGGTGTTCCTGCAGCAATCGGCCCATCCCGGCGTCACCATCGCCTGCGATCTGCCGGCCGAACGGGTGTCGATTCCGTGCGACCAGCGGCAGATCTCCCAGGCGCTGACCAACCTGTTGCAGAACGCGCTCGATGCGATCGAGGGGCGGCCGGCTGCGGCGGACGGCGGCCCGGCGCCGGCCGGGCGGATCGATGTCCGGGTCGCGCGCGACGACGACCGGGTGGTGATCGCGGTCGAGGACAACGGCAAGGGCCTGCCGACCGGCGAGGAACGCCGGCGTTTGACCGAACCCTATGTCACGACGCGGACCAAGGGCACCGGCCTTGGCCTCGCGATCGTGCGCAAGATCATGGAAGACCATGGCGGCGACCTGGTGCTCGAGGATCGGGCCGAGGGCGGCGCCCGGGTCAGCCTGATCATCCCCTTGAACCGGCCGGCGGTGGCGGTGCCCGATGACCGATCGGTGGGCGCTCCGTCGCCCGATCGTCCGGCCTCC
Organism: Azospirillaceae bacterium; assembly: GCA_028277115.1. Lineage (GTDB taxonomy): Bacteria > Pseudomonadota > Alphaproteobacteria > Azospirillales > Azospirillaceae > JANQHG01. Next base: position 7,684 of record JANQHG010000205.1, read on the forward strand.
CCGCAATCCGAGACCGCGGCGCGCGCCCGGTCCTCGACAACCGAAGCAGACGGCCCATGGCGTATGACATTCTGATTGTCGATGACGAAGCCGATATCCGCATGATGATCGCGGGTATCCTGGGCGACGAGGGGATGAAGACCCGCGAGGCGGCGCACGCCGACGAGGCGTTGGCCCAGGTGCGCGCGCGCCGTCCGAGCCTGATCCTGCTCGACATCTGGTTGCAGGGCAGCCGGCTCGACGGGCTCGAGCTGTTGCCCGAGTTGCGCCGCGACCACCCCGAGGTCCCGATCTTGATGATCAGCGGTCACGGCAACATCGAGACCGCGGTCAGTGCAATCAAGCAGGGCGCCTACGACTTCATCGAAAAGCCGTTCAAGACCGACCGTTTGTTGATCCTGGTCGAACGCGCGATCGAGGCGGCGCGGCTGAAACGCGAGAACGCCGAGCTGCGCCTGCGCGCCGGCGGCGACCACGAGCTGATCGGCCGGTCCAACATGGTCAACCAGCTGCGCCAGGCGATCGAGAAGGTGGCGCCGACCTCGAGCCGGGTGATGATCTCCGGTCCCCCGGGCAGCGGCAAGGAGGTGGTGGCGCGCCTGATCCACCGCCGCTCGCGCCGGGCCGAGGGGCCGTTCGTGGTGCTGAACTGCGCGACGCTCCGGCCCGACCGGCTCGAGGTCGAGTTGTTCGGCGCCGAGCCGGGCGAGACCGGCGGCGCCCGCAAGATCGGCGTGCTCGAGCAGGCGCATGGCGGCACCTTGCTGCTCGACGAGGTCGCGGACATGCCGCTCGAGACCCAGGGCAAGATCGTCCGGGCGTTGCAGGAAAACACCTTCATGCGGCTCGGCGGCGGCAACCGGGTCGAGGTCGATGTCCGGGTGCTGGCGGCAACCAATCGCGATCTTAAGACCGAGATCGAGGCGGGCGCGTTCCGCCAGGACCTGTTCTACCGCTTGAGCGTGGTGCCGATGCGGGTGCCGGCGCTGGTCGATCGGCGTGAGGACATCCCGACGCTCGCCAAGCATTTCATGGTGCGCTCGTCCGAGGCCTCGGGCCTGGTGCCGCGCGAGTTCGGCGAGGATGCCCTGGCCGCGCTCCAGGCCTATGACTGGCCGGGCAATGTCCGCCAGCTGCGCAACGCGATCGACTGGCTGTTGATCATGTCGACCGGCGAGCCGTCGCAGCCGATCCGCGCCGACATGCTGCCGCCCGAGATCGGCGCGATCACGCCCGCGGTGTTGAAGTGGGAAAAGGGCGGCGAGATCATGGGGCTGCCGCTGCGCGAGGCGCGCGAGGTGTTCGAGCGCGAGTATCTGCTCGCCCAGGTGACCCGGTTCGGCGGCAACATCTCGCGCACCGCGTCGTTTGTCGGCATGGAGCGCTCGGCGCTGCACAGGAAGCTGAAGTCGCTCGGCGTCCACGGGATGGACCGGCCGCAGAAGGCGGCGGCGGAATGAGCGGCGGCGAGCGTGAGGGGGCTTGACGAGAAACCAACGGGCGGCACACCGCCAAACCGCCTTCCCCCGCCCTGAGCGAGGGGGGGAGGTGGCCGCGCCAGCGGCCCGCCTCTATCTCCCCCCACCGGCGGCCGTTTTGTCCGGGGCGGGTCGGCCGACGACCAGTGAGGACCTGACGTGAAGGTCATCGTCTGCGGCGCGGGCCAGGTCGGCTCGAACATCGCGCGCTACCTGGCCTCGGAGGGCAACGAGGTCACGGTGGTCGACCAGTCGCCGCAGCTGATCCAAAAAATCGGCGAGACCTTGGACGTCCAGGCGCTGGTCGGCTTCGCCTCGCACCCCGACACGCTCGACCAGGCCGGCGCGACCGACGCCGAGATGATCATCGCGGTGACCTTGTCCGACGAGGTCAACATGATCGCTTGCCAGGTCGCGCACTCTTTGTTCAACGTGCCGACCAAGATCGCCCGCGTGCGCGCCCAGAGCTATCTGCGCCCGGGGTTCGGCAAACTGTTCAACCGCGAAAACATCCCGATCGACGTGACCATTTCGCCCGAGATCGAGGTCGCCCGCGGGATCGCGCGCCGGCTCCAAGTCCCGGGCGCCTTCGACATGATCCCGCTGGCCGACGGCCGGGTCCGGGTGATCGGGGTTCTGTGCGACCCGTCCTGCCCGCTTTTGCACACGCCCTTGCGCCAGCTGACCACTTTGTTCCCCGACCTCAACATCGAGGTCGTGGCGATCGTGCGCAACGACCGCCTGATCATCCCGGACACCGACGACCAGATGCTGGCGGGTGACGAGGTCTATTTCGTCGCCGAGGCCAGCCATGTCGCGCGCGCGATGGCGGCGTTCGGTCACGAGGAGGCGGAAGCGCGCCGGATCGTGATCCTGGGCGGCGGCAACATCGGCAGTTTCCTCGCCGAAGAGATCGAGACCCACCAGCCCGAGGTCAGCGTCCGGATCATCGAGGCCGAGCTCCAGCGCGCCGAGGCGGTCTCGCAACGCCTGTCGCGCACCGTGGTGCTGCACGGCGACGCGCTCGACCCGGAAATCCTGGAAGAGGCCAATGTCAGCGAAGCCGAGACCGTGGTCGCGGTCACCAATGACGACGAGGCCAATATCCTGGCGTCGCTGCTCGCCAAGCGTCACGGCTGCGCGCGCGCGATCACGCTGATCAACCGGATCGGCTATTCGCCGCTGGTCGCGACGCTCGGGATCGATGCGGTGGTCAACCCGCGCGCGATCACCGCTTCGACGATCCTGCAGCATGTCCGGCGCGGCCGCATCCGCGCGGCGCACAGCCTGCGCGACGGCTTTGCCGAGATCATCGAGGCCGAAGCGATGGAGACCGCGAGCGTTTTGAACACGCCCTTGAAAGACATCAAGTTCCCGTCGGGCATCATCATCGGTGCCTTGGTGCGCGATCGGCAAGTGATCATCCCGCGCCCGTCGACCGTGATCCGCCCCAAGGACCGCGTGGTCCTGCTCGCCGCCGCGGGCCATGTCAAGAAGGTCGAAAAGATGTTCGCGGTCCGGTACGATTATATCTGACGGATTTGGTATCACTAGACAGAAACCAACGGGTGGCGCGGCGAAACTTCCTTCCCCCGCCCAAGCGGGGGAAGGTGGCCACCTGCGCCGCCGGATGCCCCCCTCTTACTCC
>JANQHG010000252.1 GCA_028277115.1 Azospirillaceae bacterium
CACCGGCCCGGCCACACCGCTCGGCGCGGCTCCGCCGGCCGGCCCGCCGCCGCGCCCGGCGGTGGTCCGCCGCGCCGCGGCGGCCACGCCGACGGCCGACGCCGCGAGCCCCGCCGGGCCGCCGCCGGCGGCCGACACGCCGTCGCCGCTGGCACCGGTGCGTGTGCCCGCGGTGCCGGCCGGCGTCCGGCGCAACGGCACCGAAGTCGCCGCCGGGGTGCTGCCGGCCGCCGTAGCGGCGATGCCGCCCGGGTCGATGGTGCCGCGCACGCCGCGCGCGGTCACCACCGCCGGCGCGACCAACTGGCTGAAGCCGCGGGGCGGCGGCTGACCACTGTCGCCGGTCAGCCGCGCAGGACCGCGTGGCCCGGATAGCGCGCGGTCGGGCCCAAATTCTCCTCGATTCGGATCAGCTGGTTGTACTTGCACAAGCGCTCGGAACGCGACAGCGAGCCGGTTTTGATCTGGCCGCAATTGGTCGCGACCGCGAGATCGGCGATCGTGGTGTCCTCGGTCTCGCCCGAGCGGTGCGACATCACCGCGCTGTAGCCCGAGCGATGGGCGAGATCGACCACCCGCAAGGTCTCGGTCAGCGTGCCGATCTGGTTGACCTTGACCAGGATCGAATTGGCGACGGTGCGGGTGATGCCTTCGCTCAACCGCTCGGTGCTGGTGACGAACAGATCGTCGCCGACCAGCTGGACCCGGTCGCCGATTGCCTCCGTCAGCGCTTTCCAGCCGTCCCAATCGTCCTCTGCCATGCCGTCTTCGATCGACACGATCGGATAGCGATCGACCAGGCTGACCCAGTAATCGATCAAGCCATCGGCGTCGAGCTCGAGGCCCTCGCCGGACAGATGATAGCGGCCGTCGCGGTAAAACTCGGTCGAGGCCGGGTCGAGCGCGAGCATGATGTCGTCCCCCGGCTCATAGCCCGCGGTTTCGATCGCCCGCATGATAAAACCGAGCGCCTCGTCGGCCGACGCCAGCGCGGGGGCAAACCCGCCCTCGTCGCCGACGTTGGTGTTATGGCCGGCCACGCCCAGTTCTTTCTTTAAGGTGTGGAACACCTCGGCGCCCATGCGCACGGCGTCGGCCACGGTTTCGGCCGACACCGGCATGATCATGAACTCCTGGATGTCGATCCGGTTGTCGGCGTGTGCACCGCCGTTGATGATATTCATCAGCGGCACCGGCAACTGGCTTGCGAACGCGCCGCCGACGTAGCGGTAGAGCGGCAGCCCGACCTCAGCGGCGCTCGCCCGCGCGATCGCCAGACTGACCCCGAGAATCGCGTTGGTGCCGAGCCGTTGCTTGTTCGGCGTGCCGTCGAGATCGATCATCATCTGGTCGATCCCGGCTTGGCGGGTCGCCTCGAGCCCGGTCAGCGCGTCCTGGATTTCGCCGTTGATCGTGTCGACCGCGCGCAACACTCCTTTGCCGTTGTAGCGTTGCGGATCGCCGTCGCGCAGCTCGATCGCCTCGTGGGCGCCGGTCGAGGCGCCCGAGGGCACGGCGGCGCGGCCGAACGCGCCGGACTCGAGTGTGACGTCGACCTCGACCGTCGGGTTGCCCCGGCTGTCAAGGATCTCGCGGGCGTGAATATCGGTGATCGCACTCATGTTCGGCGGGGTCTCTCGGTGGCGGTGGCGGTCGGCGCGGGCGCACGCGCCGGCACCCGATCACTTAGCGGGTGTCCGATAGGCGTCGCAAGCCTTGACCGTTGCCGTCGCGCCATTGGCCACTTGTGCGACCGCACCCGGGGTGGCAGCGTCCCGCCGACCACCGGGGGCCCGGGACGCGCCCCCGGTGCAGGTCAACGCGAGGCGGTCTGCGCCGGAATATGCGGCGACGGTACGGTGACTGACGGGTCGTAGGGATGGGTCACCGTTCGATACAACCGACGCACCAGACTGACGTAGTTCATCGTCTCGGTGTACGGCGGAACACCGCGGTGGCGATCGACCGCGTTCTCGCCGGCGTTGTAGCCGGCGAGCGCCAGGGTGACGTTGCCGCGGAAGTAGGCGAGCAGCCAGCGCAGATAGCGGGTGCCACCGTGGATATTCTCCTCGGGCGAGAACACGTTGGCGACACCGAAGCGCCGGGCGGTTGCTGGAATCAGCTGCATCAGGCCCGCGGCGCCCTTGGGCGAAACCGCATCGGTTTGGAACGCCGATTCCACCTGCATCACCGCGAGCACCAGCTTGGGGTCGACGCGATAGCGCGGTGCGATCTGGTTGACCATCTCAACGAGATGTTTAGGCGGCGTGACGAACCGCCGGGCCCGGCCGCCGCCGAGGCCACAGGACGGCCGAAACCGTCCCCAGCGCGCCGGCACCAGCGAGATCACCCGCCGCGCCCGCGGCTCCCCAAGCCGCGCGGCGATTCGCATCCAGGCGACCCCGGTCTGGCGGTTGCGCCGCACCCCCATGCCGAACAGATAACGCCGGCCGAGCCGATAGGCGGCGGCGCCGTCCTGGCGCGCCGCGAGACACTGGCGCTGCCACGGCGTCAGCGGCATCGGGTCCGGCTCGGCAGCCGCCCTGGGCGGCGCCGGCGGTGGCTCGGGCTTGACGCTGGGCCGTACCACGACGACGCCGCGTTCGACCGTTGTGCCGGGCGGGGTCGCCGTGCTCGGGACGACCTCGGGCAAAGGGGCGGCCGCCGGCTGGTCCGGCTTTGCCGCCGGGATCACCGGTGCCGCCGGTGCCCCGTCCGCGCCGACCAGCCAGCCGGCGACCAGCGCGATCGCAAACACAAGAGCCACGGCGCCCGCTCCTTCCAGCCCAAAAAAAAACGCAGCTATGGCAGCGTCACATCGCTGGCGCAAGTTGACGTTTTCCCCGATGCGTCGCTTAACACCCGAGGACCGACCGGTCCAGGGCAATCGCAGGTTGGGCAGGGAGAAACACAACGCTGGTGCCGCGTGGTGAGAGGGCGGAATCAGGCGATTCCATAGAGGGGCGACTCATCTCCACGACCCTGTCGCTAGAGAGCTTCCCCCACGAGAGTGGGGGGGTGAGATAAAGGGGGCATCCGGCCGCTCAAGCGGATACCTACCCTGCTTGAGCGAGGGACGGAGACACGGCTTTCTGCGGCATCAATGGTGTTTAACCGCGTTGTCCGGCCGTGGCAGGCGTTTGGATTGTCGGTTGGGCAAACCGGCGGGTCAGGCTGGGGCATCGTCGCGGTAGCGGGTCGCCTCGGCGTCGTAGGCGTCGAAGCCGACCAGGCTGCGTAGCGCGCCGAACTCCATCACCATGTCGAACGGGTGTTGGCCGTTCTTCAAACCCTCGAGCGCCTCGGTCATCGCCTTGGCCGCCGTGCTGAGCAGGGTCAACGGGTAGGCGAGCAGCGTGAAGCCGAGCGCTTCCAGGCGCGACGGCGGCAGCAGAGGGGTCGCGCCGCCCTCGACCAGGTTGGCCATCTTGATGCTGGTCGGCGGCAAGGCGGCCGCGATCGCGGCGAGCTCGGCCTCGCTTTGCGGTGCCTCGACGAACAGGATGTCGGCGCCGGCGTCGTGGAACGCCCGGGCGCGCGCGATCGCCTCGTCGAGGCCGTGGCTCGCGCGGGCGTCGGTGCGGGCGACCAGGACGACGTCCGCGCCCTCGGCGCGGGCGTCAGCGGCGGCGCGGATGCGCGTGACCGCTTCAGCGCGGTCGACCACCGCCTTGCCGCGGGTGTGGCCGCAGCGTTTGGGCCACTGTTGGTCTTCGATCATGACGCCGGCAAAGCCGGCCGCCGCGTAGCCGGCAACCGTGCGTTTGACGTTGAGCGCGTTGCCGTAGCCGGTGTCGCCGTCGCCGATCACCGGGATCCCGACCGCGCGGCAGATCTGGCGGCCCTGGTCCACCATCTCGCCGAACGAGATCAGGCCGGTGTCGGGCAGGGCAAGCCGGGTCGCGGCGACCGCAAAGCCGCTCATGAAGGTGAGCGGGAACCCGGCGCGTTCGACCAGGCGGGCGCTCAGGGCATCGAAACAACAGGGCATGACCAACGGGCGGCGGTCGGCGAGCAAGGTTCGCAGCGACCGCGCCGGCAACGGCTTCATGGGCCACCTCAGTCAAGGGGTCGGGTTGGCGGGGCGCCACCGCGGCACCCGGTCGCCAACCGTGGCCGAGCGGTGTCGGCGGCGCAAGAGTGGGGGCATCGGGCCCGGCACCGGGCGGCGCGGTGATTGCCGGTGTCTTCGAGGCTTTGATAGGGTAGCGTCGTCGGCGCGGACGGTGGCCCCGTCGGCCCGCCCACGCCCCCCGCGACCCGGCCCGTCCCATGAACGACCAGACCAGGACCCAGTGGCAGATGAACGGCGATCCGGCGGGGCGCGAGACGCCGATCGACGACAGTCGCCTGGGCGTGTCGGCCGAGGCCGAGGCCGGGGCGATTGGCGCGATCCTGCGCGGGGTGCGCGAACGCCGCGGCTATGATCTGCGCGACGTCGCCGGCAGCCTCAAAATCCGCTACGTCTATATGGAGGCGATCGAGGCCGGACGGGTCGCCGATCTCCCCGGACCGGCCTACGCGATCGGCTTCATCCGCACCTATGCCGACTTCCTCGGCCTCGACAGCGACAGCCTGGTTCGCCGGTTCAAAGAGGACATGTCCGGACGGGTCGGCCAGCAGCAGCTCTATTTCCCGACCCCGGTGCCCGAAGCCCGGGTCCCCGGCGGCACCATCTTGTTGATCGCCATGTGTCTCGCCGGGATCGTCTATGGCGGCTGGTACTATCTGTCTGCGACCGACCGCAGCATGGTCGATCTGATCCCGCCGGTGTTCGGCCGCTTCGCCGCCCTGGTCGAGGAGGACGAGGCCATGACCCGCCGCGCCGACCAGCCGGCGCGGCCGGGCGGCGGCGCGGTCGGGTCGTCCGAGCTCAACCGCTACGCCGATGTCCCGCTGGTCAGCGCGGTGCCGCGGACCGACGAACTGCTCGCCCAGGCCGGGATCACCTTGCCCGATGTCGAGGACTTGGCCGCCCGCACCACCGCCGCGACCACCACGGTGCCGATCACCGACGCGCCGGGGACGCACGTCGCCAATGCCGCGCCCGCGGACGGCACCGAGACCGCGCCGGACGCACCGCTCGGTCCTCCGGCCGGTGGTGCGCCGCGCGCAGACGACCCCGCCCCCGCCGCGACCGCCGCGGTCGCGCTCGGGTCACCGGACGGGGCGGCACCGGTCGCTGCGACGCCGACGGTCGCGGGGCCTGAGACCGTGCCGGCGGCGGCACCCGCTCCGACCGCGACCGCGGCAGCCGAGGGTGAAGGCGAGGCCGAGGTCGAGGAGACGGCATCCGCAGGTGCCGGGTTGGACGACGCGGCGGGCCGGGTGTTCGGAGACCGCACCGACACCACCCGGATCGTGCTGCGGGCGACCCAGGACAGCTGGGTCAAGGTGCGCGACCGCTCGGGCGCGACCCTGTTCCAAGGGCTGCTCGCGCCGGGCGACGCCTACATCGTCCCCGATCAAGGTGGCGTGCGCATCCGCACCGGCAACGCGGGCGGCTTGGTCGCCTTCGTCGATGGGGCGCGGGCGGCACCGCTCGGGCGGAGCGGCGAGGTGCGCAACATCACGCTCGACCCCGCCGCGCTCGCCGCCACCGCCGGAACGCCGTAACCCGCGCCGCCGGTCGTCGGTTGGGCTACCGGATCGTTTCCGCCAGCTCCTGTTCGCCGATATGCTCGTGCTCGAGCTCGGCGATCTCTTCGCCGACGAAATCGCGCATCGACACGATGCCGATCACCCGGACCCCGGTGACCACCGGCAGATGCCGGCAGCCGTGGGCGTCCATCAACAGCAAGGCATCGCGCACCGTGTCGGCCGGCGTGATCTGCGCCGGGGTCCGCGTCATCACCGCCGAGATCGGGGTGAGGTCGGGGTCGCGCCCGGCCGCGACCACCCGCTCCAAAAGGTCGCGTTCGGTGAAGATGCCGATCAGGCGTTCGTCGGGGCCGGCGACCACCACCGCGGCAACGTGGCGCTCCGCCATCCGCCGCGCCGCCTCGCGCACGCTCGCGGTCGGTGGCACCCACAACAGCCGCTGGCCGCGCACAACCTGGTCGATCCGTCGATGCGGCATTGGTCCGTCTCCCGTGACGCCGTGCGCCAGAACGCCGGGCGGTGCCGGTCGTCCAGCCCTCTTGGAGACATCAGGCGCACCCCGCCGCGCCGGCAGAGGGTCGCGACAATCCGCCGCAGCCGAGGCCGTGCGACCCGACCGCCGCGCGACCGACCCGCGGCGGGGTCAGCGCGGCGGCTCGATCTGATCGGCATCCTCGGGCTCGAGGCCGAAGCCGACGGTGCGGCGGACGAAGTAGAGCGGGCGCGCCTTGACCTCGATCATGATCCGGGCGACGTAGGCGCCGACCAGCGCGACCCCGGCGAGCAGCAGGCCGAGCACCAGCACCAGCAGGGAAAACTCGGCGCCGCCGACCTCGGTCGGCGCCGCGCCGAACAGGCCGAGCACCAGGCGACCGAGCCCATAGGCGACGGCCAGCCCCGCAACGAACCCGGCGATCCGGGCCCATAGGCGCAACGGATAGGT
>JANQHG010000029.1 GCA_028277115.1 Azospirillaceae bacterium
GAGCAGTTCGTCGGCCATGATCATCAGGCTGCGCAGGTTGCCTTGGGCATGATCGGCGAGCGCGGCGATCACCTCGGGCGTCATCAGGGTCGGCGCACCGGCCTCGCGCAGGGCATGGCGCAGGCAGGTCTGGAGGTCTTCGGCGCCGGCGGACCGAACGGCCTGCTTCCGGATCGGCGGGAACAGTGATCGGTGACGCCGGTGCCTCGCCGCTCTCCACGACCGCTCCTGTTGGAAAAGCCGGGATCGGTTCCTTCCTGGTTGGCATGACCACGAGACATCTCCTCTAGCGCCCTCGACGTTAAACCTCTGAAGGGGCGCTGTCTCGCTATCATTGGCACAGAGGGCCGTCCCGGTGGTCGCGGCGATCTCGCGCTCGATGGTCCGGATTTGGTTCAGCTTCGGAGTGCCGACTGTCAAGCGCTTTGGACACATTTTCGGCAACCATGAACGCCGGTTGCTGTTTGTCCACAGGACGGACAACCGTTCCCTCAATTGATCTACCTCAATCGTGGGCTAGAATGGATAGATACCTAAGCGTCAAGATTTTTGGTTAATGGATTTTTATCCAGTCGTTTCAGTTCGTTAGCAGATCGCCTGTTTTCTGGGCACTGTTGTCGAAGGCGGCGTAATCCCACTGCACACATGGGGTAAATTGGTGGATGTCCAGAGACTTATCCACAGAAACAGTGGATACCTTTCTGCTTGACATTTAAACTTCCGTCATCCTTTGCGAAATGCCGCAAAACTCCGAGCCGGGCGCGCTGTCCCGGCGGTCACGGCGATCTCGCGCTCGATGATCCGGATGCGGCGGATCAGGTCCTGCTCTGACCCGTACTCCACCGTCCGGCCATCGTAGGAGACACGCAACGTGCCCGCGGCATAGGCGGCCTTGAGCGCGTCGAACTCGGCCTGGGTCCACGCCATCAGCGGTTCACGCGTCGGGATCGGCGAGTTCGGCGACCCGCCGCTTGACGTCGAAGGTCGCGCTGATCCGGTAGGCGAGCACGGTCAGGGGCACGATCAGCAAGGCGACGATCTGGACCACCGGATCGGCATGGTCCCATGCTTCGATGTACCGGATGAACGCCGCCGGCCAGCTGTCGGCCGCCGGTTCGCCGGTCCGCGCAGCGTAGACGACGGCGCTGGTGATCGGCGGGACGCACAAGATCGCGAGGGCGGGGCGGCCGACTTCGGCGGAGATGTTGGCGCCTTCGTTCCGGTCCTCTTGCCTTCCCGCTGCTGAGACGGGTCGGTGTTGGTGTTCCAAGCGGCGTCGGCCTTGACCGGATCGATCGTGCCATCCGGTTCTTTTTCAATTCTGCCTCTAAGACAAAACCAACCTGACTTTCAGCGACGCCATCGCCGCCGCACGTTACGGCTTATGGTTGCCGAAATCTTTTTCAACTTCAACTCATAATACACAACCGACAGAAATACCCCCGGAAATCGCGATCCGAATGGCCGAAGCGCTCTGTTACGCGACGTAAATGGGCAAAAAAGTCGAGCATAGGGCCGTTGGTATTACATCGGAAACGACAGAACGAACCATCCGGCGGCAATCCCAATCCCGAACGGAAACATCGGGCCTTGCCCCCGGACCCGCCATACCAGCGCGGTCAGGACCCCAATTCCGCCAGCGATCACGAACAACCATGGCACCCCCTCGACCCCGAGCCAGAAGCCGGCCGCGGCAAAAAGCTTGACGTCACCAAGCCCGATGCCGTGCCGACCATGCCGTGCTGAGAACAGCTGGCGTACCGCGACCACAGGTCCGACCGCGAGCGCCAGCCCACCGAGCCGGTCGACCAGGTCGCCACCACCGCCGAGTAAGAGATCGGCAAAGCCCAGCAAGAAGCAGACCACGACCAGTTCATCCGGAATGATCAGGGTCTCGAGATCGCTGATCGCGATCGTGAGCAAGGTGGTGGCGAGGCCGATCGCGAGCACCGCCTCGACGGTCAGATCCGCGCTTGCCCAGATTGCAAGGCACAGGGCAGCGCCGACGAGTTCGATCGCCGGATAGCGCCACGACAACGGCGCCCCGCAATGGCGGCAGCGGCCGTCGAGGGCGAGGAAGGAGACGAGGGGGATCAGGTCGCGCGGGGCCAGGCAGTTGCCGCAACGCGGGCAACGCGAACGGGCCAGCACCACCGCCTGGTCGCGTGGCAGGCGGTGGCTGACCAGCCCGACCAGGCTGCCCAGACATAAGCCGACCACCGCGACCAGCAGCCCTTCGAGCAACGAAGCCAGGGGGCCGGTGACGCCGGTCATCGCGGCGTCCGGTGCGCGACCCCGGGCGGCCTCAAAACGTGAAACCAGTCTTCGCGGTCCGGGACGCCGGCGGTGGCTCGGTGGCCTGCGGCAATGCCGACGCGGGCGGGTCCGGGCGGGCGCCGGTCGTGTGCGCGGTCGGTGCCTTCTCTTCGGCGCCGATCAGCGCCAGCGTCGGCGCGGCGGCGGACGCGGCCACGGTGCCGGTGGCGACCAGCGCATCGACCGCGTCGCGCATCGACTGCATGCCGTAGCGCGCGCCGAGCTGGATCATGCTCTCGAGCTGGGCCACCTTGCCCTCCCGTATCAGGTTGCGCACCGCCGGGGTCGCGATTAAAACCTCGAAGGCGCCGACCCGGCCGCCGCCAAACTTTGGCAGCAGGGTCTGAGCGACCACGCCTTCGATCGAGCCGGCGATCATCGTGCGCACCATGTCCTTATCGCCGGTCGGGAACACGTCGATGATCCGGTTGACCGCCTTGGCGGCGGACGAGGTGTGCAGGGTCGCCAGCACCAGATGTCCGGTCTCCGCTGCGGTCAGCGCCAGCGAAATCGTCTCGAGGTCGCGCATCTCACCGACCAGCACGACGTCCGGATCCTCGCGCAGTGCCGCCCGGAGCGCATCTCGGAACGAGGGTGTGTGCAGCCCGACCTGCCGCTGACTGACCAGCGAACGCCCGCTTTGATGGACATACTCGATCGGGTCCTCGATGGTGACGATGTGACGCGCCAAGGTCGTGTTGATCTCACGGATCATTGCCGCCAACGTAGTTGATTTGCCCGACCCGGTCGGCCCGGTGACGAGGACCAGCCCCTGAGACCGTACTGCCAGCGCCGCCAGCGCGTCCGGGGCGCCGAGGGCGGCCAGCGACGGCGCATTCGCCCGTATCATGCGTAGCGCCAGCGCCGGCCCGGCCAACGTCATGAACGCGTTAACCCGACAACGGATCTCGTTATGTGTGAAGGCAAGGTCCAGTTCACCGTCGTCGAGCGTCGCCGTGGCGGTCGCGGCATTGCCGCGGTCCCGGTCGCGCGTCGCGATCAGGGCAACCAGAGCGCCGACGATGCGGGCGGACAGGGGCGGCTCGTCCGCGCGCTGCAACGCCCCGTCGACCCGCAGGATCGGCGGTAGCCCCGAGGCGACATGGAGGTCGGATGCCCCCCGCGTGACCGCGAGGCCGAGCAGTCGATCGATCAGGGCCCCGGGATTCGGTTCGGCGTCCGACATTGTCTGTTCCGGTCGTTATGGCTGTGGTTGGCCGAGGAAGCGGACCCGGGCGCGCACCTGGGCGATTGGCAGGGACCGACTCTGATAGCCGCCGCGCGGCGCCGCGCGCAAAAGGTGGCGGTAGGCGGTCAGCGCCTGTTGCCGGTATCCCGCGCGGTCGTATAGGACTGCCAGATTGTACCGAAAGAAGGCGTTGTCCGGCTCGAGGGTAACCGCGCGTTGGAGATTGGCGATCGCGCGCGGAAGGTCGCCGAGGTTGGCGTAGATGTGTCCCAAGTGGACCCAGACCGGCCCGAAGGTAGGGATATCGCGCCCGATCCGTTCCAGCCGGACGATCGCATCGCGTGGTCGTTGCTCGCTGATCAGAACCATCAGGTTGGTCAACCCGGCCTTGTGCCAGGGGTCGAGTGCGAGTAGTTCTTCATAGGCGACCAGCGCCGCCACTGTGTCACCGGCGCGGTGGAGCGCGGTGGCCAAGCCGAACATCGCATCGGCGTCGCTCGGGGTGTGGGCAAGGATCCGGCGGTAATGATCGATCGCCCGCTCCGGTTGGCCGGCGACCATCGCGGCATGGGCGTCCAGGAATTCGGCCTTGCGGTTGAGCACCGGCTGGTCGTGTTCGACCATGATTTCGACCCCGGCCAGCCCGGCCTCGCCCGCGCGATCCGGGTCTGCGACCGCGAGGTCGGGAACGAACGCTCCTTCGACACGGTCGATCTCGACCGGGCCGGCGCGCGGCGCCTGCTCAGGTGCACCGAAAGAGCGCGCCAGCGCCGCCTCGAGGGTGAGGCGGGTCGGGCCGACCGGGTGACCCGGACCCGGAGGTGGTGCGAGAGCGCTTGGCTGGGCGGCTGCCGGTGCCGGGGCGGGCGCCGGTGCTTGGGTTGGCGCCGGGCTCGCGGTGGCGGGCGTTGAGGGGGGCGCGGCGGTGGGCGCTTTTTTCCTCGGCGACGATGGCGACGGTGCCGCGGCCTGAACGATCAAGACGTCGACCCAGCCGTCGGCGACCAGCGCCGGTCGGGTGGGGAGCGGGCGCCGTACGGGCGGCGGGTCAACGATGCCCTGGATGAACCGCAGGACGGCCTCGGGTTCGAGGTCGTCCCGGACCGGGCGGTCCGAGGTCGCAAGGTCCGCCACCATCGCCGGGTCGCTGGCGGCCGGCGGCGCCCATTCCGGCAGGCGGCCGACCGCACGATCGCCCGGCGTCGCCGGCCCCCCTGACCGCGACATTTCCTCATGGCCGTCCGGGGTGGACGGGTCAGGCACCCGCGCGACCAGGAGGCGAGCAATGCCGACCAGGTCTGCGAGCATTGCCTCGATCGATCTGGCCGCCTCGGCGCTCAGGCGATCGCCGCGCGCGACCAGAGCCGCGACATCGGCGGAAACCGCATTGCTCAACTGGTCGACCGACCGGGGCTTGATCAACAGGGCGCCGACGGTCACCCCACCGATCACGACCAGGGTCAGCCCGAGACCCACGCGCCGGCGGATTAACCGGGCAGAACCCCGCCGCGCCGGCGCCGCCACGATGCCGTCGTCGCCGGCGTTGGCTTCCGTGCCGGCGGCCGCGTCCGGCCGAGCACGCTTCGGGGGTTGGCCGCCGGGGTCGGAGCGGCGAAACACCGGGTCGGCGCGTCCGAGGCGCCGCGCGGGCGGGTCGCCGGCCCCGTGATACAGCGGCACCACGGTGTCGGCCGTCCGCGAAACCTCGTCGCCGAGCGACTCAGTCCGGTCATCGTCGTTGCGCAGCTTGGCAGTTGACATGCGGTGCGCGCCTTTCCGCTCCGCCCACTTGAGGACGGGCACCTCAGCGCGGCGCGCCCCGGATCCGACCGGTCGACGCCGGAACGAGGCCACCCCACCCCGGGACATTCCGCGAGAGCCATTCGATCGGGATGGCTCCGACTCCGGTGTGGATGAACTGACGAAAAAGCGGCCATCTGACGGTCTTCCAACCGCTCCGGCGGACCCATCGGCGAGGCCAGCCGAAAGTATGCCTCACCGGCCGGAGACGGCGTCAAGGGGGCTCTTAGCTCGACTTTGCCCAAAACGGCGTCCGTGGGCGAGCCGCTTGGGGAGCAATTTCAAGCCGAGGTCCGCGTCCACCTCGGCGTCGAAACCCAACGCCAGTGGTCCGACCGCGCCATCCTGCGCACAACACCAGCCCTCCTGGGTATCTTTTCCCTA
>JANQHG010000052.1 GCA_028277115.1 Azospirillaceae bacterium
GCCGGGTAAGATACCGGTCCAGTTCCTCGGCACCCGAGTGAAAGTCGTCGCGGTCGCGATGTTTGGACAGCGGTTCGACGACCGGCCGCCTGATCCTCGGATCGGTCACCCGTTACCGACCCATGACCTTTTTGTAGTGAGCCGCGGCCGCCCGAAGCGTAGCGTTCGGCTCGGGCGGGTTCAACAGTGTTTCGACGAACAGACGCGAGTCCTCGGCCGAGAGCCGCCAGATCGTCGCCTCCTCGACCACACGGTCGGCGGCTTCCTTTGCACTTCGGATCACGAACTCGGTCAGGCTCTCACCCTTCAAATCCGCGGCACGCTGCAGCAATGCCTTTTCCGTGGTGGTCACACGGGGCCTTTTCCGTGGTGGTCACACGGGCCTGAAGGCGCTCCTGCTTGGCGGCGGTGGTCGCCGGTCTCTCGGATTGCATCGTGCGTACCCCCTCGTCTGCCCGACGCGTACTCCAATTGGCATCACTTGGCAAAGGGTACTCCGGTCACCCCTCGATCAACTCCCGCAGATACTGCCCATAGCCCGTCTTGGCCAGCGGCGCCGCCAGGGCGTCGACCTGCGCCGCGTCGATCCACCCCGCCGCGAGCGCGATCTCCTCGGGGCACGCGATCTGCACGCTCTGGCGGTGCTGGATCGAACGCACGAAATCGGCCGCCTCGAGCAGCGAGTCATGGGTGCCGGTGTCGAACCAGCAAAAGCCGCGGCCGAGCCGTTCGACCGCGAGCCGGCGGCCGTCGAGATAGGCCTGGTTGACCGAGGTGATCTCGAGCTCGCCGCGCGCCGACGGTTTGACCTCGGCCGCGATGTCGACGACGTCGTTCGGGTAGAAGTAAAGCCCGGTGACCGCCCAGCGCGACGCCGGGGCCTTCGGCTTTTCGACGATCGAGCTCGGCACGCCGGCGTCGTCGAACGCGACCACGCCGTAGCGCTCGGGGTCGCGGACCCCGAAGGCGAAGATGGTCGCGACGTCGCGGCGCGCCGCGGCGCGTTTCAACAGCTCGGTCAGGCCGTGGCCGTAAAAGATGTTGTCGCCGAGCACCAGCGCGCACGGGTCGGCGCCGACGAAGTCGCGGCCGATGATGAACGCCTGCGCAAGCCCCTCGGGCTTCGGCTGGACCGCGTAGGCGAGGGTGATCCCCCACTGGCGGCCGTCGCCGAGCAGGCGCTGGAACTGCGCCTGGTCATGCGGCGTCGTGATCACCAGGATGTCGCGGATGCCGGCGAGCATCAGGGTGCTTAAGGGGTAGTAGATCATCGGCTTGTCGAACACCGGCAACAGCTGCTTGCTGATCGCGATGGTGATCGGGTAGAGCCGGGTGCCGCTGCCGCCGGCGAGGATGATGCCCTTCATGACGCGCGCTCCGTCGCCGCCGGGGCGGGTCCGTGGAGCTCGGCGAGCACGTCGGCGAGCGCCGCCTGCCATGGCCGCAGGCGCACGCCCCAGTCCGCCGCCAAGCGGTCGCAGGCAAGCCGGGAGTCGGCCGGGCGACGCGCCTTGGTCGGATACGCCGCGGTGGTGATCGCGGCACAGGTCGGCCGGGTGCCGGTGCGCCGTTCGAGGTCGGTGAACACCGCCTCGGCCAGACCGTGCCAGCTGGTCTCGCCCGCGCAGGTGCAATGGTAGGTGCCCCACGGGCCGTCGGCGCCGACGGCGATCCGGGCTGCGAGCGCCAGGATGCCGTCGGCGAGGTCGGCGGCCGCGGTCGGTGCCCCGCGCTGGTCGGCAACCACGCGGAGATGCGGGCGCTCGCCGGCGAGCCGCAGCATGGTGCGCACGAAATTGGCGCCGTGGGCGGCGTAGACCCAGGCGGTGCGCAGGATCAGGTGGCGGTCGAGCCGCTCGCGGACCGCGCGCTCGCCCGCCTCCTTGCTGGCGCCGTAGACGCCGAGCGGCGCGACCGGGTCGTCCTCGGTGTAGGGCGCGCCCTTGGTGCCGTCGAACACATAGTCGGTCGAGACATGGATCACGGCGGCGCCGCGCGCGGCGGCCGCCGCGGCGAGATGGGCCGGGGCGTCGCGGTTGACCGCAAAGGCCGCGTCCGGCTGGTCCTCGGCGCGGTCGACCGCGGTGTAGGCCGCGGCGTTGATCACCAGCGCGGCGTCGGTGTCGGCCAGCGCCGCGGCGACCGCCGCCGGGTCCGTGACGTCGAGCGCGGCGCGGTCGCGGGCCGAAAGCACGAGCCCGGCGGGCCGGGGGCGACGCATCAGTTCGGTGCCGAGCTGGCCGTTGGCGCCGGTGACCAGGACCTTCATCGCCCACCTCCGGCCGCGGCGGTCGCGCGCCCGAGCCGCTCGCCCTGATAGCGGCCGGCCAGGATCGGTTCCCACCACCAACGGTTTTCGAGATACCACGCGACGGTGCGGCGAAGCCCGGTCTCGAAGGTCTCGAGCGGCCGCCAGCCGAGCGTACGCTCGATCTTGGTCGGGTCCATCGCGTAGCGGAAGTCGTGGCCCGGGCGGTCGGCGACAAAGCTGATCAGCGTGCGCCGCGGCGGTCCGTCGTCGGGCGCCAGCTGGTCGACCAGGTCGCAGATCGCCTCGACCACCGCGAGGTTGGTGCGCTCCGCCTGCCCGCCGATGATGTAGGTCTCGCCGACCGCACCCGCCTCGGCGACCAGGCGCAGGGCCCGGGCATGGTCCTCGACGAACAGCCAGTCGCGGACATTGTCGCCGCGGCCGTAGACCGGCAGAGGCTCGCGCGCCAAGGCCTTCAGGATCATCAGCGGGATCAGCTTTTCCGGGAAATGGAACGGCCCGTAATTGTTCGAGCAGTTGGTCACCACCACCGGCAGGCCATAGGTCTCATGCCAGGCCCGGACCAGATGGTCCGACGCCGCCTTGGTCGCCGAATAGGGCGAGCGCGGCTGGTAGGGCGAGGCTTCGGTGAACGCGCCGGTCGCCCCAAGGCTGCCGAACACCTCGTCGGTCGACACATGGTGGAACCGGAACCGCGCGCGCGCGGTGGCGTCCAGGCCCCGCCAATGGTCGAGCGTGACCTCAAGCAAGGTGTATGTGCCGACCACATTGGTCGAAACGAACGCGCCGGGGCCGTCGATCGAGCGGTCGACATGGCTTTCCGCCGCCAGATGCAGGATCGCCTCGGGGCGGTGGGTGCGCACCGCGTCGGCCACCGCGGCGCGGTCGCAGATGTCGGCCTGGACGAAGCGGTAGCGCGGGTGACCGGCGGCCCCGGGCAGCGAGGCCGGGTTGGCGGCGTAGGTCAGGCAATCGAGATTGAGAACCTCGACCTCGGTCTCGCCGAGGTACTGGCGGACCACCGCCGAGCCGATGAACCCGGCGCCGCCGGTGACCAGCACGCGTGAGAGGGACATGGAAACGACAACCCTAGGTCGGTCGGGGTGAGGCGAAGCCGAACCCCAACGTGCCGACGCCGCGTCCCCTTTGCATAGTGTGATCAGAACACCAGGTCGAGCTCGGCAAGCGTCGGATGGCGGCGGTCCTTGTCGGACAACTGGGCGGCGGCGGCCTCGACCGGCCACGCGATGCCGAGCGCCGGATCGTCCCACTTGAGCCCGCGGTCGTGCTCGGCCGAATAGAAATTGGTCACCTTGTAGAGGACCTCGGTGTCGGGCTCCAAGGTGCAAAAGCCGTGGGCAAAGCCGATCGGCACCAACAGCTGGTTCCAGGCCGCCGTGCTCAAAGTCACCGCGACGTGGCGGCCGAAGGTCGGCGAGCCGCGCCGGAGATCGACCGCAACGTCCAGGATCGCCCCGCGGGTCACCCGGACCAGCTTGTCCTGGGCGAACGGCGGGGTTTGAAAATGCAGACCGCGGACCGTGCCGGGCTGGGCCGACAGCGAGTGGTTGTCCTGGACGAAGGTCAACGCGAGCCCGTGGGCACGCAAGCTGCGCTCGGAATAGGTCTCGGAGAAGAAGCCGCGCTCGTCCCCGAACTTCTTGGGCCTGATCACCTTGACGTCGGCGATCTCTGTCGGTTCAACCTGCACGGTCGAAGGGCCTCCGGAGGGCGGTCACGGGCTCGGCGGGCAAACCTGCCAGGCGTCCGCGTCGTCCCACAAAATCGTGTTCTGGCCGAGCGTGATCTCTTGATAGGTCTGGAACGGCGTGCCGGTCTTGGCGATCCGGACCTGGATGCGGTCCTCGACGACCGCCTCGACGAAGCCGACGATCGTGGTGTCGATCAGACCGAACAGCATGCTGCCCGGGTGGCAGACCTTGGCGCCGACCGTGCGCACCGCCGCCCGTTCCTCCGGGGTGAAGAAGCGCTGGCCCGGGCCGATGCTGTTTTCGTAGATTTCCGCGATGAAGCGCCGGCCGTCGGCCTTGACATAGATGCCGCCGAACGGCTGGTCGTTCTTGTAGGTGCCCTCGAAGCGGTCGCCGTTCGGCCAGATGTAGACCGCGCGCCCGTGCTTCTTGCCGGCGACCCACTCGCCCTGATAGCCGCTGCCGTTGGCCCAGGTGTAGGTGCCCTTGCCGTGGGGCAGGTCGCTTTCCCAAAAGCCCTCGTAGCGATCGCCGTTGGCCCAGACATTGACGCCGTAGCCATGCGCCTTGCCGTCGACCCGTTCCCCGACATAGCTGCCGTTCGGCTCGCCGTTTTTGAACCAGTTGAGCGTGCCCGAGCCCTCGGCATAGCCGTCGACGCACGGGCCGTCCCAGCGCACGCTCTCGCCCGGTTCCGGATAGCCGTTCCAGATGCGGCATCCGGACTCCGGATCGACCAGCCATTCGCCGGCCACAACCGGCCCGGCGATCGCCACCGCAACCGCAAGGGCAACCCCGCCCCAAACGCCGCTCCTCGCCATCCCATCCCCCCGGAGACGCACGACGGCGGGCCCCGCCCGCCGATCCGGGCGGGAGAAAACCACAAGCCCCGCACCGCGCACAAGTCCGGGGACCGGCCACCTCCGGAAGCTCGGCGTCGCGGCGACCCGGCTGCGCGGGGCGCGCCCGCTGCGAGCGCGCCGCGATGACCGGGCCGACCGACTGGGTCCGCCACGCCGCCCGCGCCGACTGGCCCGGCGCCGCCGCGGCGCTGCGCCATGATCTCGCGCGTGATCCGTCGTCCGCGACCGGGTTCGCCAACCTGGGCGCGGTTCTGGTCCGGCTCGGCGACCCGGCCGGCGCGGTGGTCGCGTTCCGGCGGGCGCTCGCGCTCGGGCTCGACGATCCGGGCGTGCGGTACAATCTGGGCACGGCTCTGCGACACACCGGCGACGCGGCCGCCGCCGCCGCGGCGTTGCGCGCGGCGCTGGCGTGCGCGCCCGGTCACGCCGACGCGCACAACAATCTCGGCAACGCGCTGCGCGATCTCGACCGACCGGGGGCGGCGGTCGCCGCTTACCGCCGGGCGATCCGGTTGGCACCGAGCGACGGCGGTGACCGCAGCGCCAATCTGGCCGCCGCGCTGACCCTGCTCGCCGAGCGCGACCTCGACGCCGCCCGCCGGGCGGCGGCCGACTGGCGCGCCGAGGCGCCGGACGACCCGTTCGCGGTGCACGGCGCCGCCGCGCTCGAGGTCGGCCCGGTTCCTGCGCGCGCGGGCGACGCCTATGTCCGCGGTCTGTTCGACCGGTTCGCCGACGAGTTCGACGCCCGCCTCGATCGTCTCGGCTACCGGGCGCCGGCGTTGCTCGCCGACGCGCTGGCGTCGGCGCACGGGCCCCCGACCGCAGCGTTCGACCTGCTCGACGCCGGCTGCGGCACCGGGCGTGCGGCGGCCGGGTTTCGGCCGTTCGCGCGCCGGCTGGTCGGGGTCGATCTGTCGCCGGCGATGGCGGCGCACGCCCGCGCGACCGGTCTTTACGACGCGGTCGAGATCGCCGAGCTCGGTCGCTTTCTGGCGGCGCACCCGGCGGCGTTCGACGTGATCGTCGCCGCCGACGTCCTTGTTTACTTCGGTCCGCTGGACGCGATCGCCGGCGCCGCGGCGACCGCCGTTCGCGCCGGCGGCCGCTGGCTGTTCACGGTCGAGCACGACCCCGACCAAGACGACGACCCGCGCACGCCGCCCCGGCTCGGCCCGGGCGGCCGATACCGCCACGGCATCGCCCATCTGCGCGCCGCGCTGGCCGGCGCCGGGTTCGAGATCGACGAGATGCGCGCCGTCACGCTGCGCCATGAGGGCGGCCGGCCGGTCGCCGGATATCTGGTCGCGGCCCGCCGGCCGGGCCCGACAGGGACGACGGGAGACGATCGATGATCGAGGTCTTCGGCAGCTCGAGCTCGGGCAACTGCCACAAGGTCCGGTTCCTCTCGGCCCGGCGCTGACGGTCGCCGACATCGCGCTCCTTGCCTACACCCGCCTCGCGGCCGAGGGCGGCTTCGTGCTCGAACCGCGGGCCGCAGTGCGCGCCTGGATCGTCCGGTGCGCGGCGACCCTCGGCCTTGAAGCGGTCACCGCCGGCGTGACCGAAGTCACACGCAAATCGTGACGACCGACACATTGGCCGATCCGGGCGATCCCTAAATATCCTCTCGTGACGGCGGCAATGACCGTCACCGAAAACCACCGAAGATCAAGCAAAAGGAGAGGATCGATGGCTTCTGCGAACACCAGCGTCAATCAAAGCGGCAAGAGCGGCGGCAACGCCGAGGGCTTCGGCATCGCCGGGTCGGCGGCGATTTCGGAAGGGGTCGGGGTCGGCGCCGGCGTCGGCGGCTTCCTCGCCTCGGACGGCACCGGGGCCGGCCTCGGGGCGGGCCTGTCGGATGCCTCCAGCGCCGGTGTCGGCGGCGGCGACGTTGCCGACAACACCAACATCGGCACGATCAACGTCGGGGTCTGACCGGCCGCGCCATCACACGGGAACAATTGGGGGCGCCCGGTCGCGGGCGCCCCCAGTCTGTTTCCCGGTCCTGCGGCGCCGAATTACGGCCTGACGGCCGTTCGGGGGGCGCTGCCCCCTCGGACCCCCGCAAGGGGGCACACCCCCCCTTGACCCCGACTTAAGGAGTGGGGTCCAGGGGGCTTTTGCCCCCAAACCTCGCCGCCGCCGTCGCTATCCGTCTGTCTACCCGGCCTTCACCGCGATCTTCCGCGCCGGGTCGCCGCCGACCTTGGGCAACGTCAGCTGCAACAGACCGTTGCGCACCGACGCCTCGATCTTGGTGGTGTCGATCTCGGCCGACAGGGTGAACGACCGCTCATAATCACCGGTCCGATACTCGGCATGAACCAGGCTCATGCCCTTGGGCGGGGTCACCCGGTTGCGCGCCGTGATCCGCAACACCTGGTTTTCCAGCGTCACATCGACCGTGTCCGGGTCCGCACCCGGCAACTCGGCCAGCACGATCAGCGCGTCCTTGGTCTCATAGATGTCGGTCGCCGGAACGAACACCGGTTCGGTGCGCGCCCGTTCCGCCCCCTCGACCGGTCCCTGGTTGCGCACCGTCGTCGTCATGTCGGACATCGTCGCAAGCCCTCCCGTCCTTAGCCGCCGGCGGTGATGCGGACGCGCCGCGGACGATGGGCCTCGGGCCGCGGCAGGTGGATCATCAAGACGCCGCCGTCGGCGCGCGCCTCGACCCGCTCGGGATCGACCGAGACCGGCAGGCCGATCGTGCGGAAGAAGCTGCCGTGCGGCCGCTCGCGCCGCAGCGCCACCGCGCCCTCGACCGGCGGGGTGTCCGGCGTCGTGCCGCTGAGCGTCAGCGTGTTGTTGTGAACCGTGATCTCGACCTGGTCCGGCGCCAGGCCCGGCACCTCGACCAGGACCACAAGGCCGTCCTCGTTCGCCCAAAGATTGGCAAGCGGGAACTCCTGGCCGCGCAGGCCGGCGGTCAGTCCGCCCATCATCCGATTGACCTCGTCCTGGAAGCGGCGCAGCTCCCGGAACGGGTCGCTCCACGCGGAGCGATACCCCCAGCTCATCATGGATCGCCTTTCCAGTTCGGCCGAGGGGGCCGGACGGCCCCCTCGCCTCAACATTCGTGGAAACGGGCATCGATGATCCCCGCGAGACCGGCGACCGCCGCCGCGGGTGACCGCCCGGCCGCGACACGCCGCCGGCCGGGCGGCCGATCGGTTACGCCGCCGCGCGCGCGCTGCCCGCCGCCACCCGGCCGGCGGCCGGCGCCGTCGCGACCTCGATCCGGCGCGGCCGCATGGCCTCGGGCACCTCGCGGACCAGTTCGATGTGGAGCATGCCGTCGGTCAGCGTCGCCCCGGTGACCCGGATGACGTCGGCGAGCTGGAACTTGCGCTCGAACGCGCGCTCCGCGATCCCACGATAGAGGAAGGTTCGGGTCTCGCTCTCCGCCTTGGCCTTACCCCTGACGGTCAGCCAGCCCTCGTGGCTGGTGATCTCGATGTCGTCGCCGGCAAAGCCCGCAACCGCCATCGAGATGCGATAGCCGTCGTCCGAGACCTTCTCGATGTTGTAAGGCGGATAGGAGACGCCACTGTCGTTCAGTTGAAGCGCCGCGTCCATCGCGCGGGACAGTCGGTCGAACCCGATCGTCGACCGAAACAGTGGCGACAAGTCGAAGGTGCGCATGAGTATCCTCCAAGTTGAGCGATCTCATCAGGCGCTGCCGCACCGCAAATCACGAGACGTGCCGGTCGGCCACGCCAGTTGACACGAAACCGCGGGGGCCACCCCTTTCATCGGCTACACCCCCCGGTTCGCGGACCCGTCACGCGGCGTCCGCACCCAAAAGGTGGTTAGCTTGATTTCGGCTATCAAGGGTCTGCACGCGGCCCTTGCGTTGCACCGGCCGAGACCGAGAGGAGACTTCCTGCAATGTGTCGGATGCCGTCGCCGTCGCATTGGTAGTAGACCACCAACAGCCGACCGTCGCCGAGCGCGACCGCCCACGGGTAGCCGAGGTCGCCGCTCGGCGCGTCGTCGCGTACCACCAACTCGGGCGCGTCGGCGGGCGATCCGTCGGCCGGCCGCCACAGCCGCGCGCGCACGCCGTAGGGCGGATGGCGATAGCCATAGACCAGCACGGCGCGTCCGTCGCCGAGCGCCAGGACATCGAACGGATGGCCGGTCACCTCGTGCACGGTGGGCGCGCCCCAGGTCGCGCCGAGATCGTCCGAGGTCACGGTGATCAGCCGGTCGTCGGCGCCGAACGACCGGTGGAACGCGATCAGGCGCCCGCTGGTCGGGCACAGCCACAGCGCCGGCTCGGCATAGCCGTGTCGGCCCTCGGGGTCGGCGGCGATCGGGCCCCGGCATGCCCACCCGCACCCCCGGTCGTGCGACACGAACAGGAAGCTGACATAGGCGCGGTACCCCGGCACCCGGCCGTAGGTCGCGAGCAACAGGCGGCCGTCCGGCGCCTCGACCGGGCGGCCGCGCACGGCGCCGCCGCGCGCCGGGGTCCACCAGTTGGTCACGATCGGGGCGGTGCCGACCGGCGGCAGCCGCGGCAGATAGCGGTGGTCGGTCCAGCTGACCCCGCGATCATCGCTGAGGCGGGTGTAGCCGCCCCAGAACAGATACGCCCCCGCCGCAGCGTCGCCGCCGCCAACCACCGGGGCGCCGACCGCCCGCAAGTCCGCCGCCGCCTGCGGCGCCAGCGGGTACCAGGCGAAACCGCCCAACAAAAGCCGCCCATCGGTCAAGGCGAGCAACGAGGCGTCCTGGTCGCCGGCCTCGGGGTCGGGGGCGAGCCCGACCGGGGGCCCAAGCGGCGCCAGAGTGTCCGGCGCGAGCCAGACCGCGGCGAGCTGGGAGCGCGGGTCGAGATGATCGATCCGGTCAAGCGCCGGGTCGGCGCCCGCCTGGTCGGCCCACAGCCAGCGCGGGTCGCGGGCGCGCCGGAACACCACCAACACCCGCCCGTCGCCGAGCCGGACCGCCGCCGGGAACGCGGCATGAAACCGGCGGTTGTGGACCACCGTCAGATCGCCGATCTTGGACAGCCCCGGCACCGTGTCCGCGCCCCCTTGCCACATTTTTTCCACCCCGACCCGATGAAAAACGCTTTACTTCTTTGTAAAGATCACCTATCGTGTTCTACGGGGAAGTCCAAACCGGACCGCCCCTCAGCTGTCCCTCCGCGTGACGAACGGCCGCAGACTCGGATGCACGGCCGTCCGGGGCGGAGCCGGGCATCAGCAGCAGGCGGCGAGCCGTCACCGGTCGCGCCGACCTCACTCGGGGACGACGAACGCACGAGGCGGCCATGGATACGGTGCTCACTCTGCCGACGGCGGCCGGTCCCTCACCGGCGGCCGCGGCGTTCCGCGGGATCCCCGCGTTCGGCGACGAGACGGAGGCCGGTCTGGCGGCCGCCCGGGGCGGCGAAGCCGCCGGCGCGGTTGACGAGGCCGCCCCTGACGACACCGCCAATCTCGACACCGCCAATCTCGACGCCAAAGACGGCGAACGCCCGAACCTGTTGGACCGCTATCTGAGCCCGGTGCTCGATTACAATTTCGCCGCGAGCCACCTCGTTATTCTATTCCGCGACCCGGAAACCGGCAAGACGGTCGACCAGATCCCGCCGGAAAGCGCGCTCAAACAATATGAGGAGGCGAATCGTCGCCGCAATCTCGATGGCACCGCCGGTGACCGGCCGGAAGACGGCGCGGCCGACCACACGGCGAACGGGACCGACGAGGCGGCGTTAACGGTTTCGCAACCGGTGCCGGCGTCGAGTGAAGGTCGGGACGGCGCGTCGGCCGCCGCGGCCGCCGCCGGTGGACCCGGCCCCGGGTCGGTCGGACGTGCCGGGGCGGCGCTCAATTTCGTCGTCTGATGCGATCGCAATCCGATCGTCGGAGCTTTGCTAAGCTGGGCGCGCGGTCGCAGCAGGACCTGGGATAGCGGGACATGGTCGCAGAGATCGGCTCGAACGCCGCCTACGTCTCGACCGCGCTGCAGGGGCAGGCGCGGAGCGCCTTCACGCTTGGCGCGATCGGACGGGCCGCCGAGACCCAGACCCAGACCACCGCCCGTTTGTTCGGTGCACCCGGTCCGACCGCCGCGGCGCCGGTCCCAGCCGGCGGCGGCGGCACCGTGACCGAGACCCGCGGTCAGTTGCTCAACATCGTCGTCTGACCCCGGGCGCCCGAACCCGGCCGGCGCGCTCGCGGCCGGGTGGCTGGTTTTCCCCTCCCCGCTTCATCCGCCTTTTGCTACACTTCGACCGGGTTCCGATCGGACGGCGAACCGCGCATCGGCCCGGGCGCCGCAGGCGGATCCCGCGTGCGCCCGTCGCAGTAGGGACCGTCCCCAAGCTCGGGATGTCCCCTCGTCCTCGTCACAACGATCGACCCGAGGTCATGGTATCGTCTGCGGAAGCCACCCCGTCGAACCCGACACCGTCTGCGGCACCCCAAGTGTCGCTCGCCGAGCAGGTGATCGAACGGTTCGGCGGCATCCGCCCGATGGCGAGCAAGCTCGAAATCCCGGTGACCACGGTCCAGGGCTGGAAAAAGCGCGGCGCGATCCCGCCGACCCGGCTCAACGACCTGCGCACCGCCGCGCGCCGGCACGGCATCCGGATCGAGGATCATGAGATGGCGGCGCTCGGTCGCGGCGACGACCGCACGGCCGACGCCGCCGCCCCGCCCAGCCAACCGGGGGACGCCCCGATGTCTTCGACCCCACCCGCATCCGCGACCCCGACGCCCACCGCCGCCCCCGACCCCGGGCAGGACGCGACGGCGCCGGCGCCACCGATCGAAACCGCCGCCGAGATCCCGCCCGTGGACATTCCCCGTTACGACATCCCGCCGCCCGAAATCCCCTTGCGCGCGGCGAGCGACGGGCCGTCCGCCCGCCCCGAGACCCCGCCCGCGGCCACGCCGGCCCCGCCGCCGCGCGCCGCCGCGCCGAGCGCGCCGGTCGCCGCGGCGGCCGCGGCCCCGAACGGCACCGCCGGCGTCGCCGACGCAGGTGGCGGCAGCGCCGGCCAGGTGCCAGACGACCGCTCGCCGCGCGTCGACGCCATGCAACCGACCCCGAAGACCCCTGTGGACAAATGGGCCGGTTTGTCGGTCGCCGCCGCGGTGGTCGCGATGGTCTCGGCCGGGGTCGCGGTGATGATGCCGTTCTGGCCGCAGGGTCCGAACGGCGAGGCGACGCTGGCACCGCGCGCGGTCGAAAAGCGGGTCGGGGAGATGGAAGGCAAAATCTCCCGGCTTGCCCTCGAACAGGTCGCGACCTCGGCAGCGCTCGAACGTCGGATCAACGCCGTAGACAGCCGGATCGCCGACGCGCGCATCGAAATCTCCCGCACGATCAGCGACCTCGCCACCCGGGTCGGCGCGGTCGAAGGGCTGGTGTCCGATATCGAAAGCCGGATCACCTCGATGCCGGTCGGCTCGCCGACGCTGGCGATGCTGCTGGCCGCAGGCCAACTGCGCGCCGCGCTCGCGACCGAACAGCCGTTCCAAAGCGCGCTCGCCGCGGTGCGGATGGCCGGGTTCGGCGACCCCGCAATGCGCCGGGCGCTCGACCAGGTCGCCGGCCGCGCCGCCACCGGGGTCGCGACCGAGCAGTGGCTCGCCGACCGGTTCGACGTGTTCGCCCCGGCGATCATATGGGAAGCGACCTCGGGCGCCCCGGTCGCGCGCATGCTCGACAGCGTCGTCGGCCTGGTCCGCGAGGTGTCGCCGCCGCTCTACCGGCTGACCGGCATTCCCCGCGGCGACAACCCGCGCGGGATCGCCGAACGGGCCCAACTGTTGCTCGCGACCGGCAAATTCGACGACGCGGTCGCCGAGGTTGCCAAGCTCACCGGCGCCGCCGCGGAAGCCGCCGCGCCGTGGCTGACCGAGGCACGGGCCCGCCAGGCGGCCAATCGGGTCCGCTCCCTGCTCAACCAGCAGATGATGGCGTTGGTGTCGACCGCCCCGACCGTCCCCTGACCGACGGCGAGACGGTCCTGCCGCCCCGCCCCTGCCCTTCCCGCTGATCGTCGATCGTAATAAACATGTCCCCCAAGCGTGCTTTGGCCCGACGCCTTGATTTGCTCGAATCGCACCTGCGCGCGGAACATCCGCGCCTGTTGCCGGCGCTGGCGACCTTCCGTTCGTTCGACCGGCTGTTGCAGCGGATGGGCCTGCTGTCCCGCGCCGACTCCCTGACCAGCCGGATTGCCTGGTGGCCGGTGATCAGCGTGCTCGGGCTGTTCTCCTCAGGAAAATCGAGCTTTATCAACAGCTTCCTTGGGATGTCGCTGCAGACCACCGGCAACCAGGCGGTCGATGACAAGTTCACGGTGATCTGCTACGGCCCCGACCGGCATCATGATTCGCTGCCCGGCACCGCGCTCAACGCCGACCCGCGCTTTCCGTTCTACCGAATGAGCGACGAGATCGAGCGGGTCGCCCAAGGCGAGGGCAAGCGGATCGACGCCTATCTGCAATTGAAGACCGCGTCGAGCCCGCGGCTGCGCGGCAAGATCCTGATCGACTCGCCCGGCTTCGACGCCGACGACCAGCGCCGCTCAACCCTGCGGGTGACCGACCACATCATGGATCTGGCCGATCTGGTGCTGGTGATGTTCGACGCCCGGCGGCCCGAGCCGGGGTCGATGTACGACACCCTAAAGCACTTGGTCGCCAAGACGGTGCAGCGCCCGGACTCGCGCAAGTTCCTGTACATCTTGAACCAGATCGACACCTCGGCGCGCGAAGACAATCCCGAAGCGGTGGTCGGCGCCTGGCAGCGCGCGATCGCCCAGGCCGGCCTGGTCAGCGGCCGGTTCTACGGCATCTACAACCGCGAGGTCGCGCCGGCGTTCAACGACCCCACCAAACAGGCGCGCTACGAGGCGAAATCGGCCGCCGATCTCGCCGAGATCCACGGCCGGATCACCGATGTCGAGTTCGGCCGCGGCTATCGGATCGCCGGCAGCCTGGAATCGCTGGCCAACGAGCTCGAGACCGAGATCGTGCCGTGGCTGGCCGCCCGGCGGGCCGCGTGGCGTCGCGGCGTGCTCGCGCGCGAGGTCTTGGTGTTCGGCGCGATCGGCGCGGTGGTCGGCTTGCTTGCCTGGCTGATCGGGCCCGAGACCCGGGCGGCGCTCGAGACGTGGTCGCTGGCGCTGACCCCGCCATGGGCGCTCGGCCTGCCGGTCCGCCTGATCGCGGTCGCCGCCGCCGTGTTCGCGGTGCTGTGGACGATCCACGCGACGATCCGCGCGCGGGTCGCCCGGGCGATCATCGATCGCGCCGAGCCGCGCCGCGGCCTGCTCGACCTCGACGCCCGCGGCGCGCTTGAGGCCAATTTCCGGATTTCGGCCGGCCTGTTCCGCCGCGCGCCGGTCGGGTGGGACCATATCGCCCGGCGCCGGCTCGCCGACATCCGCGACCAGCTCGCCGCCCACGTCCAGCGCTGGAACGACGAGTACACCGACCCGGCCGGCCGCCGCCTGGACGACCCCGGTCTGCCCGCGTCCTGGGTCGCCGCGGCGCCGCCACCGCCACCGCCGCCGACCCCGACCCCGACCCCGGCCGCGTCGCCGCCACCCGACGCGGCGCCGGTCCCGGCGACCGAACCGACGCCCGACGCCGCGCCCGCACCGCCGCGGCGCGCCCGGACCCTGCTCGACATCCTGTCCGGCCGGTAAACCCGGCCGGACCGGTCACCGGCCCGTCAACGCCCGACGCAGCGCCGCGGCGACCGCGTCCGGGCTGTCGCGGCCGGCGGCCACGCTGTGGAACCGCCCGACCCACGGCGGCACCCCGGCGGTTCCGTCCGTCCCGAACCATGCCGCCAGCCGGGCGCTCACCTCGCGGCCGAGCGCCGCCAGGTCGAGCGCTTCGGCGGAGAGCACCGCGACCCGATCGACGAAGGCAAGGTTGGGGTTGTCGATCCGTGGCGCGACCCGCGGCCGCCCGAACATGCCCGACAGCCGACGCGCCTCGTCGTCGAGCCGGGCGAGCCCGACCGCGAGGTGCCGGAGCGCCCCCAAGGTCGCGACCACCACGCCGTGGACCGCCGGCTCGCCCGCGACCCGGGCCTGCCACGGCGCCGGGACCGCGCGACAGTCGGTGCGGGTGAGCGCACCCAGCGAAAGCCGTCCGTCGACCCGGGTCGCCGGGTCAACACCGTCCGGTCCGCGGCCGAGCCAACACCCGCGCTCGGTGACCGCATGGCGCCCGAGCATCCGCGCCGCCCGGTCCGGCGGCAGCACATAGGTCACCGGCAGCTCGGGCCGCCCGCCCGCGCCGCGCTCGAGCGCGCCCGCGAGCGCGGCCAACAGGCCGGCGGCATAGGCGTCGCACCACGGATCGACCATCAACCGCGGATCCGCCGTGAGCGAGGCGTCGGGACACCGCGCCACGGTCGCCGCAACCGGGTCGGGAACGGCCGCCGCGGCCGGCGTCCCGATCATAGCCCCCTGCCCCACCGCGATCGCCACCGCGATCGCGATCGCCGAACGCGCCGTCACCGCCGCCTCCCGATTGACCGCCGCTTGCGGTTCACCCGCCGCCCTCGGCGCCGAGCTCCTGCTGATACAGCCGCTCGATCGCCGGCACCAACAGCCGCAACACGATCTGCGACTTGATCGCGCCATGGCGCGCCAGCACCCGGTCGAGCGCCTCGGCCAACTCGGCGCGCAGCCGCAGGGTCATGGCACGTTTGCGCCCGGGCCGGTTTTGCCCCGGCGGGAACACCAGCGGCTCGCCGCGATCGGCCGCCGCCGCCAGCGCTTCCAGCCCCGGCGCGATCAGATCGACCATGATCTGGTGGCGATGGCACAGCCACGTCTCGGCCAGCCGGTCGAGCTTGCGCGCCACCGCCTCGGGCATCCGCAACGCCACCGCGTGGGTGTCGTCGGGGATCACCTCCTCGACCTCGATCACTGGCGGCTCCGGTGCGCGGCGCCGGGCGCCGGCGCCCGCGCGCGCCGGCAGCGCCGACACCGACGCCCCTGCCCGCTCGGCCAGCCCCGCCGGACGCGCCCGTCCGGCCGACCGCGCCGGCGCGGCCGCGCTCGACGGAAACGGCGCGACCGACGCGCCGGCCGACCCCGGCAGGCTCGATACGGCTGACGGGGGTGACGGGACAGCCTCGATTGCCGCAGCTGATGACGGTGACGACACCGACGCACCCGACGACGATGCCGTATCCGATACGGTTGACGTCGCGGACGCAGATGATCTCGGTGGTTTGCTTGGCGGCGTCGGTTCCGGTGATCGCCCCGATGGCGTCAACGATGATGACGCACGTGACGTTGATGCCGGTGCTGACGCGTTTGCCGCAGATGACGTCTCGGCCGACGTCGCCGTCGATGATGTCGATGCCGCTGTTGCCGTGGTTGCCGGAGCGGCCGCCGGTGATCCGATCGCCGCCGCGGCGCCGGTCGGCGCGGCCGCTTCGTCCGCCGCCGCCGGCGCACCCGGGACGCTTGCGCGGCCGCCGTCGACGAAGGCGCGGAATTCCGGGCTGTCGAGCCTGAGGGCTCCTTTGGCGGCCTCAGGCCGCGACAGGCGCAACGGCGGTTTCGGCGGCATCCTCGAACACCTCACGATAGAGACGGGTCACTTCATCGACCGCGTTGCGCACGCCGCGATCCGGGCGCGGCAACTCGCTGACCCCGAGCCCCATGCCTTCGGCAACCGGATAGGCGGCGCGTTCGTGGATCACGCTCGACAGCACGCGGAAGCCTTCCAGTCCGCGCTCGCGCACCACGGTCTCAAGGGCGGCACGGTCGTCGTGCGACGGGTGGGTCGAGGCGCGGGCAGCCAACAGCCAGCCCTCGATCTCGGTCGGCCGGAACCCCATCGCCAGGCTGCGCAGCTCGATCAGCTTTTCCAACGTCCAGATCTGGAACTGCGACGGCTTCATCGGGATGATCCAAATGTCGGCGACGACCAACGCTTGGCGCAGCTCTTGGCTGTCGAAGCCGCCACAGTCGATCACGATATCATCGAACTTCTCGGCCAGCCGCACAAGCTGCTGGGCGGTATCGCGACCTTTGAGCAAC
The DNA here is from genome assembly GCA_028277115.1 of Azospirillaceae bacterium. GTDB lineage: Bacteria > Pseudomonadota > Alphaproteobacteria > Azospirillales > Azospirillaceae > JANQHG01. Next base: position 16,900 of record JANQHG010000052.1, read on the forward strand.
ACCCGGGTCACCGCGGGGTCTATCCCGCTCTCCGACCGCAGCGCCGCCCAGTCGTTCAGATTGCCCTGGTCGGCGTCGGCATCGACCAGCAGGACCTGTCGACCGGCGCGCGCGCGTTCGACCCCGAGATTGGCGGCGAGCACGGTTTTGCCGGTGCCGCCTTTGACGCTCCCCGTCAGCACGATCATGCGCTTGTCTCCCCACCGCTCGACCGCGGCCGGGGCCGGCCGCCCGACGCGCCCGACCGCCCTGCCCGCGTCGCCGTGGCGGCAACGCCCGCCGAACTCGCCGCGGTCGCCGCAGTGGACGCGATTTCATGAATAGCCGTCAATGCCCTGCGCGATGCTGTGGGCGCAATAGATCATGTTGCCACACCTGACGCGTCGGATGCCACCGATCCAATTGACCCGATGGTTTTGGCCGACCTACTCGAATGTCTTGATGTACTGGACACTTTTGATGCGTCCGAAACGGTCGCCGCATTTGCCTTGTCTGGCTCGATCGCCTCGATCGATCTGATCCGTCCGCCGCGCCAGGTGTGACGGAGTCGGTTGACGCGGTGTCACGGATGTGGCCGACAGTATCGATTCGGTGGGCCGATTTGCCTCAAAAGCCGCGCCGGACTCGACGCAAGCGGTTGGTTCGATGGATATTCCTGATGGGTATGGTCAGTCCGGTTTGATTGACTCAGTTGAGGTGATGCCGATGACGACACTGAAAAAACTGGGAGATTTTTGTGACGACAATGGTTGAGGTGAGTGAATTGGTTGCCGTGCCGGCCGTGATCAGGCCCATCAGCGCTGCCGAATGCGGCTTGGCGGCCGTGCGGGGGGGCGCTGCCCCCTTGACCTCCGCAAGGGGGCTCGCCCCCTTGACCCCACTTAATGGAGGCCAGGGGCAACCCCTGGTCGGGGGAGGCTTGGGCGCGCCGGCCGCCAAATCGTCGAAACCATCGTCGTCCTTGACAGGCGCCCGGCACGCCGTCGCCTTTCACCACACCGTGATCATCGGAGGACACCATGGGGAGCAAATCGGAGATCGCATTGATCGTCGGGGCAGGGCAGGGGCTCTCCGCCGCAATCGCCCGGGCGGCGGCGGCCGACGGTCTCACGGTCGCGCTGGCGTCGCGGCACCCCGACCGCCTGACCGCGGTCGCGGACCCGCTCGGTGCGACCCGCCACGCCTGCGACGTCAGCGACCCCGACGCGGTGACCCGCCTGTTCGCCGACGTCCAGGCGACCCACAGCACCCCTGACCTGGTGGTGTTCAACCCGAGCTATCGCTACCGCGGCGCGATCACCGACCTCGATCCGGCCGAGCTTACCAAGACCCTCGCGATCGCCGCCCTTGGCGGTGCCTTCGTCGCCCAGGCGGCCGCGCGCGCCATGCTCGCCCGCGGTCGCGGCACCCTGTTGTTCACCGGCGCCTCGGCCAGCCTCAAAGGCTATCCGAAGTCGGCACCGTTCGCGATGGCCAAGTTCGCGTTACGCGGCTTGGCCGAAAGCCTCGCGCGCGAACTTGGACCTCAAAACCTGCACGTCGCTCACATCGTGATCGACGGCGTGATCGCCGCGCCGGCGCGCGGCACCCCTTCCGTGCCGGACAGCTATCTCGACCCGGACGCGATCGCCGCGACCTATCTCGCGCTCCACCGCCAACCACGGAGCGCCTGGACCAACGAGCTCACCCTTCGGCCCTGGGTCGAGCGGTTTTGACCCCGAGGTTTATGTTGAGGAAATCCGGACCGTTTGCCCGGTGAGACGGAAGCGATCGCACGAAAACTGCCGCTACATCGGCCGGCGTTTCACGCCGGCTCGGCGGTTGCGATAAATAGTCTTCTCGCAAGTGCCGGACCCGATGCGGTCGTGCGGCGGTCCCCTTGGTCACTCGACCAACGCGAGCCCATCGAGGTTCCACTGCTCGGCCGCCCGGGCGCCGCTTTCTTCGAAAAAGCGCTTCTTGTTCCAAAACGCCACGATCACCGCGTTGTTGCGCGGTCGGCGCTTGATCAGCCCCTTTTCGAGCGCCGCCTTGATCTCGGGCGACGCCGGGTCGTTCTTGAGCACGATCCCGTACTCCGGAATCCGACCGGCGTCGGCGATCTTGCGCAAATCGTACTTGAACCGCCGGAGATCGCTCTCGACCCCGACCCGCAGCCGCAGCTTCTCAAGATTGATCCGAAACCCGGCCTGGTGGCCGCAATGGGCCCGCGCGATCTCGTAGATCCGCCGTTCCAGGGGGGTCAGCTCGAAGTATTTTCGGCTGTAGGTCAGGACCCGGTTGTCCTTATGGATCGCGCGATAGAGCCAGTCGCACAACTCGACCGTGACCGATTTCAAGGTCCGTTTGCCGCCGGCGGTCCGCCGGTAGTCGAGCCGCGCCGCCTTGATCCACGAGAACCATTCGTCGCGGCCCTCGCCGCCGGTCTCGATGTTGGTCCGGACCTGGGTGCCCTGCAGCCGGTCAAGCGCGCCCTTGATCCGGCTGTAGGCGGTGCCGGCCGCGGCGGTGCCGCAGACCCGAAAAAAATCATGGGCGGTAAAGGTGAACACCGGCCCCGGGGTCTCGCCCCGGTTCATCTTCTCGACCATCAAAGACGCGATATAGATCAACAATTCCTTGTCCGCCATCGTCGCCATGCCCATCGGGCCGGCACGAACCTCGATCGAAACCTCGCCGTCGCGATAGCTCAGCGTCTCGGTCCGGGCGCGCGAGGTATCGAGCGAGAAAAAATTCCAGACCATCATTCGGCGATCGTTCTTGACCGCCCCCTGGAGCGGACTGTCGAACAGCTCCGCTTGCCCCGAAACCTGGCATTCGCGTTCGGTCATCATCCGGCTCCGCCAACCGCTGCTTCAATCTACCAGCGATCCCCGGACAAACACCCCCATTCGACCCTTTGTCCGCCCACCCTCGAACTTTCCCCGCCGCCTGGCCCGGCCGGACCCGCCTTTCGGTCAAAAGTGTCGGCCGACCCTCGAAGGAATCCCCCTTGACTCCCCGCGACTCCCGACGCGTCTGCCCGTTGTTTCAAGGACTTCGAGGGGCGGGCGACACCCGGTCGTGGGTCGGGCGACAGATCGACGAAGTTATCCACAAGCCTGGCCGTGCCCACCGGACTCCCACGAGTCGCGGCGGCCACACCGTGACCCGAAAGGCTCGAGGGTCGGGCGACAGCGGGGCCGTTTTCGAGGGTGGGGCGACACCTCCTCGACATCGGGCCGACACTCCGACCCCGCCGGACTCGGGATCCGGGCGACACTTTTTCGAGGGTCGGGAGACGATTCTCTCTGTAACCGTCGGGAGTCCAAGTCGGAATCCCGACCATAACTCTTTAACACCGACTCTCTTTAACTTAATAACCGGCCCGGCCTTCAACCAGCGCAAACCGGATGGGCCCGAGCCGACCGGCGCCGCGGTTTCGAGGGTCGGGCGACGTTTGCCGCCGACAACCGAAAGGTCAGGCGGTCGCGGAGCGACCGCGCGTCCGAGCCGTCGGTGCCGCGTCGACCGCGATCTCGTCCCACGCTCACTCCCGGAGAACGGCGCTCGGTCGGCGCGGTCCGACTGCTGCGTGCATCGGGTGCCGGCCAACTCGCTTTGTCCGCGCGTCTTGCCCGACCGCTCGGTTTGTCGCCCGACCCTCGAGCCACGCCGGTCCAGATGTCGCCCGACCCTCGAACCTGGGTCGCGGGCACGAACAAAAAAATAGCGGGCCCGAAGCCCCGGACCCGCCTGCCGATGGTGCCGCCGCGACGGCGGTTCGCCGCCGATCAGGGCGGCTTCGCCGTGATCTTGCGCACCAGTTTCAAATGCCAGAACTGAAGGCTGATGTGCCCCCAAGTCAGCGCGACCGCCAGGATGGTCGCGACCGCCCCGATCAGGGCGTAGGGGTAGAAGCTCGGGTCGATGTGGTCGAGCAACCCGTAATCCCACAACACGAGGCCGCCGGTCGCCATCAACGCCACCGCGGCGCCGATCCCGACCGGCCCCATAGAGGTCCATATAATCGGGACCAACCCCATGAAGGTCCACACCAGGAACAGGCCGACCATCACCTTGAGCGACAGATAGCCGCCGCCCGGTTCCAGCAACCAGTGGATGTAGGAGGTCCCCGACGGATTGTAGGTGCCGTAGCACAACGCGGCCGAGACGCCGAGCCGGGTCGAAAACCGGACGAACGTCATCGGAGGCAGATGGGCCATCTTGTCCTCCCGAAAGACCGGGCGCCGCGCCGCCGGGGACACGCCACCGGTGCGGCGACCCCCTGGTCACCTGTCAACAACAATGGTAGAGTATCAAGCTGGAGGGGTCCGTCAACCGCCGCTGCCCGACCGGAGACCGGCCGCGCCGCCATCCGGTTTCGCCGCGTGCGCGCGGCGCCGACCGGTCAGATCGACAGTCTGACCCCGTCAGGTGACGCGGCCGGCGTGGGCTGTTCGCTTGCCGCTGCCTGGGTCGGCGCCCGTGGGGCCAACCCGCCGGCGACCGCCCGGTTGATCTCGATCAGGGTGTCGAGCTTGCTGCCGTCGAGATCGGCCAGCCGGGACATCGTCTCGCGATCGACCAGGATCGACAAGGCGGCCAAATTCTGCCGCAACTCGGCGGGCAGGGGGCACGCTTCCTCACTGATCTCGGCCTGGAAGATCGTCCACAGCTTTTGATTGAGCAACAGCGCCGCACGCAACGCCTGTCCGCCGTCTTGAGCGCGGGCGCCGTCGATCAGGCGACGCGCTGCCTCGGTGAGTGCCCATGCTTCGGTCTCACGCGGGTCACCCGAGGTGGGTTTGGTCGCATACCGGCCTTTGGGAGTCATGCCGCGTCCTCAGCGGATCAGTCTGACACCCGCCCGGAGCGCCGCTCTCGGCCCGGGCGCCTCGGCGATCGGGGTGCGGTGGTGCGGGCACGGCGGTGTCGTGGGCCCGATTGCCGTCAACACGGCTCTTGACGCCAACAGTGCGACAGATCATTGTGATCTGTCAATCAATCCGTTGGCTGCATGCGCCGAGTCGTGGCCGGCGTCTGCTTGGTGTCGACGTCCCGGCACACCCCGGTTTCTTTCCAAAACATGAAGGCCCCCCCCGGCTCATGCCGTTCGAGGTCATCCTCAATATCGCCGCGTCGGGGGGTCTGACCGGCTTGGTCTACGGCTTGGCTGCGCTCGGGTTGTCGGTGATCTTCGGGGTCAGCCGGGTGGTCAATTTCGCCCATGGCGAGGTCATGGTCGCCGGCATGTTCGGCGCGGTCCTGCTCGCCGACGGCCTCGGCGCCGACCCGCTGGTCGCGGTGCCGATCGTCGGGCTCGCCCTGTTCGGCACCGGCTGGCTGATGCACCGCGGTCTGGTCCGCGAGCTGATCGGTGCGCCCGAGCATCGCCAATTCCTGGCGCTGGTCGGGGTCGCGATGGTGGTGATGAACGGGCTGTTGATGGCGTTCGGCCCCGACGCGCGCGGCGTGCGGGTGCCATATGCGTTCGATGCCTACGAGATCGGGCCGCTCTTGCTCGACAAGGTCCGGGTGATCGCCGGCGGAGCGGCGATCCTGGTCGCCGCCGGTTTGTTCGCGTTCTTCCGCTTGACCGCGCTCGGCACCGCGGTCCGGGCGTGCGCCGACAACCAGCTGGGCGCCCGGGTGGTCGGGTTGCCGGTCGAGCGACTCTACGCCTTGACCTTCGGGCTCGGCTGCGCGGTCGCCGGGATCGCCGGCTGCCTGATGACCCTGATCGTCGATGTCCACCCCCAGCTCGCGCCCGACTACACGCTCGCCGGCTTCACCATCGTGATCATCGGCGGGCTCGGCAGCGCCACCGGGGCGCTCGCCGGCGGGGTCCTGATCGGGCTGGCCGAAGCGCTCGCGGGCATCGTCTTGATGCCGTCGATGAAGAGCATGGTCAGCTTCGCCGTGTTGATCCTGGTTTTGGTGGTGCGGCCGCACGGCCTGTTCGGGCGGCCTGCGCGATGATGGCCGCCCCCGACCCCGCCCGGCGCGGCCGGCTCTTGTTCGGTGGGTTCGCGCTCGTGCTGGCGGTGTGGCCGCTCGGAATCGACGACGCGTACCTGGTCTCGGTCGCGATCACCATGCTGTGGTTTGCCGCCGTTGGGCAGGCGTGGAACCTGATGATGGGGTTTGCCGGGCAGTTGTCGCTCGGCCATACCCTGTATGTCGGGCTCGGTGCCTACACCGCGGCCGCGCTTTACGTCCATTTCGGGATCGGGCCCTGGATCGGCGTGTGGGCGGCGGTCGCGGTCGCGGCGGCGGCCGGGGCGGTGATCGGCGGGCTCGGGTTCCGGTTCGGGGTCCGCGGGGTTTACTTCGCCCTGTTGACGATCGCGTTTGCCGAGTTCACCCGGATCGGCTTCGACCATCTCGACTGGCTCGGCGGCTCGGCGGGCTTCTTCCTGCCGCTCGACCACGACGGTGCGCTGCCGTGGGCGGATCTGCGCGGACCGCCGCTCCTGTTCTACTACCTGCTGCTCGCCTATACACTTGGGCTGTTCCTGCTGTGCCGCGCCGTGATCGCACGGCCGCTCGGCTATCGCTGGCGCGCGGTGCGCGAGGACCAGGAGGCCGCGGCGGCGTCGGGGATCAACGTGTTTCGGACCAAGCTTGCCGCCGCGGTGATGTCGGCGGCGTTGACCGCGCCGGCCGGGGTGATCCAGGCGTTCTACTACAACAACCTGTTCCCCGATCAGGCGTTCGCGATGCATCGCTCGATCGAGATGATCCTGGCGCCGATCGTCGGCGGCATCGGCACCTTGTTCGGCCCGATCCTCGGCGCGGTGGTGTTGACCCCGCTCGGCGAGGCGTTGACGCTCGGGCTCGAGGCGTTGGCGATCGACCTGCCCGGGTTGAAGCAGACGGTCTACGGCGTGCTCCTGGTCGTGATCGTGCTCCGCCTGCCGAGCGGGGTGTGGCCGCCGCTGGCGCGCCGGCTCGGCCTGGGTGACGCCGCCACTCGGACGCCCGACCGATGACCGCGGGCGATCCGCCGCTGCTCGCGGTCGAACAGGTGACCAAACGGTTCCGTGGTCTGACCGCGGTCGCCGAGGTCTCGTTCACCGTGCCCGGGGGCGCGATCGTTGCCCTGGTCGGTCCCAACGGTGCCGGCAAGACCACGCTGTTTAACATGATTAGCGGCGTTTTTCGGCCGACCGTCGGCGCGATCCGGCTCGACGGGCGCGACCTGGTCGGGCTCGATCCGGCCCGGGTGTGCCGGCTCGGGGTCGGCCGGACCTTTCAGCTGGTGCGGCCGTTTCCGGCCCTGACCGTGCTCGACAATGTCCTGATCGGCGGTCTGGTCCATGGCGACGGGGTCGCGGCGGCGCGGGCGCGCGCGTGGCACGAGCTCGACCGGCTCGGGCTTGCGGGCCTGGCGGCGCGGCTGGCGGCCAGCCTGACCTTGCCCGAGCGCAAGCTGCTGGAGCTCGCGCGCGCGCTTGCGACCGGCCCGCGGTTGTTGCTGCTCGACGAGGTGCTGGCGGGCTTGCGCCCGACCGAGGTCGATCAGCTGGTGGCGGTTTTGCGCGGTCTCAACCAGGCGCTCGGGATCACGATCTTGATGGTCGAACATGTGATGCGCGCGGTGATGGCGCTGTCGGACCGGGTGGTTGTGCTCGACCACGGGGTCAAGATCGCCGACGGCGCCCCGGCCACGGTGGTCGCCGACCCGCGGGTGATCGAAAGCTATCTCGGTGTTGAGGAGCCGTGAGCGATGGCAGGGCGGCTCGAGGTCACCGAGATCGAGCTGTTCTACGGCGACGCCCGAGCGCTCGACCGGGTGTCGCTCGCGGTCGAGGCCGGGACGACGGTCGCCGTGGTCGGCGCCAACGGCGCCGGCAAGACCTCGCTGATCCGCACGATCGCCGGGCTCATGGTGCCCGCGCGCGGGCGCATCCGGTTCGACGGCCAGGACATCACCGGCTGGTCGAGCGACCGGGTGTGCGCGCTCGGGATCGGTCAGGTCGCCGAGGGGCGGCAGCTGTTCGGCGGTCTTTCGGTGCGCGAGAATCTCGAGATGGGCGCGCTGGTGCCGCGTGCGCGGGCGCACCGGCGCGCGAGCCGCGCCCGGGTGCTCGACCTGTTTCCCCGGCTCACCGAACGGCTCGACCAAGCGGCCGGCACCTTGTCGGGCGGCGAGCAGCAGATGCTCGCGATCGGCCGCTGCCTGATGAGCTGCCCGCGCCTGATCCTGCTCGACGAGCCGAGCCAGGGATTGGCGCCCGCGCTGGTCGGCCAGCTCTATCGGGTGATCGCGGGCCTCAAGGCCGACGGGCTGACCCTGGTCCTGGTCGAGCAGACGGTCGCCGCCTCGCTTAAGATCGCCGACGCGGCGTACGTCTTGGAGCAGGGCCGTGTCGTGCGCTCGGGCACCGGCGCCGAGTTGCTCGCCGACCCGGCGGTGCGCACCGCCTATCTCGGCCTGTGACGCGGGGGACCGACACCCGGCGAATTAAGGAGACGTTAACCGGCCGAGGGGTGGTGTAAATTCGACCGGTGAGCCATATCCTCCTTGGGCGTATGCGTCAGTCGAGGCGTCGGGCGCCGGAAACCGCGCGGGGCGTGCCATGGTCGACATCGTCTCTCCTCCGACCAACGTGCTGACCGATGTCGTCAGCAAGTTCGCCGATCTGCAACGTCAGGTCGCGCAGGCCCAGCTCGACCGTGAAAAGGCCAAGGAAGAGCTCGAAAACAACTCGAATTTAAAGGGTCCAAGCGGCGATGTGATCGAGTACCAGAAGTCGGTCAACAAATCGTCGTCCGACCTCAAATTTTTCAGCACCGATATCGGCGTCCTGGTCAAGGACACCAGCCGGCTCAACGTCGTCAGCAACCTCGCCGAGGGCGACAAGGTCGATTTCCTCAAATTTCGCGCCACCGGCCGCGGCGATGCCCGGCTCGGCGTGGTCGGCGACGAGGGGGTCCGGGTCCAGTTGATGTCGCAGACCGGCATGGTGCTCGCCGACAGCAACAAGTCAGCGGGCAGCAGCCACGAGGCCTACAATAGGTTGCTCGAGGGCAAGTACGAGCTGCGCCCCGGCGAATACACCCTGCGGGTGACCCGCGACCCCGACGTCACGGCGGCCAAGGGCGAGGGCGAGGCCGAAGGCGGCCTCAACTACGCGCTCCAGGTCCGGATGGGCGACTACAAGCAGGACTATGACACGGTCGCCAAACAGCCGGCGCCGGGCGACGATCCCTTCGCCCCGACCGGGTCGGTGCTCGAGTTGCAGAACATGCTGCTGACCGGCCAGAGCTTCTTTTCCAGCTATCAATTCGGCCAGTCCGGGACCGAGAAACTGATGGGCTCGTTGTCCGGCGGCTTGATCAACACCGTGGTCTGACCGCGGCGGCCGGCCGCGCGCGTGGCCGCGGCCGATCCGATAGCCGGCGCGCCGCGGGCGCTGGTTCGCGCCGACGCCGGTCCCGCGATCGGGCTCGGCCACGTCATGCGCTGTCTCGCGGTCGCCGAGGCGTTGATCGACGCCGGCTGGTGTTGCCGGTTCGCCGCGCTGGCGCTGCCGGTCGGGCTCGCCGACCGGCTGGCCGAAGCGGGTCTTGCCCTGACCGCGCCGCCGGCGGCCCCCGTCGCGGCGGGGTGCTCTGGCGACCTCGCCTGGACGGTCGCCGCCCACCGCCGCGACCGGGCGCGCTTGGTTCTGCTGGACAGCTATGCGCTCGGGTCCGCCTGGCGCGCCGGGCTTGCCGGCACCGGCGTCTGGGTTGCGACCTTCGATGATATGGCCGAGACCCGGCCGCTCCACGCGGACATCGTGATCAACCCGGCGCCAACCGCGCCGGGTCTGGCCTATCCGCGGATCGCGCCGGGCGCGACCGCGTTGCTCGGGCCGGCCTATCTGCCGATCCGCCGGGGCCTGAGAGGGATCGCGCCACCGCCGCTGGCCGCCCGACGGTCGCTGCTGGTGTTGTTCGGCGGCAGCGACCCGCGCGGCCTGACCGGCCCCTGTCTTACCGCGTTGGCGCGCCGCTTTGCCGGCACCGCCGACCGGCCGCGGCTGGTCGGCGTGATCGGCGCCGCCAACCCCGAACCGCCGTCCGCGATCGCCGGCGCGACGCTTCTGGTCGATCCGCCCGACCTCGGCGTCCTGTTCGCCGAGGCAGGGCTCGCAGTGTCCGCCGCCGGCGGCACCCTCGCCGAGCTCGCGGTCGCCGGGGTCCCGACCTTGCGGGTGATCGTCGCCGACAACCAAATCGCGGCCGCCGCTCCCGCCGGCGCCGGTCGGCCGGCGGTGATCGATGCCCGTGACCGCCCGGCCACAGCTGTTGCCGCCGAGGTCGCCGACCGGGCGGCGGGGCTGTGGGCGGACCCGACCGCCCGCGCCGGCCTCGCAGCGGATCGCCCCGACGGTGCCGGTGCCGTGCGCATTGCAGCTGCGCTTGCGGCGCGGATCGAACCGGCGCGCGTCTGACCGATCGGCCAAAGATCATGGCCGGCGCCACGCCGACCAGCCGGGTCCGCGGCAGTACGTAGGGGGGATCACGGCTTGAGTGCTAAGTAAAGGGACCTTAGCATTAGAAGTGTCGAGAGCATTCGACACCAGAAGTCGTGGTCATTTACGCCGGACCGAAAATGATGACTTCGTAGGGGCATCGCCTTAAGACCTTCGGTATGGACCGAGAGGTGATCTTTATTGCACCGCAACCGTCCGTTCGGGTCGGCGTCGAATGTCCCACGTCCGGGGACCAAGGGAGATGATCGGTGGATCAGGTTTTCGTCGAGGCGATGCGGTATGTCGCGGCCGGGGTCGCGGTTCTGCCGCTGACCGGCGTCGGTCTAGGGCTGGGTATTTTGTTCGCGTCGTCGATCAATAGTATGGGCCGAAATCCCGCCGCCCGCGAGGTTTTGTTTCCGATCACTATCTTGGGCTTTGCGCTCACCGAGGCGATCGGGCTGTTCACACTGTTGGTCGTGTTCTTGATCTTGTTCACTTAACGCCGCGAATGACCGATGACCGGCCCCCGTCCCAGTCGTCCCCGTCTCAGCCGTCCTCGCCCGATCGGCGTTTGGATGCGCTTGGCGAGGAATTGCGGCGGGCCCGCGCCCGGGTCGACACCGACGGCGATCCGGCACCGTCGGCGGCCCCGGCACCGACCCGCGCCACCAGGACGATGGCCGGGGCGGCGTTGCGGATCGGTCTCGAGTTGGTCACGGCGATGGCGGTCGCGAGTTGGCTCGGGCTGTGGTTCGACCGCTCGCTCGGCACCGCGCCGTGGGGACTGGTCGCCTTTTTCCTGCTCGGCGCCGGCGCCGGTTTCCGCAACGTCTATCGCGCGGCCCGGCAGTTCCAGGGCGGACCGATCGCGGTCGGGCGGTTCGGTTGGTGGTTGCGGTTCCGCCGCGGCGGCGCCGGGCAGCCCGCCAGGCGACCGGACCGGACGGGTCTCGAGACGCTGGTCAACGGCCCCGCGGCAACCGACCAGTGGCGGCCGATCCGGCCCGTGGCCTTGCCCGGACAGGAGACGGCGGAGGACGAGCGGCCGCCGCGCGAGCCGATCAATCGTTTGTAGGCAGTTACTCCCGGGCATCGGTCGCCCACGGCAGCACCGGGAGCGCGAACGGCGAGGGTTTGAGGGGCGAGACAAGGGGGAGACCAGACGCCGGGACCGGCCCGGCGCCGGCACTTCCCACCGATCGAGTGAGGTGACGTCATGGACCCGTTGCATCAATTCCACATCGAGGCGATCGTCCCGCTCAGCATCGCGGGGATCGACCTGTCGTTCAGCAACTCCGCCTTGTGGATGCTGATCGCAGTGGCCAGCGTGTTCGGTGTCCTGGAGCTCGGGCTCCGGCGTACCGAATTCGTGCCCGGCCGGCTGCAGTCGCTGGTCGAGATGCTCTACAACTTCGTGACCAAGACCGTCAGCGACACCACCGGCGGGGCCGGACGGCGCCATGTCCCGTTCGTCTTGAGCCTGTTCACCTTCATCCTGGCCGGCAATCTCTTGGGCATGATCCCGGGTGCGTTCACCTTCACCAGCCATATCGCGGTGACCTTCGCGTTGGCGCTGATGGTGTTCGTGCTGACCGCCGGCATCGGCTTTGCCCGTCACGGGGTGCGCTACTTCAAGGTGTTCTTCCCGGCCGGGGCGCCGTTGTGGATGGCACCGTTGTTGATCCCGATCGAGATCCTGTCCTATCTCGCGCGGCCGATCGGTCTCGCGGTCCGGCTGTTCGCCAACCTGATGGCGGGCCACACCATGTTGAAGGTGTTCGCGGGCTTTTCGGTGATGTCGATCGAGGCGCTTGGGATCGCTGGCGGTCTTGCGGTCGCGATCGCGCCCGTGTTCATCAACGTCGCGCTCACCGGGTTCGAGGCCCTGGTCGCGGTGCTCCAGGCCTACGTCTTCATGGTGCTGACCTGCTTGTACCTGAACGACGCTCTGCACCTCGAGCACTGAGACCCGTTGCTCGTCCCCTCGTGGTCCGGGTCCCCGGGCCTCGAGGGGGCGCTTGGTCGAGGTCCGGTCTTGACCCGATGGTTCGAAAAAATGGAGCGACCCTAATGGCTCAGCCCAGGACACCGTCGACCGTGCCCGGGCAGCTCTGCCGGATCGCCGGGCTCGGGGCCGGCCTCGCGGCCCTGGTGCCGGGGCTGGCGGCGGCGGCCGAGGACGCGGGCGGGCTGCCGCAACTCGACCCGGCGACCTTTCCGACCCAGCTGGTCTGGCTCGCGATCTCGTTCGTCCTTTTGTATTTCCTGTTGTCTCGGGTCACCCTGCCGCGGGTGGCGCGCGTGGTCGCCCAACGTCGGGACCGGCTCAAGACCCAGCTCGGTCGGGCGGAAAACCTTCGCGCCGAAACCGCGGCGCTGGCCGCCGAGACCGATCGTCGCCTGGCGGCGGCGCGGGCCGAGGCGAACGGATTGATCGATGCCGCCCGCGCCGAGGCCAACCGGCGTCTGAAAGCCGCCCACGGCGGTGGCGCGCGGGCGACCGTCGCCCGGCGACGGTGACCGACGAGGCTTAAGACATGTTGGACAGCCCGACCTTTTGGGTTTTCGTATCGTTTGCGATCTTCGTTGCGGCGTTCTGGCGGCGGCTCAGCCGGCTCGCGTTCGGCTGGCTCGATGCCCGGTCGGCGCGCATTCGCGCCGACCTCGAGACCGCCGAACGCCTGCTTGCCGAGGCGGAAGCGCTGCACGCCGAACAGGTGGCACGCGCCGAACACGCCGACGTCGAAATCGCGGAGATCCTGGCCGAGGGACGGCGCCAAGCCGACGCCGTGCGGACCCGGACCGACACCGATATCGCGGCCCGAGCCGGCGCGACCGCGGCGCGCTGACCGCGGGTGCCGGGGCCGCGACCTCGCGGGCGCTCAACCGACCAGCGGCGAGATGTGGTGGTGGTGATGGGGTGCGATCGGCCGCCGCGGGTGGCGGCGGGCGAGCGCTGGCGCCATCGCGGCATACATGCGCCGGTCGAGCTCGGCGCGGCGGTCGCGCGGGATCGCGTGGCCCTGATGCCAGTCGACATGCCGGATCGCGGTCCAGATGAAGCCGACCGACACCGCGACCAGAACGGCGAGCAGAAGCTGAGCGTACAAGACCATGACTGTGATCCTCCTGGGGCCGTGATCCTTTTTGGGACCGCGATCCGCTTGGCGTGCGTCGCGCCCGGCCGAAGCCGCCGCGTCACCCGGTGGGCGATTGTTCCTTGTTCAGGTCATGTTTGGTCGCGGCGGGCTGTGAAACACCTGTGTCGCCTGACAGGTGCGGCGTCCCGTCCCAGGCGTCGACCCGGGCCGTAAGGGCGGCGGCGACCGCGTCCACGACCGCGTGCCAATCGCCCGGCCGGCGTTGGCGGATCAGCCAAGCGGTCGGGTACCACGGGCTGTCGGCCCGATGGTCGAACCAGCGCCAGTCCGCCGCCGCCGACAACAGGACCCAGAGCGGCCGCCCGAGCGCACCGGCAAGATGCGCCGGCGCGGTGCAGGGTGTGATCACGAGGTCGGCCACGGCCATCACCGCGGCGGTGTCGGCGAAATCGTCGAGGGCTTCGCCGAGGTCGATCGCCGCGCCCGGCGGCACGCCGGCCGCGTCGACCGCCGCCGCCCACCCGGCGCGCGCCGCGCCGACCTGGATTGCGAGCCAGCGCACGCCAGGGCAGGCCAACAGCGGTTCCAACGGTCCGAGGCCGGGCGACCGCAGCGCGTCGTCAGTAAATGCCGGGTTGCCGGCCCAGGCGAGCGCGACCGTGACCGGCCGGTCGGGCGGCGGGGCGCCGAGCCGGTCGCGCCAACGCGCCAACCGGTCGGGTGCGACCGCGAGATAGGGCACCGCCGCCGGTAGATCGGCCAGCGTGAGGCCGAGGCGCGCCGGCAGGCTAAGCAGCGGGCAATGGCGGTCGAACGGCGGCCGGGGGTCGCCTTGGCCGATCACCCGGTCGGCCAAGGCGACCGTGCGCGCGAGCGGGACCAGCGCCGGCTGGACCTCGAGCACCAGCCGGCCGCCCGGCCCAGCCGCCGCCGCCGCCGCCGGCAGGAACCGCAGGAACTGCAAGGTGTCGCCATAGCCCTGCTCGGCGTGGATCAAAAGCGTGCCGCCGTCGATTGGACGGCCGTCCCACGGTGGGCGCGCGAGGGCGCGGACCGCGGCGGCGATCTCGGACCGGGCGAGGCGCGCCTCGAACCCGTGCCAACCGCGCGGCCAGTCGCCGGCGCGCAGCCGCGCCAAACCTTGGTTCCAGCGCAGGCCCGCGTCGGTCGGCGCCAGGATGCGGGCGCGGGCGAACAAAGCCTCGGCGCCGGCGGCGTCACCGGACTGGGCGGCAAGATGGCCGAGCCCGCCATGGGCGGCGGCATTGGTCGGTTCGGCCGCGATCGCCCGGCGATAGGCGTCGGCGGCGCTGTCGAACTGCCCGGCGGCGCGCTCGATGTGCCCACGGTTAAGCTGGGCACCGGGGTCGGTCGGCGCGAGTCGGACCGCCCGGGCGGCTGGCCCCGCCGCCGCGATCGCCCGGCGAGCCCGGGCAAGTCGGGTCGCAAACGCGAGGTGGCCGGCCGCGGCCGCCGGCGCCAGCGCGATCGCCGCCCGGGCATGATGGTCGTGGTCGTCGAGTTCGGCGAGCAGCACACGGGCCTCCGGATCGCCGGGGGCGAGTTGAACCGCCCGCCGGGCCGCCGGGCGCGCCGCTTGCGGTTGCTCCGCCGCCCGCACGGTCTTGGCGAGCGCCAAATGGCCCGCGGCCAGGGCCGGCGCGAGGGCGAGCGCTTCGTGCAAACGGTCGGTCGCCGCGTCGAGTCGGCCGCCGAGCAGGAGCGCCTTGGCGAGATCGATCCGGCGCGCCGGGTCGTCCGGTCGTTGGACCACCGAGCGGCGGATCAGGGCAGCGGCGCGGCGCGCATCACCGGTCTGGGCGTGCCAAACGCCGAACAGGTGCAACAGCGTCGGGTGTTCGGGCGCCGCGGCGAGGGCGCGGCGGTAGCAGGTCCCGGCGGCCGCCAGGCGTCCGGCCCGGTGATGGGCCAGCGCCGCGGTGATCCAATGATCCGGGTTGTCCGGCGTTTCCAGTAAGTGTGTCATAATGTCGCAGGTACCGAGGATACTCTGACTGGTGTCGACACCAACCGATCGTCGGTCACCAACGAATGGTCGCTGCAAACTCGATAAAGATATTCACTCGATAATTTTTGTCGGTCGATTCTGGACCTCCCGGGTCGTCCGGCCGGACTGGGCACGGTTAAACCATCCATGTAGGTTGACGTTCTTGTTGGCGATCGATGCCGAAGCGGGCGCTCGGTCGGTCGGAGTTTGGTAATCAGAGGACCGTCGCCGCCCATCCGCA
Source organism: Azospirillaceae bacterium (assembly GCA_028277115.1). Lineage (GTDB taxonomy): Bacteria > Pseudomonadota > Alphaproteobacteria > Azospirillales > Azospirillaceae > JANQHG01. Next base: position 32,701 of record JANQHG010000052.1, read on the forward strand.
ACCGGGCGGTTTGCCTTGGGTTGGGCCGGGGTCGAACCGATTTCGGCCGGTGTCGTCGGCAGCGGCGTGGGTCGGATAACCTGGATGCAGAATACAGGTTAAACATGCGGCGGTCCGGCGGGGGAGGCGAACAAGTTTGGGCGAACCGCTGGGAATTTTTCGTTTGCATCAGTGATCTCGTTTGATAGTATGTTTCCGCTTGGTTCTGAGTGGCGTGAACGGGTCGCGACGGTCAGTGAGTCCTACTGCGGCGTCCGTTGAGTACTACGGTATGCGCGCGCGGCCGTCGGGCGGTCGTGGTTTCTCCTTCGCCGGACCCGATTTCGGCTTTCGGAGGTTTGGGCCGGCCTGCGACCCCGAGACGCACGTGAGCGGCAGCAAGAGGCACCGCGATGTTGCGATTGATCGTATCCAATGACAACCTTGGTGCGGCCGCTCCGACGAGCGCGGCACCGACGCCGGTGGAGTTGCTTCGCAAACGGGCGAGCGGCCCGGACGGTCTGCCCGGGCTTTGGGCTGCGTTGACCATGATCTCTTCGACCGAGCGCATGGATATCTGTCAGCTCTGTCTCGACCTCAACCAACAACGGCCTCAGGGGGTGTCGCTCGAAGCGGCGGCCCGGATGTTCGTCGCCGCCTATTTCTGGGCGATCGAGGAAGGCGAGGCGAGCCCGAGCGGCGCGCTGCCGGCGGGTCCGCCCTGGCCGGTCGGCGGCCCACCTGCGGGGTCCCACCCGACCGGTCGCACGGGGCGGCCGCGCGCCGGCTCCGGCCTGCATCTGGTCGCCGGCGACACCGCCCCGTGACCGACCGTCCTAAGTACACCGCGGCGGAAGTGACGTCATGCTGTCAATGGCCCGCCGCGGTGCACTCTTCATCTTGGCGTACAGCTTTCCGGCACAAATCCTGACCAGGTCAGGATTTGTGCCGGGCTGTACTAGGTTTCTCGCGAGCGGTGCGGCATCTACTGGGCAGGGCGACGGTTCCGGTGTCATCTTTGGGGGCAGCTTTTCGTCACAGACCCCGCCCATGTCGGCTTCTGTGACGGGCCGTCCTACAGCAGGCCGGCGCCGGCGTGGTCTTGAAACCGCTCGGCCGCATCGACGTAGCCGGTCAGACAGTCGAGCGATGCATGGCCCGAGACGTCACGCAGCTTGAACAGCGACGCCCCGTGCGCCGCGGCCGAGGTCAGAAAACCGCGGCGCAGGCTGTGCCCGGCAAAGCCGGCCGGGTCGAACCCGGCGCGCGCCGCGGCACGCTTGACGATCACCGCGACACCATAGGGGCTGAGCGCAAGGTCGGCCAAGCGGTCGCCCACGCCGATCGCCCGAAACACCGGACCCGCGAGAATCCCTGACACTACAAGCCAGCGCCGCAACGCCGCGACCGGGCAGTGGGTCTGCCCGCGGATCACCGGCACCACCCGGCCGTAGCCGTTGGGATCGGTTTTGCTGCGACGCAAGGTGACCAACAGGCCGTCGGCGGTCTCTTCCAGATCCTCGACCGCCAAGCCGGCCAACTCGGCCCGGCGGAAAGCGCCGGCAAAGCCAAGCAACAACAGGGCCCGGTCGCGGGTGCCGACAAACCCGGGCGGCAGCGCCTCGACCATCGCGACCAGCCGGTCGACGGTCGCCGGCTGCTTGCGCGTCGGTGCCGAGCCGCGGGTTCGGCGGATCCCGGCGAGCGTGGCGCGCACCGACTCGTCGCGTCCGGGGTCGGCGAAGCCGGCGCTGCGGTGAAGGAACCGGATCGCCGCCCGACGGCGTTCGAGGCTGGACGGTTTGAGCCCGCGCCCGGCCTCATGGGCGAGGAACGCCGCCACGGTCTCCGGGGCCGCCGGCAGCGGCGTCACCGACCGCGCGGTGCACCATGCGGCATAAGCGCGCAGATCGCTGGCATAGGCGCGTCGGGTCGCCGGTGCCTTGGCCTCGGCGGCGAAGCCGCCGGCCGCGGCAAGGTCGTGCGCCAGCGCGGTGGCGGCCCGATCGCCGGCCGTCCGGGGATCGCCGCCATGGTCGGCGATCGCGGTCCCTTGGCAAGGATCGGGTCGGCAAAGATCGGGAATGGACGGAGAGCTCATCCGCGCCATGTACCGCCGGTCGGCGGCCGCAGGCAAGATCGGTCGGCAAGCGCGATCTCGCACTTGTTCGTAGCCCCGGTGCCCACGGTATGCTTGCGACACAACGACGGACCCAAGATCAGGTCCGGCCCCGACCCGAGAGAGCGTGTCCCCGATGGCGAACAGACTTGCGACCGTGATGTTGGTCTTGGCGTTGGCGGCGGCAGCGATCGCCCCGGCGTGGGCCCAGAGCGAACCGGGCGCGGCGAGCGATCAGGCGCCCGCCGCGGTCAGCCCCGACGAGTTGGACGAACTGCGCCGGGCCCGCGCCGACATCGCGCTGTTTCACTATGGCGGTCAGTACGCCATGAACGTGGTGCTCGGGGTGATCGGCGGCGGTTTGGTGATGGGCCTGCTCGGCGGCGGCCGGATCAGCTCGACCGTCACCGGTTCGGTGATCGGGGCGTTGATCGGGATTTGGTGGTTCCTCGACGATTTTGCCGCGACCTTCGTCGAGCGCCACGAGTGGTGACCGTCGCTCACCCGGGGACGCGGCGGCACCGCGTGACCACCGTGTCCCTGCCCGCGCCGGGGTCCGGCGCCGGACCGAGCCCGAAAGCCGCCGCCCGATGCCGACGCCCCGCCTGCCCTATGGCCGCCACTGGATCGACGAGGCCGACGTCGCGGCGGTCGTCGAGGTCCTCAAGAGCGATTTTCTGACCACCGGTCCGGTTGGACCCGGGTTCGAGGTGGCGTTCGCCGCCGCGCTCGGTGCCGCCCACGCGGTCGCGGTCAACAGCGGCACCGCCGCCCTGCACCTGGCGCTCCTCACCCTCGATCTGCCGCCGGGGGCGCGGGTGGTGGTGCCGGCGATCAGCTTCGTTGCGACCGCCAATGTGGTCGCGATGGTCGGCGGCACCGTGGTGTTCGCCGACACCGATCCCGAGAGCGGCCTGCTCACGCCCGACAGCTTTGCCGCCGCACTCGCCGGTGCCGGCGGTCCGGTGGCGGCGGTGATCCCGGTTCACCTGGGTGGTGCTACGGTCGCTCTCGACGCGATCGGCGCGATCGCCGACGACCACGGCATCGCGGTGGTCGAGGACGCCTGCCACGCGCTCGGCAGCCGGGTCGACGGCGTCGCGGTCGGCGCCCGGTCGGCTGCGGCGGCGTTCTCGTTGCACCCGGTCAAAACACTGGCCGCCGGCGAGGGTGGGGTGCTGGTCACCGACGACGCCGCGCGGGCCGATCGGGCCCGCCGCCTGCGCAGCCACGGCATTGCGCGTGCGGGCTTCGTCTGCCCGGACCAGGCGCTCGATGCCGCCGGCGCCGCCAACCCGTGGTATTACGAGATGCAGGCGCTCGGCTACAATTACCGGTTGAGCGACATCAACGCCGCGCTGGCGCTGAGCCAACTGCGGCGGCTCGACGCGTTCGTGGCGCGGCGCCGGGCGCTCGCCGACGCCTACGACCGGCGGCTTGCGGCGCTGGCACCTGCGCTGCGGCCGGTGCCGGCGCCGCCGGCGACCCAGGCGCCGGCCTGGCATCTCTATCGGGTGCTGCTCGGCGACGGCATCTGCCGGGCCGCGCTGATGCGCCGGCTCGCCGCCGACGGGATCGCGACCCAGGTCCACTACATTCCGATCCACCGCCAGCCTTGGTACTGGGCCCGGGTCGGCGACCTGCGGTTGCCGGGCGCCGACGCCTACTACCGTCGGTGCTTGAGCCTGCCGCTGTTCCCGCGGATGGCGGAGCACGACGTCGAACGGGTGGCAAACCGGCTCGGTGCCGCGCTGGCCGCCGCGGCGTGAAGTTCATCCTCAAGTAAGGGTTTTGCCGCTAGGGGATAGCTTGGGCAGATGGATGAACAGGCGGTCGGTCGGATGCCGGACGGGTTCCTCGACGATCGGGTGGTCCTGGTGACCGGGGGAACCGGGTCGTTCGGCCGTGCCTTCGCCGAGCGGGTGCTGCGTTGGCACCGACCGCACAAGCTGATCATTTTTTCGCGCGACGAACTGAAACAGGTCGATATGGCGGCGACCCCGCCGTTCCACGGACACCGCGCGGTCCGCTTCTTCATCGGCGACGTTCGCGATGTCGGCCGGCTCGAAATGGCGATGCGCGACGTCGATTACGTGATCCACGCCGCGGCGTTGAAACAGGTGCCGGTGGCAGAATACAACCCGTTCGAGTGCATCCGGACCAACGTCAACGGGGCCGAGAATGTGGTCCAGGCGTCGCTTCGGACCAACGTCCGGCGGGTGATCGCGCTGTCGACCGACAAAGCGGCCAACCCGATCAACCTGTACGGCGCCAGCAAGCTCGCCGCCGATAAGATCTTCATCGCCGCCAACGCGCTGTCGGGACGCCATGGGCCGCGTTTTTCGGTCGTGCGCTACGGCAATGTCTTGGGATCACGCGGCAGTGTCGTGCCGTTGTTCCAAAAAATGATCCGCGACGGTGCGACCAGCCTGCCGATCACAGATCCGCGGATGACCCGGTTTTGGATCACCCTGCCTCAGGCGGTCGATTTCGTCTTGAACGCGCTGGTCGGCATGTTCGGGGGCGAGGTGTTCGTGCCGAAAATCCCGAGCATGCGGATCGTCGATCTTGCCTGCGCGCTCGCGCCGACGCTGCCGCATCGGATCATCGGTGTGCGCCCCGGCGAGAAGATCCACGAGGTGATGATCCCCGAGGCCGAAGCCCATGTCACCCTGGAGTTGGGCGACCGATATGTGATCGAGCCGGCGTTCCGCTATTGGACCGAGGACTTGCATGCGCCGTATCGCCAACAGGGGGCGCAGCCGGTGTCGGAAGGCTTTTGTTATGCGAGCGACAGCAACGATCGCTGGCTCGATACCGACAGCCTGCGCCGTCACCTGGGGTTGGATGGTGCCGACCGTTGACCGAATCTCGCGTGTCGGCGCCGGATGCGGCCTGACGGCCGTGCCGGGGGGCGCTGCCCCTCGACCCCCGCAAGGGGGGCAACCCCTGGTCGGGGGGCGCCAGCCCCCGAACCCGTGCAGCTGGCGTCAGGTCTCGACATAGTCGACAAGGACCGGCAACTGGACGCCCCAGACCATCTCGGCGACGACCGCGCCCATGTGGTAGAGCGCGACCGACATCCAAAGTTTGAACGCGACCCCAACCAACTCGAGACAGAACGACACCATCGTCATGGCTTCCCCCAGCGCTTTGAGCCATCAGATGGCGTTGCGAGGGTCGCCGATGTGTGTGCCGGATCACCTTTCGCACGCTCGCCCGCCACGCCGCGCGCGATAGGCCTCGGCCAGCCCGACCGCGGCGGCGTCGAGGTCGGTGTCGGCCGGCAGGGTGGTGACATAGTCGCAGTCGCGGCACGCCGTAAGCTCGCGGCGCCGACCGTTCAACTGCACCATCCGGTAGCCGAACAGCCGCTCGCCGTGCCACAGATCGACAAGATGGTCGCGACGGACGTCGCCGATCACCAGGCGCATCGCCCAGTCGGCGCAGCAGATCGAAACCTGGCCGTCGAAGTTGATCGCAAGCTTGATGAACGGCTCCGAGCACACGAGCCGCCTGCGGTCGGGCGCGCGGGCGAACCCCGGCGCGGCCATCGCGATGCCGTGGCGGGCATGGACATAGACGCTGTCGCTGATCGGCCCGAAGGTCGACAGGAACACAGTATGGCGCGCCTTGGCGCTCGCCGGATCGCCGAGGTCGAGCAGCTTGCAATGCAGATGGAGCGGGCGACCCCGCGCCTCGTTCAGCGCGTTTAGGTGCTGCACGTTGGCGAGCACCGCGGCATAGCTGCCGCGCCGGCCGGTCGCCGCGGCCATGCTCGCCTCGTCGGTGCCGTAGACCGATACCCGAAGCCCGTCGAGCCCGGCGTCGAGCAGCGCCGCCGCCAGGCCCGGCGTCAACAGCCCGCCGTTGGTCGTTGTCTCGACATAGCGCGCAACCCCGCGCGCCTTGACCAGGCGCACCATGTCGGCGAGCCGCTGATTGACCAGGGGCTCGCCGTCCTTATACAGGTGCAACGATTTGATCGGCTGCGGGAATTGGGCGAGATCGTCTACGATCTTTTCGAACAGATCGAACGCCATCACCCCTTTGGGCCGTCCAACCGCGGCCAGCAGGTCCGGCTTGCCGGTCGGGCAGAACACGCAGGCGAAGGTGCAGGCGTTGGCCGGGTCGATCAGCACCGACAAGGGTGTGTCGAGCGGCAGCGCCGCCGCAAGATCGATCCGGGCGCGGTGCCCGCCGTAAGACACCCGCTTGACCGGCCCGGTGTCGCCCATCGTGGGCCTCCTTGTTCGCGGTCACCACGGCGCGCGTGCCGCCCCGAACGCCGAGGCGCCCGGCACGATTTCGGTTTGCAGAACGCCCGGCTTTCGGTCAAGCCTCGCGCGAGTTCGCCCCGATGCCCGCAAGACCGGTGCCATGCGCTTTGTGTCGACCCGCCTCAGCAAGACCGTGCTGGCCTTCACCCACGACCTGACCATGACCGCGGCCGCGTTCGGCCTTGCCATGGTCTTGCGTACCGGGTCGCTGACCTTCGGTTCGGATGTGCGGCCGAGCCTGGTCGGCGTGGCCGTGCTGGTCGCGATCGCCGCCGCGGTCTACCAGCTGTTCGGCCTCTACCGCGGGGTTTGGGCCTATGCGTCGGCGCAGGACCTGGTCCAGCTGACCAAGGCGGTGACCGTGGTCACCGTCGCCTTCGTGCTTGCGATGTTCCTGGTCAACCGGCTCGAGGCGATCCCGCGGTCGGTGCCGCTGATCCAATGGTTCGTGTTGTTGATCCTGCTCGGCGGGCCGCGCTTTGCCTACCGGGTGATGCGCGACCGGCGGTTCGCGTTGCGCCGGACCCGGATCGGGGGCCCGAGGGTGCCGGTGCTGCTGGTCGGCACCGACGCCGAGTCCGAGCTGTTCTTGCGCGCGCTCGCCAACGACCTGCACGCGGGTTACGAGGTGGTCGGGCTGCTCGACCCCAAACGCGGGCGGATCGGCCGGGCGATCCACGGCGTGCCGGTGCTCGGCGGCACCGAGGACCTTGAAGACGTGCTCGATGCGCTGGCCCGCCGCGGTGTGCGTCCCCAACGCCTGATCATCGGCCAGGCGAGCCGGCTGATCGACGGTGCGCTGGTCCGCGCCCTGGTCGAGCAGGCGAGCCAACGCGGCATGACCTTGAGCCGGCTGCCGGCGCTGACCGAGTTTAAGGAGATGGTCGGCGAAGGGCGGATCGAGCTCCGGCCGATCGCGGTGCGCGACCTGCTCGGCCGGCCCCAGGCGGTGCTCGACGAGGCCGCGATCTCCGGTCTGGTCACCGGCCGGCGGGTTCTGGTCACCGGGGCTGGCGGCACGATCGGCGGCGAGTTGGTCCGCCAGATCGCGGCGCTCAGGCCGGCGGCGCTGACGCTGGTCGATGCCAGTGAATACAATCTCTATGCGATCGACCTCGAACTCGCCGAGACCCACCCGGGGGTGCCGCGGCTGCGCCGGCTCGCCGATGTTCGCGACCGCGATCAGATCGACCGGCTGTTTCGCGCCCACCGGCCCGAACTGGTGTTCCACGCCGCGGCGCTCAAGCATGTGCCGCTGGTCGAAGAAAACCCGACCGAGGGGGTGTTGACCAACGCGATCGGCACCCGCAACGTCGCCGCCGCCTGCCGGGCCGCCGGCACCCGCGCCATGGTGCTGATTTCGACCGACAAGGCGGTGCGTCCGTCGAGCGTGATGGGCGCGACCAAACGCTTGGCCGAGGCCTATGTCCAAGCGCTCGACCGCCAGGGCGACGACGGGGCGGGGGCGGCCCATCCGGACGACCGCCCGACCCGGTTTTTGACCGTGCGCTTTGGCAATGTTCTGGGGTCGAGCGGCTCGGTGGTGCCGTTGTTCCAGCGCCAGCTTGCGCGCGGCGGCCCGTTGACCGTCACCCACCCGGAGATGTGCCGCTATTTCATGACTGTCGAAGAGGCGGTGCAATTGGTGCTTCACGCCTCGGCGCATGCGGTCTCGAACCGGGCCCGGCGCGGCGAGATCATGGTGCTCGACATGGGCGAACCGGTCCGGATCGTCGATCTCGCGCGGCAGATGATCCGGCTCGCCGGGCTGCGGCCCGAGCAGGACGTCCAGATCACTTTCTCCGGGCTCAGGCCGGGCGAGAAACTGTTCGAAGAGATCCTCGACCCGGTCGAAGCGCCGACCCGCACCGCGGCCGACCGGGTGTTCGCCGCCACCCCACGGCTGATCGACCCGGCGATCCTGAGCCGCGCGCTCCAGGAGTTGGAGGCGGCCGCGCGCGCCGGCGACGGCGACCGCACGGCAACCCTGCTTGCCACCGTGGTGCCCGACTTCCGCGCCGCCGATACCGCGATCAAGGCGCCAGCTTGATCTCGCCATGACGGAACGGGATCCAGTCCTTGTACTCCGGGCGGTACTGGAGGCCGTAGGGGTTCTTGAAAAAAATCTTGACCAAGGGCTGGCCGCCCTCGCGCTGGGTGCGCTCAGCATCGACCAGGGGCGACTTCTGGAATACCTCCCGCCACAGCTCGTCAGCCTCGACATCGCGGCCGGCCGCCTTGACGTAATCGCGGGCCTCGTCGCTCAGCTTGAACGCGTCGAGCACCATCTCGTAATAGTCATCAACGGTGGGTTGTCCGTCCATCGGGGCGCTCCGGTAAGGTCGCGGGCGGCGGATCGGGCGCCGGCCCTTGGCCGGCGACGTTAAGGGGGTTTCACCCCCTTAACAATCCCCGACCAGGGGCCAAGCCCCTGGACCCAAGATGGTGACAGGGGGAGAGTGCGATGGGGAACCGCGTGATCTTGGCGGTGACGGTGGCGACGGCGGTGGGGCTTGCCGGGTGTGCGCGGCCTTATCAGCCGATCGTCGATCTGAAGGAGGTCAACCTGCTCGCCTATGAGCAGGATCTGGCGGAGTGCCGGGCGCTCGCCGGTCAGGTCGATGTCGGGGGCGAGACCATCGGAGCCGGGCTCGTCGGGGCGGCGATCGGGGCCGCGATCGGCGCCGCGACCGGGGCGGTGGTCGGCGCGCCGGGGACCGGGGCCGCGTTCGGCGCCGCCGCGGCCGGCACCACCGGGCTGGCCTCAGGCGCCGCCCACGGGGTCGCCACCCAGGAACAAGTGCTGCGACGCTGCCTCGACGGCCGCGGGTACCGCGTACTGAACTGATCCGGCCCGACGCGGCAACCCCTGCCCGGCGCCGGCAGGTTTTGCCGGACACCCGGCAAGGTCTGCCGGGTGTCCGTCGCGCAATGACCCGAACGCGGGGCAGGGTTGCCGATGCTGTCTTAAGCAGAACCGTCGACGATCGATCCGTCCGACCGCCCGAAATTAACCCGCGGATAACGTTTGGCGCGCAGTCCTAAAGCGTAGGGGCTGGCGAGTGTCTTGCCTGCACGATCCTCCAGTGGGGAGGATTTGCCCGGCAGATGCTGCCCCCCAAACCGCCCGAGAAAGCTCGGTCGCGGATTCTTGGAACTCAAAGGAGTTACCCCCATGGCATTGAACGATGTCACGCTCACCAGCACGATGCGCAGCAACCTCCTTCTGCTGCAGCGGACGGAGAAGCAGACGACCGACGTCCAGAATCGTCTGGCGACCGGCAACAAGATCAACAGCGCCCTCGACGGCCCGACCGAGTTTTTCGCCGCCCGCGGCTTGAACCAGCGTGCCAACGACCTGTCGTCGTTGAAGGACGCGATGGGCCAAGCGGTCAGCACGATCAAGGCCGGCGACGTCGGTATCACTCAGATCGAAGACTTGGTCGATCAGATGCGTGGTCTGACGACCTCGGCGTTCGGCTCGCTCGGTGACGACGCCGCGTCGGTCGCGACCCGCAAAACCCTGGCCGAACAGTTCAACACCCTGAAGGGCCAGATTGACGCGCTCGCCCAGGACTCGGGCTATCAGGGCAAGAACCTGCTGGTCGGCAACGGTCTGCGGATCGACTCGACCAGCGAGTCGCGCGCCTCGCTCAACTCGATCACCGGTGTCTCGAACGCGCGGACCACCAACGTCTCGGCGGCCGACACCTATTCGGTGCGGATCAGCGGCGACGGCGCGCTGACCGGCAACTCGACCGACGTCTCCAACGCCGAGCAGGCGCACGGCCTGGTCGGTCTGAAGATCAGCGGCACCTTGAGCTCGACGCTCGGCAGCTTCGACGACGTGTCGATCAACGTCCGCGGTTCCGCCGGTAATGAGCGCACCTTCACGGTGACCGACGGCAACGAGTCGCGCGTGGTCGAATTCTTCGACGACAGCCAGGAGGCCGAAGCGGCGACCAGCACCGCGGCGGCGTCGGGCACGGCGCAGGTCTCGACGGTGGCGATCGACGGCACGATCGAGGCGGGCGACACCTTCTCGGTCTCGGTCGCCGGCATCACCTTCGAATACACCGCTGGCGCCGATCCGAACGTCCAGTACGGCACCACCGACACCGCGGAATCGATCGCGACCAAGCTGGCCGCCAGCATTTCGGCGGCGATCGCGTCCGGCCGGGTGTCGAACAGCTCGGTGTCGACCGCGACCGTCAACTCCTCGGGTCAGGTCGAGATCACCGGCGTGATCGACACCACCTCGGCCAACGACTTCTCGATCAGCGCCGACGCGACCAACGCGCTCAGCCTCACGGTCAGCGAGTCGTTCGCCAGCGGCTCGGTGGTTTCGTTCACGGTCGATCGCGAGCAGCTGGAAGCGGCGTCGAACGGCGGCAACGGCACCTCGACGATCGAAAAGAACTACAACATCCAGGTGTCGGCGACCAACCTGGCGGGCGAAACCGTCACCCGCGACGGTCTGAACGAACGGGGTTCGGCCAAACTGTCGGACGGCGAGAACGCGTTTGCCTTCGACACCGGCACCTTGCGCGTGTCCATCGACGACGAGAAGGTGCTCCAGGCCGCGTCGGCCTCGGCGGCGCAGAACCTGATCACCAAGCAGCAGGCCGACGCCAACACGCAGAACGACATCACGGTGGCGTTCAACGAGGACAACACCAACGAGATCACGGTCGCAAGCCAGAACGTTCAGACCGACGGCCAGGGTCTTCGGATCGACTACGCGCAAAACGACTGGCGCGATCGGGATGACATCGAGCAGGCGGTCACCAACCTCGACTTCGCCACCCAGGGCCTGCGCAACGCCTCTCAGGCCTTGTCCACCAACCTGAACGTGATCACCACGCGCGAGAACTTCACCGAAGAATTCAGCAACGTCCTGGTCGAAGGCGCCAACAAGCTGACGCTGGCCGACCAGAACGAAGAGGGCACGAAACTGTTGATGCTGCAGACCCGCCAGCAGCTCGGGTCGATTTCGCTCAGTCTCGCCAACCAGCAGCAGCAGTCGATCTTGCGGCTGTTCTGATCTCTCCGTTACACTCGTTCAACCGGGTCGGCGTCGGCTACGGCCGCGCCGGCCCTTTTTTCATGGTTCCCCAACGCATGCGCGCCCCGCCGGCCCCGCCGTTCGCGGGCGCCCACAGGTGCCGATCGATGGCGCTCAAGTTCCAGCTGCGACCCGACGAGAAAGTCATCATCAACGGCGCGGTGGTCGGCGCTGGCGACAAACCCGGGACTCTCTACCTTTACAACACCGCCAATTTCCTGCGCGGCCGCGAGATCCTCAAGGAAGAGGATATCGACTCGGTTGAAAAGAAGCTCTACTTCATCATCCAGCTGATCTACATCTTCCCGGAGGATGCCGCGACCAACCTCGCCCGGTTCGAGGTGGTGCTCGCCGACGCCGGCCGCGCCACGCCGGACAATGCCAAGCGGCTCGACGAGATCGGCGAGTTGGTCCGGGCCGGCAACCACTACCGCGCGCTCAAACTGTGCCGAAAGCTGTTCCCCAAGGCACCGTCGCGCGGTGATAGCGCCCCTGCGGCCATCTAAACGCGGCAAACGTATTTAATCCTTTGAGGTGACGAAAGTCTCACCGGCTTAGGCGCGGTCTGGGGCGGTATGGTATCATCCTGATATCACCCGCCGCCGGACGACACCGGGACAAACGTCTCTAACCGTCTGTGGGTCGAGGCATTCGTTGGGTGTTGAGTAGGTGTTGGTTTAGTTATGTTTAGATACGCTTAGATTGATCGAGATCGCTGACCGGCGCGGGCTTCGCCAACCTTGCGCAACGTGTCGGGGTGCGGTGATAACTCTCAGATGGCGGTCAAAAATGGTGCGGGGCCACCGGGCCAACGGAGGAGCGCGATGCCGATCGGGACCTTCAGCTTTGCGACGTTGGCGGCGACCGGGGTGGTCCTGTTGGTCCTGGTGCTGGGCGGTGTCGGGGTGATCGAAACCGGCCATGTCGGCGTGCAGAAGCGGTTCGGCACGGTTGCGCTGGACGAGCTCGAGCCCGGGCTTTACGTCGCGCCGTTGGCCGACGTGCGGTCGTATTCGGCGAAGCTGGTGCCGGTCACGCTCGACGATCTCCGCCCGAAGGCCGCGGACAATTTGTTCATCCGCGACTTCGACGTCACCGTCTACTACCGGGTCCGCCCGGCGCGGATCGCGGAGATCGAGGTCAAATACGCGGGCATGAACGCGTGGCTCGAGGGGCCCGAGGTGTGGGCGTCCGCCTACGATCTGGTCCAGACGCTGACCCGCAACGCCGCCTATCAGGAGGTCGCGGCGCTCGACAGCCTGACCGTTCACCAGCACCGCGCCGAGATCGCGGAGGGCATCCGCGGCCGGCTGCAGGTTGCGCTGGACGCCAACGACCCCGACACCTTCGAGGTCCAGCGGGTGGTGATCCGCACCGTGGTCACCGACCCGGCGATCGAGGCGGCGATCCAGGCCGCGGTGACCAACCAAAAGCGCCTGGAGGCGATGGCGATCGCGGTCGAGATCGCCGAACGTGAGGCCGAGATCCGCCGCCGCGAGGCCGAGGGGATCGCGGCGGCCAATGCCGCGATCAACAACACCCTGACCCCGGCCTATCTCCAGCATGAGTCGCACAAGGTGCTGATGCGCTTTGCCGAACGCGGCGGTGCGGCGACCGTGGTGGTTCCGGCCGAGGGCGGTGCGATGCCGCTGATCACGGTCGCCCCACCGACCGCGATCCCGCCGCCGACCCGGCCCGGCGCCGGCGCTCGGTCGCCCAACCGCGAGACGCCGCCGCGCTTTTTCTTCGAGCGTTGACCGGCGCAGGGCGTCCGTGGAACGCAGGAGGCCTGATTTGGCAATGCGCTAAAGATCTACGGCGCGCCGCTCTTCCGCAGCCAGTATGCGCGACTCGTCAAGACAAAGGGCCGTCTGACGCTACCCAGACGGCCCATTGCCGGCCTTAACAAGAATTCTAGTACACCGCGGCGAAAATCATGATATCTTTTTGATGATTCTTCTTCTTGATGATTCTTCTTCTTGATGATTCTTTCAGGTCTACTCTTTTCTTGGCGTAAAGCTATCTGGCACAAATCCTGACCAGGTCAGGATTTGTGCCGGGCTGTACTCGCCGTTCAGGTCCGGCTGATGCATTGTCGCTGGAAGGACTATCATGCGGCCAATGACAGCACCGTCGAGCAGCGGGATCGTCCTCCTGGCCGAGCCTGTATGGCCGTCTCCATTGCGGGTCTTCCAAAGCGCTGTGAATTCTGTCCATTGCGGTTTATCGCTGTCCGGTATGTTCTGCACGAGCCAGAGGCGGTATTGTGGACGTTGCGCTTTGCGGATTCTCCTTTTTTTGTTCAGTGTTTCCTCCTTTTCATTGTTGGAGCGGCTTCTTTGCCGACCGATGCCAAGAGCAAGCCGGCGGCATGGCGGACATGTCAGATGGGCCTTCTCCCCAGAGCAGACATAGAAGCAGTGTAATCGAACCATTGGCGGCGCACCGCTGAACACTGGGCCCGCTTCGGGATCCTGAAGGTGAAATCGGCGCTTGCCGGCGGCTGAGCCGCCCCCGGCGCCCACACCCGGGTCGCCCCGACGCGGTCCGAACCACAGGTGGAGGAGGTTCGGCGGCGCCATAAGGGTTCCACCTCAAGGTGCAGGTATTCTCAATAAAAAAAGGACCGGGCGAAGCCCGGTCCCTAGTCTTCTTCGACCCGAACGGTTCGTTCTGCCGGGTCAGACCCCGACGTTGATCGAGCCGATGTTGGTGTTGTCGCTGGTGTCGCCGCCGCCGACACCGGCAGCGTCCGCGCTTGCTCCACCGACACCCAGACCGGCACCGGCGCCGTCGCTGACCAAGCCGCCGCCGGCACCACCGCCGAAGCCCGCGCCGAGCGCGTCCGCGCCCGCACCGGCGACACCAAACCCTTCCGCATTGCCGCCCGACTTGCCGCTCTGATTGACCGAAGTGTTGGCCGACATGAGAGATCTCCTTTGATCCGGATTGAGGTGACGGTGGTTGCCGCCGTCACGAGTGTATACTTGGGGATCGCCCGGGCCTGCCAATGTGTCCGTTGTCACGATTGCGGTGTGACTTGGATCACGCCCTTGACTGCCCGAGGATCGTCTCGCTTCGGGGCATCGAGGTGTGCGTCGTCACCCGGGCCCGGAGATGCCCGACCAGCGCGCCGGACAGGGCGGCCGGCGTGGGCATGTTCGGTGCCACCCAGCCGGAACCTGGTCCGCATCGAGACCTTCGTGACCACGCGCGATGTCGGCCGCTCGCTGAGCCAGACAATTCAGGACGCTCTGGCCGACCGCCGAGGTCGGCAAGGCCTTCAACATGGCCCAGGCCGCCGTCTGGGTTGACCCGGACATGACCTATGACGGGCGGCAGATGTTGACCCTGTTCACCGTCGACACTGACCGCGCCTCGGACGTCATCGCCGGCCTGATCCGCGACGTCGGCGGCGGCAGCGGAATCGGCCGCGCCATCGGCAGCCTGCCTGGGGCACCGGCGCCAGCCGCTTTGCAGCGAGGTTGGATCGTGCGGCGCGGCCAATCGGCGGCGACGTTGCCACGGCGCCGGTCGATATGACCGACGACGACCAGTTCGCGGCTTGGGCCGTCGGCCCGGCCTGAACACCTCGAGCCTGGCCGCGGTCGGCGCCGCGATCAAAGGGCTGACCCGCTCGAACTGGGTCCCGAGGTGCGGGTCGATTGCTGCTCGCTGGGAATGGTCCGGTCCGACGCCTATGCGAAATGGTCGGTGGACGCCCGCGCGCATATGGAATGGCCGAGCGGCGCGTTCCCGCCGGTCGGCCGGTCGGCGAGACCGCGGAGATCGCCCACGCGGCCCTGTTCCCGATGACCAGCACCTGGACCACCGGAACGGTGCTGGAAATCGATGGCGGAAGCATGATCCGGCAATGCGCGACATGTTGACGCACGCCGTTTGGGTCCGCCCATCGCCGACGCGTAGCGCCATCAGGTCTGAGGCTTGGAGCATCGTGTCAACGCCGGTGTTGAAGAGCGCCAGGTCCCGGAGATGCCCGGCGGCCGCGAGCAGCGATCGGATCACGCCCACGTGTTCGGGCGAGAAGGCGGCCCGCTGACCGACGGCCCGACCCTGGTTCCAAGGGGCGAACGTCGCGCGTGGTTTCCGTGCACTGCTCGTTGAACCGAACATAGGCCGGTCTTGAGCAGCTGAGAAGCCCGGATTTCCGCCATTTCCTATGCCCGGTCTTACAAGAAGCGGGTATTGAGACATCGAAAGGCCATATTGTCGGTTGACCCTGCCCCACCCCATCGCTTTCCCTAAATCCCGTCCCCATCGGACAAGAAGTCGTACTCCCAGTCTTGCCCTCCATAAAACAGTCGCAAGATGACTGTGCGCTCCTCGGTGACGGTGAATGCCACGGTCACTCTCTTCTCAAAGCCAACGATGCGCAATCCTGGGCGAATGTCGTCACGCCGGTGACCTCGTTCTGATGCCACCAGCATGCCTCGGCAGAAGGCTTCGATCCTCTCGATATAGCCAAGACCGATCACCGGTCCCGCGCGCTTGGCAATCCAATCATAGATGCTAATCAAATCTTGGAAAGCTTCTGGAGAAAATTCGACAGTCCGCTCTTTCATCCCGGACCTTTCAGCCGTTCAGCATGTTTGGCCCGTATGGTGTTAAAGACTTCGTCAATGCCAATACCGCGCCCAGGATCGGCATGCATCGCATCGTAGACCGGCACGACCTCCTCCCGGAGCCAACGCTCAACAGCCGCATCGCGCTCCCGAAGTGCGCGAAGTCCCGCCCGAACGACCTCACTTGCCGATGCGTAAACGCCGGACGCAACCAGTTGGTCTATGAAAGCGGCGTGCTCTTCCGGCAAGCTCACTGTTTTCTTTTCCGTTCCATTCATTGCCATAACCCACTTAATCCGCTCAGCTTAAGCTCAAGCTTATCATGTGGTATGAAAATTTCATACCATTTTCTTTATGCCCGTTTCTTCACGGAGCGGGCTTGGGAGCCTTTTGGTCGTTCGAACGCGAGGCCCAAGGTTCTATATTTGCTTTTCCCCAAAGCGAACATAGGATCACCATGAACGTGCTAACGGTGACGCGCCGCCGTCCCTTGCGCCGGTTTCGGGGCAAAAAAGCTACTGCTGGCCGATATCCCATCTATCGGTCCAGCCACCGTTCCGCTCGTTCTCCGGCGCTTCAGCGCTATGCCGACCTCCAAAATCCAGGAATGGAGTGAGTGGGATCCCCGGCTCAGGCCGGCGCTGCCGGTCGGCGCGCCGTCCGGGCGGCCGCGTCAACAGAGCGAGCAGGCCCACAACCGCGACCGCGGCGGCGGCGATCGCGGCCCAGGGCGCCACCACGGCGCCGAGCGCCAGCGCGATCAAGACGAGATTGAGCGTGGTCACGGCCAG
Organism: Azospirillaceae bacterium; assembly: GCA_028277115.1. Classification (GTDB taxonomy): domain Bacteria; phylum Pseudomonadota; class Alphaproteobacteria; order Azospirillales; family Azospirillaceae; genus JANQHG01. Next base: position 49,518 of record JANQHG010000052.1, read on the forward strand.
CACCACCGCGGCATGGCTGCGGCCGTGCTGGACCGCGCGCTGGTAGAAATGCTCGCGGTGCGCCTGCCAGACCCGGGCGCCGCGAACCAGCCGGCGCAGCAGGGTCAAAGTGGCGTCGGCGAGGTAATAGGCGGGCAGGATCACCGCCGCAGCCCACGCGCCGGCGGCGGCGGTCGAAAGCAGCAGGAAACCGAGCAGGTAGCCGAGCGGCACGCTGCCGACGTCGCCCAGGAACACCCGCGCCGGGTGCCAGTTCCACACGAGGAACCCGGCGGCCGCGCCGGCGAGCACCGCGGCTCCGCCGACCACATGGTCGGGTAACGCCGCGCCGGCAACGGCGACCGCGATCAGGCCGAGCGTGATCGCCAAAGTCTCGGCGCCGGTGATGCCGTCGATGCCGTCCATGAAATTGGTCAGGTTGACGAACCACAGCCAGGCGAAGCCGGCGGCGGCGCGGTCGAGCCAAAAGGGGACCAGGCCCTGGAACACCAGGGCGTCGGCCGGCAACGCCGAGATGCCGAGCGCGACCGCGGCGATCTGGGCGGCAAAGCGGGGCAGGGGGGTCAGCCCGCGCAGATCGTCCCACCATGACAGCGCGGCCAGTGCGGCGGCCGCAGCGATCACCGGGTCGGCGCCGACCACCAGACACCACGCCGGCACCACCACCGCGAACACGCCGAGGCCGCCGCCGCGCGGGGTCGGACGGTGGTGGCTGCTGCGCGCGTTCGGGTGGTCGAGGATCTGCCGGCGGCGCAGCCACCAGACTGCGAGCCCGGTGGCCGCGCAGGTCGCGCCGGCGGTTGCCGTCGCGATCGCGGCGAGCATCGCCGGCGGGCCGTCCATCGCCGCCTACCGGCGGGCGCGCCAGCCCGGCATCGGGAACACCGGCGCGGCCTCGGCGACTGCGGCCGGCAGCACCACGGTCGGGGTCTGGTTCAGGTTCTGGACCGCCGCCGAGGCGATGTACGGGTTCTGGCCGGTGGCATCGAAGGTGATCGGGCCGCCGACCATGATCCGCTCCTCAAGCGAGGTGGTGCGCAAGGCCTCGATCAGCGCCTCGGGATTGGTCGAGCCGGCGCGGGTATGGGCGTCGGCCGCGACCAGGATCGCTTCCAGGGTGAAGCCGACGTTGAACAGATAGCCGCCGTAGCGCTCGCCCGGGAACGCGGCTTCGAACGCCGCTTCGACCCGCTGGGCGAGCGCCGAGGTCGGGTCGACCCACGGCAGGTTGGTCACGCAGTAATCGGAATAGGGGCCGAGCACGTCGTAGAACTGGGCGTCGTAAAAGCCGGGGCTGCCCGGGCTGATCAAGCCCATCGGTTCGTAGCGCTGCTTGACCATCTCGCGGACCATCAAAATCGCGTCGTTGGCCCGGGTGGTGACGATCACCAACTCGGCCCCGGTCGCCTTGGCGGTCGCGACCTCGACCGCGAGATCCTGGGCCTTGGGGTCGTAGCTGATCCGATCGACCAGGGTGAACGGCATCTCGAGCGTCGGCAGGATTGCGTCGAGCGCGGCGCGGTTGGCCTGGCCGAAGGTGTCGTTGGCGTGGAGGAACACCGCGGTCTTGGGCGTGGTCCCGGTCGTCGCGAACAGTTCGCGCATCAGGGCGAGCCCGTTGCGCACCAGCGTGCCGCTGGTCGGGAAGTTGCGAAAGACCGTGCGGTAGCCTTGCTGGGTGATCGCCGGGGCGGCCGCGATGTTGATCACCAGCGGTACGCCGCGCTGTTCGCACACCTGGGCGATCGCCGCGGTCTGGCCGCTCGAGAACGCGCCGACCAGCACATGGGCGCCGTCGGCGATCAGCCGCTCGGCGCGCGCGCGTGCGACCTCGGCGCTCGATTCCGTGTCGGCGCTCGCGATCCGCACCCGGTCGCCGAGCAACGCCGGCACCAGCGCGACCGCGCGCTGGCACGCCTGGCCGGCCTGGGCGAGATAGCCCGACCGTGGCAGCAAAACGCCGATCGTCAGCCCCGCCGCCGCCCGGGTCCGCCTGATCCCGAGCCCGCCGCCGACCAGCGTCGCCGCCCCGACCGCGGCCGCGAACCCGCGTCGGCTGAGCGTCGGGGCGCGCTCGGTCGTCTCACCGTCTGCCATCACCTGTCTCCGTCATCATCCGGTGGTCGAGCGCTGCGGTCGAGCCCGTCGGCAGGCAAGGGCCCGCCGGCGCCCTAATCGTCGCCGAGCAGGTCGGCGTCGGCGACGATCGCGGCGACGGTCTGGGTGTCGAGCGCGGTTCCGGTGCGTTTCAGCACGACATGGGCAACGATCTCGAGCGCGGTCTTGCGCGCATCGGGACCGCGCAGACCCTTCTCGCGGGCGATCAAGAGCGCCTGGGTGTAAGAATTGAGCACCAGTCGGTCGATCGAATCCATCGGGGTCGGTCACACATCGGGTGCGGCCGCCGCGGGTTCGGCGGTCGTGCGGTACTTGAGCGTTTCGAGTTCGAACGGCAGCTGGAGCATCCGGCGCAACAGCAGGGTCGGCCGTTCGACCGCGACGTCACCGGCGGCAAGCGGCGGCGGCGCCGGCGCGCCGGCCAGCCGGGCGGCCAGCGCGCCGGCGACCCCGCGCGCCAGCTCGGTCGGCAGATCGGTGATCACCGGGTCCGGATCGATGTCGTAGATCACGGGGCCCGCGTCGGTGACCACGAAGGTGACCATCGCCCAAGCGAGCCCGAGCGCCGCGGCGGCCGCGACCAGACGGTCGGTGCCCGGCAGATCGGCGGCATCAAGCACCCGGAACTGCTCGAGCTGCTCGATCCCGGCGGCGTCGCGCCCGGGCGGCACCTGGCTTGCGATCAATACGATCGTGCCGTCGGTCACATAGGCGCGTGCAAGCGGTCCCGCGACCACCTGGGCGAGCAGCACCGGCGGCTGGTCCAACGCGATCAGGTCGCGTCGTTGGCGCTCCCGGAACGGCTGCCAGGCGCCGCCACCGGTGATCGGCCGCCAGACCGTGACCTCGTGGTCGGCGGTGAACCGGTCGGCGGCCGCGCCGTCGTTGGTCACCAGCCACGGCGCCACCGGGATGCCGGCACGACCGAGCCGGTCCAGACTGTCGGCGAGCGCGAAGCCGGCCAGCCGGGCCGACGGCGGGTTGACCAGCCGGGGCGTGCCGGCGGCCTCGAGCCGGCTCAACACGCTGAACAGCGCGCTCCAGCCCTGCTGGGCGATCAGCGCGCCGACCTGCCACAGCGACCAGTCGCACAGCGGCGCCGGCGGCGGGATCACCGGCTGCTCGAAACCGAAGCCGTGGAAATAGAGCGCGTCGATCCGGTCGAGCCTGAGCTGGTCCCACCAGATCTCGGTGCCGTCCAGGGTGAGCGGTGCGGTGCGGTCGGGCGCGATCGCCAGGCGCGCCACCTCAACCGGTCCGCGCCCGGCAACCGGCGCCAGTGCGCCCAGCGCGTCCGCGATCAGCTCGGCCTGGGTACTGCCGGCCGGGGCGAGCACAGCCACCGTGACCGGGCTCTCGGTGCTGCCATGGCCCATCGGGCACCTTGTCGTTCGGTGGTTCGGTCGGGCGCGGCTCCCCGCGCGCCGCCCGGGCCAACGGCGACGGTCAGCCGTCGCCTGACCGGGCGATCGGCGGGGCGGGTGGAGACCCCAAAACCGCGGTCCGGTCGGACGGTCAGCGCCGGGCCGACGCCTCTGGCTTTCCGAAATAAGCGAGAACGCCGGCGTCGGCAAGCATATCGACCCGCCGACGGTCGAGCCGGGTCTGCACCGTCCGCCGCGGCAGGGTGTTGGCGACCGTGCCCTGGGCGACCAACAGTTCGGTTTCCGCCTGTTCCGCATCGACCAGGGCCTCGACCTCGGCAAGCTCCGCGATCAGCAACTGGCGCAACGCGTTGATCAGCTCGTCATGGCCGACGATGCCGACCTCGCGCTGGCGGTCGAGGCTGGCATAGGCGCGCCGCCGCCCCAGGACTTCGCGGCGCGCCGACGACACCCGGGCCCGCGCCGACTGCAGGTCCGACAGCTGGGTCGCGATCTCGCGCCGGACCTCGAGTTCGGTCGCGCGTTCGCCGAGCCGCAGGCTCTCGACCGACAGCTGGGCCCGCGCCGCCACGGCCTCGAGGCCGCGGTTCATCCACGGCCACTGATACTCGACCGTATAGCTTTGGTTCAGCGTGTCGGGCCGGATGATCCGGTTGTGGCTGTGCAGCGGGTGGGCGTAGCCGTAGTTGCTGTTGTCCTGGCGCGACGCGATCGACGCGGTCAGGGTGATGTCCGGCCGGGTATCGACCTCGGCCTGGCGGGCGGTCACCTCGGCCGAGCGGGTGTCGAGCGCGGCGACGAACAGCTCGGGTCGGTTCACCCGGGCGGTGCGCCACGCGTCGTCGAACCCGGCCGGCAGCTCGGCCTCGAACGACTGGCTGTAGGCATAGGGCAGATAGAGCGTGACCCCGCTGCGGGTATCCGGGTTGCCGATCAGGCGCGCCAGCGCGATCGATGCGTTGATGTAGTCCTGAAGCGCGGTTTCGACCCGCAGCCCGGCGCGCACCAACTCGTTCTGAGCCTGGGCCCGCTGGTAGCGCGTGCCCTCGCCGGCGTCGTACAGCCGCTCGGTGCGGTTGCGCAACTGGCGGACCAATCTCTGGTTGCGGACGGCGCGGCGCAGCGACTCCGCTTGGCGGACCAACTCGAAGTACGCGACATCGACCGCGCCCAAGGTCGCGTTGATCGTCGCACGCAACGACCAGTCGGCCCGTTCGCGCGCGATCTCGGCGCGTTGGATCGCCGCCCGGTTGGCGTTGTCGGCGCCGAAACCGCGGCCGAACGGGATCGGGGTCTCCAAGGTCGCCAGGAAGTTGGTGGTCCAGTCACCGTCCTTCCAGTAATGGTCCGGGTCGTAATAAATCTTGCGCCAGATCGTCTGGTCGGTCAGCGTCAGGGTGCCGCCCCACGGCAGTTCCTGGGTCAACCCCAGCGTGACATTGACCGATTGGACCGGATGGCCTTCGTTGCCGCTCCGGCCCGGGCTGGCGGTGATCTCGTCCTGGACGATGTCCGGGCTGAAGTCCTGGTAGTATTCAAGCGCACGGATCACCGGGGCTTCGGTTTCGCAGGCCCGCGGTTCGAACGCGCACAGGTTGAGACGGCGGCGCGAGATCGGCGCGAGCGAGACATCCTCGATCGCGGCGAGCTGCTCGGGGGTCAGGCCGTCCAGCACGCTTTGCGGAATCTGGCCGACCTCAACCGAGTCCAGCGGGTCGCGGACGATGAACTCGTTGCCGGTGACCGCGAACACGTTCTCGCGCACCGTGCCGATCTTGGTCCGGGTGAAGGTGTCGTTGCGGGTATAGCCGACCTCGAGGTCGAACACCGGGTCGAACACCGCCTCGGCTTCGGTGACCACCTGAGAGAGGCGCTGCGGCTCGCCGCTCGCGATGTCCATAGTCAGATTGTTGCGCAAAGCCGCCAGCGCGGCATCGCGCCGGGTCAACGGCTCGATGCCGCGGGTCAGCTGGCGGCCGCGCTCGGCAGCGCGGGCCTGCAGCAGCCGCTCGATCATCGGCAACAGGGCGCCCTCGGCGCGGGTCGGCCGTTGGACCAGCTGGGAGGTCACGGTCGCGGCGACCACCTGAAAATGGCGCTGGTCGGCACGGGCGATCGGCACGGTCGCGTTGATCGCGACCACACCGGCGAGCGCCACGCCAAGCGCGACCGCGCGTGTAAGGCGGCAGCGGGGGACGGTGAGACGGCGGGAACGGGTCACAGCGGTCCTCCGAGATGCGTCAACGCGCCGGTCGCGCTCAACAGATCGACCCGGGCGGCATCGGCATTGGTCTGGGCGGTGCGCCTGCCGTAGCGCTCCGCGAGCGCGCTGACGCTGGCGAGCATCTGGGATTCGGCGATCCGGGCATCGATCCGTGCCTGGATCAGATCGACCCGGGCGTCCAACAGGTCGGTCAGCAGGGTGAGGGATTCGTACACCGCGACCAACCCCTCGTCCTGCAGCCGGCGCGAGCGCTGATAGGTCTTTTCGGCCAACCCGAGCGCGCGTTCGGTGATCGCGATCCGCCGGCGTGCGCTTTCCAAGGTCGCGTGGGCCGAGCGGAAGGTCTCCCGCACCTCGAGCTCCAGTTGGCGCAGCAACAGGGTCTGGCGGCTGGTCTCGTGGACCGCGCCGCGATGCGCCGCGTGCACCGCTCGGTTGCCGATCGGGTAGAGATAGGTCAGCGCGAACGACAGCGACAGCGCGTCGGGCGACAACAGGTTCAACAGCGAGTCGGCGGCCGAGCGATAGCCGTAGACCCCGGACTGGGCGAACGAGGCGTTGAACGAGCCGGTCAGGTCGGGCCGGGTCTGGTCCCGCCGTTGCTCCTGTCGGATCTGCGCGATCCGGACCGCCACCGCCTGGCGTCGATAGCTGTCGTTGTCGAGGATGCGGTCCTCGTCGTCCACGGTCTCGAGCGCGCGGGCGAGCACCGCCCGATAGCCGACCGGCACGATCAGGCTGGGGTCGGTGCGGTCAAGCAGCTCGCGCATCGCCTCCGACGCATTGACATATTCGCGAAAGCGCGCCTGCAGCGCGGTCTGGATGCGCGCGACCTGGCTTTCCGCCTGGTCGCGGTCGCTCGCCGTGACCAACTCCTCGTTGAACAAACGCCGGACCACCGCGCGCTGCCGGATCGCGACCGCCAGGGTCTGCTCGGTCGCGATCAGCCGCTGCAATGCGCCGACCATCACCCAATAGACCGTATCGACGTCGAGCAGGGTCGCGTTGACGGTGGCGCGCAATTCAAGTTCGGCAGCTTCGATCCCCTCGCGGGCGATCCGAAGGTTGGTGTCGGCGGTCGCGGTCGGCCCGAAGTCTCTGGTGTAGGGCAGGGGGATGGTCGCCCCCAGTGTGATCGTGCTGAAATAGGGTCTGGCGTAATTGCCGAAGGTTTCCGGTAAGCCGTTGAACTGGTTCAACGGGTAATAGGTTTCTTCGCGTCGGGTCGAGACCGCGAGACTGAGTGCGTGGCCCCACGGCAGCTGCTGGAACAGGCTGATCCCAAAGGTCAGGCTGTCCTGGTGGCGCGGCTCGAACGGCGACGGGTCGCTGGCGTCGATCCGGCTGCCCGGGTAGAAGCCGGCCGGCCGCTCTCGGGTGAACTGGGTCGCGATCACCGGTGACCGTGGCTCGAAGGTGATGACGTGACACGCGACCCCGGCGTCGGGACCCTGGGTCAGCGCCACCGACCCGCCCGCTTGGATGATGGTTTCGGGGTTGCAGCGGAACACGCCCTTGCTGTCGGTCTGGCCGACCGGGACGCGCTCGGTCGCCGGCTTGAACTCGCGATCCGGGGTCTCGACCCGGCGGAACCGATCGATCAAGGTGGCGTTGAACAATGCGGCGAACACCGGGTCGAACACCGCGCGCGCCTCGTCCAGCGTGCGGTCGGCTGCAGTGCGGGTGATCCGCGCGCGCCGCACCGCGATGTTGCGCTCGATCGCCTCGAGTGCGGCTTCGCGCAGCGCCAGCTCTTCGCTCGCGGCCGGTGCATAGAGCGGCCGCGACCCGGCGCGCGACAGTGCGTCGCGCGCGCGGTCGAGCGCCTTGGCATCCTCGCGTTCCGCGGCGAGGGCCGCGGCATCGACCGTGAAGATCGCGGCCGGCACCTGCACCGCGACCTCGGCGGCCTCGGCGGGACCCGCGCCGATCCCGAGCCCGCCGACCGATGCCAAGGACAGGAGCAATGCCGCGCCGCGGCGGCGACCGCGCGTGTCAACGCCCATAGTGCTGCTCCAGGATGCCTTGTGCGCCGAGGAAGGCGACATAGGCCTGTTGGTAGGCAATCTCGGCCGCGGTGCGGGTGCGCCGGGCGTTCAGCAGGTCCCGATAGCGGTTCAGCACCTGGAACTCCGGGATCAGGCCTTCCTCGCGTTGCGCCACCGCGATCTCATAGGCAAAGCGCGCGAGTTCCAGGTTGTCTTCGCTCTGTTTCAAGATCGCGACCGACGACTTGACGTCGCCGACCGCGCGATCGACGTCGTTGACCACCCGTTGGCGGACCAGACGCAGGCTGTCGAACGACTGGCGCTCGGCGATCCGTGCGCGCGACAGCGCCGCCTGGGTGTCGCGCATGCCGAGCGGATAGCGGTAGCGGATGCCGACGAAGATATCCATACTGTCGGGGCGCACCAGATTCCGCCAGGATTGCCACAGGCTCGGGTAGCCGAACGCCGAGTCGGTCTGGCCGACCGCGAAGCTGGCGGCGAGCGTGATGTCGGGTCGGTCCTGGTTGCGCCGGAAATCGACCGTGAGCGAGCTGACCTCGGTCGATTGTTCCTGCGCCTTGATGTCCGGATGGGCCTCGAGCGCGCGCGAGAACGCGGCGGCCTCGTCGATCTCGTGGCGCGCGCCGGCGTGACGCCCGATGTCGGTCGGCAGCAACAAAGCAGGCTCGCCGCGGCCGAGCAGGGTCGCCAGCCGGTTCGAGGTGACCGCGAGGAAGTTCCAGGCGATCTCTTCCTGATCGGCCTGATTGGCGAGCTCGGTCTCGATCTGCTCGACGTCGTAGGCGGTGATCAGACCGGCCTCGAGCAGCCGGCGTTGGCTGGCCAGCCGGCGCGCCAGCACGTCTTCGAGTTCGATCAGGCTGCGCAGATCCTCCATCAGGCCGGCGATGTCCCAGTACGAGATCAGCGCTTGGGCCAGCGTGGTGTTGCGGGTCGAGCGTTCGACCCAGATGCTGCGCTCCTGGTCGCGGCGCGCGACCTCGAGGTTGAAATAGTCGGGCGACCCCTCGTAACCGAAATCCTTGGTGAACGGCAGCGGCATCTCGCCCGATAGCGCAAAATTGCTGGTCCAAAACGGACTGTCGTTCCAGCCGTAGGGATCGAGCTGGGCGTCGGTGCCGCGCGGGAACGCCGGCCGGGTCAGGGCGGGGGCGCCGCTGCCGGTCGCGATCGGCTTTCGATACTGCGACGACACGCTGACGCTGGCGGCGCCGCCGAACGGGAAGGTGATCGAGGTGCCGAGCGTGCCGTTGACCGCGTGTTGGGAATTGCTTTCGAAGCTCGCCTTTTCCCGCTCGGTGGTGATCACCGGGGCGGCGCTGCCGAAACACTCCGGGTTGTCGTTGGCCGGGACCTCGAACGGCAGCGTGCCGCCGGGTTCGGAGATCACGACCCGGCACACCGTGGTCTGGTCGTCGGTGTCGACCCCGTTTTGCTCGTTCTCGTTTTCCTGGTCTTCGTCGTCGTTCGGGTCGGGATTGCGGAACCGCGTGACGTCCTCCTCGCGGTCCTTGTTGAAGCTGTTGGTGTAGGACAGGGTCGCGAACACCGTGGGGTCGAACACGGCGTCGGTCTGGATCACCACCGCCTCGGCGATCCCGACCGTGTCGGCCGCCGCCCGCACGGTAAAGTTGCCGTCGAGCACCGCCTCGATCACGGTCGGTCGGACCAGCGGCTCGACCGGCAGGCGCGCGACCAGGCTGCGGGTGCCGCCGCCGTCGGCCGCATGCGCCTTCAGCCGCTCGACGATCAGCGCGCGGGTCGCGCGCGCGCGCGCGTCGCTCTCCGGTTCGGCGGCGCCGGCGGCGGCGATCATGCCAGCGACCGGTGCGGCGATCAGCGCGGCAACCACGGCACGGGTGACCACCCCGAGGGCCGTGGGCCGGTGATCGACCGGGCCCAGGCGGCGGCTGGTGCCGTGGACCGGCGCAGGCGCCGGCGGCGGGCACGTCACATCACGATCAGAGCGGGACATCGGCACGCCAAGCGCAATCCTTGATCACATCGATGTGCTCCTGACTGCCACTTGATATGCACGCGTGACAAGCGAGGACCGGATCGAGCCAATGCCGTTGTAACAAGAATCCTCCAACTGTGGCATTCCGGTCAGGAGTCGCCACAGCGTCACTTAAGGGGGTGGGTAAGGGGGAGGGTGGGTCTATTCTATTCAGTGGGTTTTACCAGTGGGCCGGGTTCGACCGGCGTCCGGCGGCGGCGGCGCTGGGGTTGCGTGAACAGTCCGGGTCGGGTGATCAGTCCGGTTGCCCCGGTTCCAGGGCTTCGGCATAGTGACGCCGCGATTTCCCGGTCCGGCCCGGCGGGGCGAGCTTGGATGGAACGGCGCGCGAAGGGGCCGGCCGCGGCGTTTTTGGTGCAGCCTTGTCCGGCGGACCGTCCGCGGTCCGGCCCGAGCGGCCACGAACGCATGTCGCGTTCGACATCGGACGATTCGATCGTTCGGATCAGGTACGGATCAAGATCATGACGACGAACGAAGACAGGACGATCGCGTTCCACGACAGCGATCGCGGGGGTCAGGACGGCGGGCTTGTCGGACGGGCGGAGCTGCCGCGGGCGCGGATGATATGTCTCGACACGTCGCAGCTCGAGGGCAGTTTGCCGGGGGACGGCGTGATCAAATTGGTTGCCGGCGCCGAACAGATCGTCGGCCGCGGTAGCGGGTCTACGTTCCAGATCCCGTCGCGCAAGCTGTCGCGCCAGCATGCCCGGGTGTTCGCCGGGCTCGACGCCTGGGGCGTCGAGGACTTGAACAGCACCAACGGCATCCAGGTCAACCGGAACAAGGTGACGACCGCCTGGCTCAACAATGGCGACGAGGTCCGGTTCGGCCCGATCCCGTTCCGGTTCGAGGTCGATCAGACTGACATCAGCGGCGCCGGCCGCGCCGCTTTGTCCGGCAGTGGTGAGGACGAGCGGACGATGATGGTCGGCAGCCTCGGAGCCGGCGAAGCGATCATCAAGGCGCAGAAGGCCCCGGTCGAGGCGCCGCCCGAACCGGTCGCGACCGTGGCGCCGGAGGTGGCCGAGGGTCCGTCGCGCAGCGGCGGCGGCCGGATCGCGGCGATGGTGGTGGTGGTGGTCCTGCTCGCCGTGGCGGTCGGCGGTGCCGTCGTCTACTATCCGACCTGGCAGAAGGACCAGGAGATCGCGGCGGTGGTCGGGCGCGCCGACCAGGTGACCTCGGACATCATCGCCCATGGCCGTGCGCTCGGCTCGCAGGCGATCGACCCGGCGCGGCGCGACCAGGACATCACCAATTTGAACGCGGTCAACGCCGCCTTGTGGCCGATGCTGCGCGACAATCCCGACCGGGTCGCGCTCGCCAACACCTATGCCAAAAGCCGCACGCTGTTGTTCGAGCGCGTGTTCACGGTCTTGATCGATGACGGCCGACTGGCCGACGCCGCCGACGAGGCACGCAGTCTTTACCGCAGCTTGACCGAAGTCGCGCGGGCCCTGCCCGACCAGGTCGCCGACCGCGATAAGGTCGAGCTCGCGACCGCGATCGACATCGCCGACCTCGCCTCGATCATGGTCCAGTATCGGCGGTTTGCGACCCGGTTCGGCACGGTCGCGCGGTCGGCGGACGACCGTTCGGTGCCGCGGCCGGATGCCGAGGCAATGCGGCGGGTCGAAGCACGCAAGGACGACTTCTTCGCGTTGCGTCGGTCGCTCAACAAGGCGCTCGCAAGCGATTACCGCCAGCTGAACGGTCTGGTCGGCGCGTTCGAGGCCAACGACCTCAACCTGGTTGCCCGCTGGCGCGACGTCCTGCGCGGCAATTGACGACTGGCGACCCCGCGGCCGGTCGGGTCGCCCCCCAACGCTGTCTCGCCGACGACACGGCGGTTTGGGTCGTCGCTGCGGGGGCGCGTGTGCTATCGACGAGGCCGAGCGAGGCTCGGGTCGCCAGGGCTTAGGGGGGGTCGGCTATGTTCACGCCGCTTAGTTTTCTGGTCCGGTGGGTTTTGTCGATGTTTATCGTGTTCGCAACATACAATGCCAGCGGTTTCTCATTTTATCATTGGTTGACCAACGGCGACAGCAGCAACTGGCCGCTCAAGATATTCACTGGCCTGGCCTTGTTGACCATCTACGGCATTTATACGATCGCGATCTGGCGCTCGATGGGGCCGGTCGGGGTGTCGGCGGCGGCGGCGGCGTTCACCGCGCTGATTTGGACCCTGATCGATTACGGTCTGCTCGACCTTGGCGATCCCAACGCGGTCCCGACCGTGGTCGGCGGCCTGTTCGGCACCGTGCTCGGCTTCGGCATCTCGTGGTCGCACATCCGCACGCGGCTGAGCGGACAGGTCGATTCCAAGGATGTCAGCCAATATTGATCGGCCAATATGGACCGGAAGGTGTCGGGCGGTCGGGAGTCGCCCATCCCCGGCGCCGCGCCCAGCCAACCGGTCGGAGCCAACAGTTGGCGCCAGGTTGCCGCCCTTTTCAAGAGAGTTATCCCAACGGTCATCCACCGAAACTGTGGAAACATTGGGGCATTGATCCAGATCAATCCGGCACGACCTGCGCAGTTCGATCGGCTTACGCCGATCGTTCGCCGTCAATTCATTTCACCGCATTATAGTCTGCGTAAATGCTACCGGCTGTTTAAGACCGGGCGGTCGCCCGGCGGACGCGGCCCGCGTCGATTGGCGCGATCGCCAGATTTCTTCCAAGTTCCCGTTCGGCCTGCGGTGAGATTCGATAATCACTCATCTGCCACCCTGATCCCGTTCAGACGGGTGAGAAAGGCGTTGCGGTCGAACTCGCGCGGCAGGCCGCTGTCCTCCCCTTCGATGAGGGCGGCGCGCAACGTCTCGACTCGCAGTTCATGCCCCTCGAGCAGGTGCAGTCCGGCGCGGACGACCTCACTTGCCGAGCCATAGCGGCCCTGGGCCACCTGCCGGTTCACGAAGTCGTTGAAATGTTCGCCCATAAAAACTGAAATAATTTTATTCGCATAGACACCTTTGGATGCCAATCACTTGCCATAATGGTATCTGCCAACACGGCTCACGAAAGAGCCGGCGCCGCGTCCGTCCGGTTGCGAAAACCGCGGAGAGTAAGGCCAGGAAGCGCCCAGCGCCGACGGCAATGGTTCGCCGCGCTGGGCGGATCAGACCAGGATGTCGAGAAACATGCCGCGGCGGTAGCCGCGCGGCAGCCGCAACAGACCATTGACCAGGAGTGCGGCCAACTGGGCCGGGGTCGGAATGCGTTGGCGCGCCGGCCCTGGGCCGAGGCGGTCGACCGGCGCGGTCGGCGGCCGCGGGGCTCGGCGGCCGTCGGGGCGCACCGGGCCGCGGTCGTCAAGCCGGCCGGTCTGGCGGTGGTGGTCGCTCATGGCCTTGGTCTCCCGGGCGACCCCGTTCAGACGCCGGGGCCGGCCGCGCCCGCGGGCGCGCGGCGCTTCTTGCCGGTTGACGCGATCGGGATCTGCGGCACGAAGTCGAACAGCCGTGGCCGTTCGGCCGGGGCGAGCAGGGTCTGGGCGTGATGGTGAAGGCTCGCGCGCAGGCCCTCGGGATCGACCCCGGGGGCGGCCACCACAGCGGCGGTCAACAGCTGGCCGGTGATCGGGTTGGCGGCGGCCGAGACCCGAGCGTCCGCGACCCCGGGCACGGCGAGCAGCACCTGCTCGACCCGCTCGGGCGCGACCTTGACCCCGCCGACATTGATCACGCCATCGCTGCGGCCGACGAAGCGGACCCGGTCGCCGTCGCGTTCGACCAAATCCCCGGTGACCAGCCAGCCGTCGTCGGTCAGCGGCACCGCCTCACCGGTCGCGTAGTCGATCATCGCGCGCGGGCTCTTGACCTCGAACCGGCCGTCACGGCCGATCCGCAGGCGCACGCCCTCGACGCCGTCGGTCAGCCAGGACGCCGGAAACCCGCTTGCGCCGTCGCGGACCAGGAACAGGGCGCCGGCCTCGGTGGTCGCGTAGAGATGGCCGATCCGCGCCTCGGGAAAGCGTTGGTTGAGCTGGTCGAGCAATGCCTGGTCCGCGACCTCGCCGCCGAGCGTGATCATCCGCACCGGCGGCATGCGCTGCCCGAGCGCGATCAGGAACGCGCGCCAGAAGCTCGGGGTCGCGCTGACGTGGCTCGCGCCGTGGGCGACCGCGGCGTCGGCCAGGGCGGGGATGCCGGCCCGCGGGTCGACGATCAGGGTCGCGCCGGCGGCGACCGCGCTCAACACCACCTGAAGCCCGCCGAAGCCGGTCGGTTCGTAGGTCAGAAGCCACCGGATGTCGCCGCCGGCATCGCCGCGGATCCGGCCGATCAGCCGGATGAAGTCGTGGCGCACCAGCTTCGGGTTGCCGAGCGTGCCCGAGGTCGGCATCAACACCGCGAACGCGTTCACGGTATCGACCGCGGGGCTGACCCGGGTCAGCCGGCCGTCGGCGCCGATCCGTTCCGACGCGCCGCTGGCGCGGTGGAAGCCTTCGCGCAACAGCACGAGCTCGATGCCGGCGCGCTCCGCCGCCGTCAGCGCGGCCAGTACCATCGCGACCGAGCGGCCGTCGATCGCGACCCGCCCGTGCGCCGGCAGCTTCGGCACAAGGTCGGCGGCCAGACCGGCGATCTCGGCCCAGCCGAGCTCCCGGTCGCATTCGATCAGGCGGAACCCGGGGTTGACCCAATGAGGTGTCGGTAGCGGCATGGCACTGGTCATTTCGGCTGGGGGCGACAGGTCGGCAAGGGGCGTGCGAGCAGGATCACGGCGTGCGATAGAGTGCCACGAGCTCGCCGACCGTGGTGAACGACCGGAAGCCCTCGCGGAACGGGTCCCGGCCGGTGCGCCGTTCGAGCACGACCAGCAGCGTCGCCAGGTCGAGCGAATCGATCGGCAATTGGTCGCCGAGGAACACGGTGCCGGGCGTCAGCGCCGGCAGCACCACGCCTTTGTCGGCTGCAATCCGGCCGAGCTCGTCGGTAATCAGCGCCAGCATCGCGGCATCGCGCGCGGCCGGGATGTCGTTGCCGGTCGCACCGGGCGACGGCGCTGCGGGCGGATCACTGGGCAAGGGCGGCAGTCGGTCGGTCGGCTGGTCGGGCATCCGTCATCTCGCGCGGGCAGCAGCGGCGGAGCGACGCTGGTCCTGGCCGCGCCGCCCGTGTCCGCGGGACACCTGCGAACCGCGCCAACGACGGCCAGGGTATGACCGGGTCCGGTTGCAGTGCAAGATGACCGGTGTCGCAATGCGCCGGCAGCGCACCGGGTGAGACCCGAAGTCGGCGATCGCGGGCGTTTCGTCCGCGCCGTCCGGGCCCCGCCACCCCGAGACGGCCCCTGCAAGGACCCGCCGGGACGCGCTCCCGTGTCCCTTCCGATCAACATCATTCGCGAGGGTGTACCGCCCGTCAAGCCGCTCGGCTGCGTGTGGTTGGTCGGGTCGTCAATACCATTGGTTGCGGCAGTCGTCGCGATTCCCGCATACGCGGTCCCGCAGCGCCTGGTACCATCGAGACCCTTGTGGCACACTCGACGTGGTCTTTGATTGGTTCGGCACCGGATTGCGCCAGGGAGGTAAACGGTTCCGTGAAGGCCATGCTCGAGGGGGTGCGGATCGCCGGTGTGCGGGCGTGCGTGCCCCGCCAGCGCCACTCCTTTGTCGAGACCCCGGCCCCGTTCACCGGGGCCGAGGCGCGCAAGCTCGAGGCCTCGACCGGGGTCCATAGCCGACGCATCCTGCCGCGCGACTGGTGCGTCTCCGATCTGTGCTGCCACGCCGCGACCCGGCTGATCGCGACGCTCGACTGGGACCCGGCGACGATCGACGTGCTCGTGTTCGTCTCGCAGGACGCCGACTATGTCGTGCCGGCGACCGCGTGTCTGTTGCAGCGCCGGCTCGGGCTTGGCACCCACGCCGCCGCGTTCGATCTGCCGCTCGGCTGTTCCGGCCATGTCTACGGCCTGTGGATTGCGGGCCGGCTGCTCGGCGGCAGCGACGGCCGGCGGGCCCTCGTGCTCGCCGGCGACGCCAGCGCCCGCTACCTGCGCCCGGACGACCGGGCGACCCTGCCTTTGTTCGGCGACGCCGGCTCGGCGACCGCGCTCGAGCGCGACGCCGAGGCGTCGGCGATCCCGGTCGTGCTCGGCACCGACGGCTCGGGCGGCCGCCACATCTTCGTCAAGGCCGGCGGCAAGCGCGACCCCCTGATCCCCGAGCGCGACCCCTGGTCGGCCGAAGAGGCAGAGCGCCTGTTCAACGACAGCCGCCTCTCCCTGAACGGCGCCGAGGTGTTCGCGTTCAGCCTGCGCACCGTGCCCGGGCTGGTCGCCGAGACCCTGGCGCTCGGCGGGGTGTCGATCGATCAGATTGACCAGGTGGTGCTCCATCAGGCCAATGCCTTCATGCTTGAGCATCTGCGCAAGCGCTGCCGCATCCCGCCCGAAAAGTTCGTGAGCGATCTCGCCGAGTTCGGCAACACCAGTTCGGCCTCGATCCCGCTGGCGATCGCCCACCGGCTGGCCGAGCCGCTGGCGAGCGCGCGCCTGCGCCTGTTGCTCGCGGGCTTCGGGGTCGGCTGGTCGTGGGCGGCGATGATCGCCGAGGTCGGCCCGATCCCGGCGCCAGCGGTCGACGAGTTGCCGGACGACTGGCCGCCGCTCGAGGTGTGATCGGCGACGGTGCGGGGGGAAGACGATCCATGCCCGAGTTGACCGGCGGCGCGCTGGCGCCCGGGGCGATCGACGACATCGTCGCCGAGTTGATCCCGATGTTCCTCGAGGACGGGTGCGACAAGGTCGACGCGCTGCATGCAAGCTTACGGGCGTTGCCCCAGGGCAATCGGTCCGAACCCTATCTCGCGTTCGCGCGTGACGTGCACAGTCTGAAAGGCTCGGCGGCGTCGTTCGGGTTTCCGTTTCTGGCGGTGATCTGTCACAAGCTCGAAGAGTATCTGGCCAAGACCAACCATGTCACGCCGCGGGCGATCGCCGACATCGGCGTCTATCTGGCCGAGATCGCGACGATCCTGGACCGCGGCGCCGACCCGCCGGACGGCGAAGGCTACGGCCTGTTCAAGCGGCTGCCCGGCCCGTTTGCGATTGACGACCATGTCACCGCCGAGCGGCAGATCCACGCCCTGTTCATCGGCCCACGCGACGTCCAGTTCCGCCTGATCGAGGCCGAACTCAAGGCGTGCGGCATCGACTCGATCGCCTCGGCGCGCTCGCTGCCCGGGATCGAGCTTGCGGTGCGCACCCGGCCCGATTTCATTATGGTCGCGAACGTGGTCGATACCTTGAGCGGGTTGGAGATTCTCGGCATGCTGAACGCGGTCAAGGCGCTGGCGCGGACGCCGATGATGTTCTTGATGACCGAAACCCCGAGCGGCCGCGGCGGTGCCGAGGAGCTGCGGCGGTCCCTGCCAGACCGGGTGCGGTTGGTGCGCAAAGGGCCGCGCTTTGCCGACGATTTCGCCGATGCCCTGATCGTGTGCGGTATCCTGTGACCGCGGCGGCCACCCCCGGCGGCGCCGACCCGCGGCGCTCGACGATCGACCCCCGGGCCTATGCCGACCCGGGCGTGTTCGCGGCCGAGGCCGACGCGATCTTCGGGTCGGCCTGGGTGTTCGCGGGCCTCACCGACGATCTGGCGCGCGCCGACGACTATGTCACGCTCGAGTTGCCCGGCCGGTCGGTGGTGATCCAGAATTTCGCGGGCGAACTCCGGGCGTTGCACAACGTTTGCCCGCACCGCTTCGGGCCGATCCAGGCCGGCCCGCGCGGCAACCGGTGGCCGCGCTGCCTCTACCACGGCTGGGTGTTCGACGGCGACGGCGTGCCGACCGGCATTCCGGAAAACCAGGCGCAGTTCCGGCTCGATGCGGCGGCGCGCCGGGCGCTCGCGGTGCCGGTGTTTTCGCTCGAGTGCTGCGGGCGGTTCGTGTTTGTGCGGCTCGCTGCCGACGGGCCGTCGCTCGCCGACTGGCTCGGCCCGCTCGGGCCCCATCTCGAGGCGCTGTCGGCCGCGTTCACGGTGCCGTTCGCCGAGGACCGCTTCGACTGGGCGGCCAACTGGAAGCTCGGGGTCGAGAGCGTGCTCGAGGTCTACCACGCGGCCGCGGTCCATCCCGACAGCTTCAGCCGGTTCGTCGACCGGGGCTGGCAATGCTCGGAGCACGGCGACCATTCGCGTGGCATCGCCCCGATCTCCGCGGCGGCGCGCCAGTGGTGGGACGGGGTCGCCGGGCGCACCGGTCTCGCGCGGACCGACCGGATCGAAGACTACGACCATGTTTTCGCGTTCCCGAACCTGGCGGTCGGGGTGACCGGCGGCGCGGTGATGAGCGTGCAGAGCTATCTGCCGCTCGGCGGCCCGGACGCTTGCCGCCTGGTCGCGCGCTTGTTTCGCGCGCCGACGACCGGCCGCGCCGCGTTCGCGCGCGCGGTCGAGGCCGAGGTCGCCCGGTTCAACCGCACGGTGCTGGACGAGGACCGGCGGGTTTCCGAACAGGTCCACCACGGCGCCCGCCAAGCGACCGCGCCGGCCCTCCTTGGCGACCAGGAGGGCCGGATCCGCGCGTTCCACGCCGCTTGGTCGCGCCACCTCGCCGCCGGCGCAGGCCCCGGTCCGGCGACGGTCAGGTCAGACGCTCCGGCGGCGTGACGGGAAACACCGAATGCGCGCGCGCCCCGTCGGGGCCGTGAGGGGTCGGCCAGCACGTCGGCCCATTCCATCGTCACGCCCTCATTCACCGATGATCCCAGGACACCGACCAAAGATGGGGTCGGCGCCGCCGATCGGCAGGGACTCCTTCTCGTCGCCAAGGGGTCGCCGATCGGCCCTCGGACGTCAGGTCAGGAAGTTGATCAGCTGCAGCCGCTGGGAGCGCGCCGACACCGTGTAGACCGCCTCGAGCGTGGTCATCGCGGCGCTCAAGCTGACCGAGACCTCGGTCTGGTCGATGCCCTCGATGTCGGCGATCTGGTCGCGCACCGACGCGCTGGTGGTCCGGTGCGCCTCGCGGGTCAACTCGAGCGTGCGCAAATCCGACGCGTTCCTGCCCGACAGCGACCGCATCTCGTCCTTGGCCTGGTTGAACAGATCGCGGGCGATCTCGACGTTGTCGCGGTAGGCACCCGGGTTTTCGACCGCAGCCCGGGCATAGCGCAGGCCCTTGATCAGTTTTTGAAACGCCGGGTCGGTGCTGGTCATGCCGTACTCGACCTCGAGGCTGGTGTCGATCGTTACCCGCGCCTTGTCCCAGGCCTTGTCGCGTTCGATCGTCGGGGTGAACTCGGTGTCATAGAACGGCAGGTTGGGTTCAAGGGTATCGGCGGTCGGGATCTGCACCGGCGCGGCTTCCGCCGGCAGGGTCGCGATCTGGATCGTGTTTGGGATGTTGCCGTTGTTCGCCTCGGCCGTGGTGGTGAACGGGATGTTGCTCGCCGGGGTCGCGGTCAGCGTGATCGTGCCGGACGGCGCGCCCGGGTTGGCCGCGACCACCACCTCCGACCCGAAGAGCGGCGGCGGGTCGGCCTGAATCCGCGCGGTCAGGGCGGCCGCGATGTCGTCGATGTTGGTGAGCGGCGCTCCGGTGAACGGGTCGTTGTTGACCCGGTTGTCGGCGTTCACGGTGACGCTGTAGGTGTATTCCTGATAGACGGGCAGGTCGCGCGGCGCCGTCGGGTTGTTGTTGTAATAGTCGGCGTTGACCGGGTCGTCCGGGTCGCCGACCGCGATCGTCACCTTGTACTCGTCGCCGATGTCGATCAATGGCCCGACGAACTCGACGGTATCGACCTGGGCGATCGTCGCCGCCGGCATCGGATAGCTCGGCAGCGGCACCGTCGGCTGGTTGGCCGAGCCCACCGTGACTGCGTTGATCGTCTCGGCCGGCTTG
Source organism: Azospirillaceae bacterium (assembly GCA_028277115.1). Lineage (GTDB taxonomy): Bacteria > Pseudomonadota > Alphaproteobacteria > Azospirillales > Azospirillaceae > JANQHG01. The sequence continues at coordinate 69,136 of JANQHG010000052.1, forward strand.
CTGACCGCGGCATCGACCGTGAAGGTCTGGCCCACCGAGTTGCCGGAGATCGTCAGCATGCCGTCTTCTTCGGTGATCGTCACCGGCAGAGCCGGGGAGAGCGCCTCGACTTCGGCCTGGAGCCCCTTGGCGACGTCGCTCAGGTCGGCCTCGGTGCCGTCGGTGGTGTAGAACACGGTCTCGTCGTCGATCGTCAGGCGATAGATGTCGCCGCCCGACGGCAGCCGCACCGCGCCGTCCAGGGTGACCTGGGTGACCTGCACGCTTTCGGTTACGTCACGCACCGGCGGCGTGCCGTGGCGCGAACCGGCGAACAGGTAGCGGTCGCCGACCCGTTCGTTCAGAAGGTTACGCACCTCGGTCATGTAGGCGATCGTGCGCTCCCTCAGGCTCGAGACATCGGGCCAGCGCACCGAAAAGCTGCTGGTCCCCGGCCCCTGGAGCTGGTCGAGGTTGAGGTTGACCACCGCGCCGTCGCCCGGGCCGCCGACCATCTTGAAGGTGTGGTTGTAGCCGTCTTCCGGCGGCACCTCGTTGATGTTGATGGTCGCGCTCGCCCGGCCGCCCAGCCCGTCGTTGATCAGGATATCGAAACTGCCGTTGCTGCCGGTCGCCGACGGCATTGCGGTCACGGTGTAGGTCGCCTCCATGGTGAACGCCGACCTGCTCTCGCCGACCGAGATCGCGAAGGTCTGGTCGTCGGTGTTGGTCGGCGTGCTGACCGCGACCGGCCCCGGGTTGAGCGGCATCAGCGCGACATTGGCGAGGTCGGACGCGACATCGGTCAAACGGTCGAGCACCAGATCGGCCGCCTGGAGCCGCGGCATCGCGGTGTCGATCGAGGTGGTGTAGGCTTGGCGCTCGACCAACTCGGTGCGCAGCTTGAGCAAGCGTTCGGTGTCGGCGCCGAACGGTTTGAGATCCACCGATTTCTTGCCGGTGGCGAGCTGCTGGGTCAGGGTGTCGACCGTGGTCTGGCGCTCGTTCAGGGTCCGAACCAGGCTCAGATGGTTCGAGTAAGCCCCCATAGGCGTGATCGACGTCATCCGACAAGGCGCTCCAGCGCATCAAACATACGGTTGGCGACATTGATTACCTGCGACGACGCCTGGTAGGCGGTCTGCAGGGTCTGGAGGTGGGCGATCTCTTCGTCCAGATTGATCCCGACCCGGGCGTGATAGCGTTCCTCGAGCAGCTGTTTGACTTCGCCGAGTTGGGAGGCGTCGTCGGCGATCAGCTCGCCGGCGTAGCTCCACTGGCCGGCGACCGCCGAGACCATGCCGGCGTAGCTGACGTCCGAAACCGTGAGCCCGTCGGCCGAGAGCGTGCGGCCGGCGCTGTTGGCGGCGTCGGCGACCGCGTCGATCGCCGACTGCTTTAAGGTCTGGCTGCCGTCGAGCAGATCGGGGTGGACCGCCAGCGTGAAGCGGTCGCTGCCGACGAAGAAGCTGCTCAACAACTCGCCGGTCTCGACCGGCTGGGCCGCGTTGTAGGCGTCGGCGAAGCTGGTCGGCTCGCCGGTCTTGGTCGTGCCAGTCAGGGCCTCGGCGATCGCGTCGAGTTGGCTTGCGAGCTTGCGGATCACCTCGGTGCCCGGTTCGGCGCTCGCGACCTGGGGCGGCATCCGGGTCGCACCGTTCTCGATCAGGTCGCGTAGCGCCTTGATCTTGCCGTCGGTGAACTGATCGTTGACCACGACCTCGTTCACCCCTTCCAGCACGACGTCGTCGTTGGAGCCGCGCCGGAACGACACCGCCTTGGCGTCGACCATCGCAAGACCGTTGTTGGTGAACACTGCGACGCCGCCGTCGGTGCGGTCGACCGTGCGGATGTCGATGTACTGGGACAGCTCGCGGATCACCCCGTCGCGCTCGTCGCGCAGCTGATTGGCGATCGGCCCCTCGCCGCCTTGCGACACGATGTCGATATTGAGCCGCTCGATGTCGGCGAGGTGGCGGTTGACCTCGTCGATCGACTGGTCGAGCTCGGAGCGGATATCGACCTCGAGTTGGCTGACCGCGCGCGAGGCATAGGTCAGTTCGCGCGCGACCCGCTCGCCCATGGTCAGGACCTGGGCCTTGGCGGTGTCGCTTTCCGGGGTGGTCTGGAGGCTGCGCCACGCCTCGGCGAAGTCCTCCATCGCGGTCGCGAGCGGCGGCGAACCGGTTTCCGAGCCGAGCGCCTCGCCGATCCGGGTCAGATACTCGTCGCGGGTCGCAGCCCCGCCGTCGCGCGCCAGAGCCAGGTTGAACTGGGCCAGCAACGCGGCGTCGGTGCGGCGGTCGAAGTCGACCCCGATCACCGAGCCATTCGGGTCTGACTGGACCCGAAGCGTGTGACGGCTGCGGGTCGGGTCCTCGGCGCGCGCGACATTGTCCGAGACCAGCTTGAGATTGGTCTGGACCGTGCGGAGACCCGCCGCCGCGCCGTTGATCGCCGAGAACAGGCCGGCCATGAAGACCTCCCCTCAAAGGCGGGGTGAACCGCCCGCGGGCGCGCTTACCGCACCAGGTTCAAGACGTCCTGAAGCATCTGGTCGGCGGTCGACACCACCCGCGTGTTCGCCGAGTAGCTGCGTTGGGTCACGATCAGCTTGGTGAACTCGTCGGCGATATCGACGTTCGAGCCCTCGAGGCTGACCGGGATGATCGTGCCGGCGCCGTTGAGGTCGGGGTCGGTGAAGGTGGCGACGCCGCTTTCCGAGGTCTCGACGAACACGCCGCCGCTCTCGCGCTGCAGCGCGTTCGGGTTGTTGAACACCACCAGCGGCACCTGCGCGATCTCGCTGATCCGACCGTTGTCGAACGAGACCTGGATGCGGCCGGTGTCGCTGATCTGGACTTCCTTGAACTGACCGCGCGGGCTGCCGTCCTGCTGCACCGAGGACACCCGGATGGTGTCGCCGGCGTATTGGGTCAGCCCGCCCGGGGTGCCGAACGAGCCGAGGTCAAGCGTGATCTCCTGCGGCCCGGAGCCGTAATCGACCGTGAACGTGATGCTCGCCGGGCTGCCGGCCTCCTGGAGTGCGCCCGCGGTCGCGTTGCCCGGCGGGCCGGCGAGCGCGGTCGACAGTTTGGTCAGGGTGCCGGCATTGGCCGGGTCGTCACCGAACTCGACCTCGATGAACGGCGGGGTCTTGCCCGCCTGGACAGAGATTTCGGCCTCTTGGACATAAAAACCGACGCTGTCGTCGCTGGTCGCCGACAGCGTGATCACGCCGCCCGAGGCCTGGGCATTGACCTCGCCGCCGCGTTCGTTGATCGCGTTGGCGATCCCGGCCGCGATCTCGTCGACCGACAGCTCCTCGCCGGTGGTCTGGTAGATCGCGGTGATCGGCGACGGCTGGACCCGGTCTTCCTGTTCCCAGGTGATGGTCGGAAACTCGGTCGAGCCGCGGACCACGATGCCTGGCTCGGTGCCGCCCGCGGTTGCGCTGCCGTCGGCGGTCTTGGCCAGGGTCAGTCGCTGGTCCTGGATGATCTCGTCGAAGAAATAGTCGCGGACCTTGGTCGCGGTGTTGAAATTCCCTTCGTTTTCTTCGGTGATCAGCAATGAATACTCGATGCCGTTAACCGTCATGAAATATTTGTCGCCGGCAATCGGGTTGCCGGTGATGTTGAACGCGAACGTCGTCTCCTTGGTCGGGGTCGCCGACGGTTCGATCAGGATCGTTGCGGTCGGCGACACCGAGGCGGTCTTGGCCTCTTGGAAGGTCGGACCCGGGATCGTGACCTCGAAGATCGCGCCCTCGTCGCCGACCACGTCGGGGTCGATGGTCAGGATCTGGCTTTGGGTCACCCCTTCCTGGGCGCGCATGTAGGTGCGCACCGTCGGTTCTTCGGTCTTGTCAGTGGAATCGGTCCAGAATACCCAGCCTTCGTTGCCGGCGCCGCCGACCTGTTCGGGCAGGGTGGTCGCGCCGACGCCGCCGATGTCGGCGAGCAGACCGGTCGGCACGGCAGACTCGTCCACTTCGATGATCAGATCGTTGCCGTCGACCGTGACCGAAAACCCGCCCAGGCTGCCACCGGTCAAACCTTCCTCGATCCGCGGCTTGACCTTGGTCAACAGGAAGTTCGAGATGCCGCTGGCGATGTCGTTGGCGGTGACCGAGATCGGGCCGGTATCGCCGGAGTTCGCCGCGACATCGGTGAAGCCGCCGGTACCGTCCGGCAGGTAGAGGTCGATCCGGTCGCCGATGTCGATCGACGACGAGTTGAACGAGTAGGTGATCGTCTGCGGCGTCCCGGAACTCAAGGTTGCCGGCGGCTCCTTGGCGGCGGGGTCGATGCCGGCGACGCCGCCGGCCAGCGCGCCGCCGGTGGCGTTGGTCGGGAAGCTCGAGATCGGCATGGTCGAGGGGTTTGCGCTCTGCTGGCGGGCGGCGATCGTGGTGGTGAAGCTCTCGCCCGGGGTGAGGCCGCGTAGTACCAGGGCGTAACGCGGCATGGTCGCCGCCGGATCGGCGTTTGCGGTCATTGCCTGGGCCTGGGCGATCACCGGCGAGCCCGAGGTCCGGGTGATCTGGGTTGCGAAGTACTCGGCGATTGCCTGGGGTTTGTCGTAGCGGGCGATGTTGTCCGAGGTCAGACGCAGCTCGTACAGGTTCTGGTCGACCTGGATCGAATAGACGTCGCCGACCCGGGGCGGCGTGTAGTCGTCGCCGAAGCTGATCGCGTCGATCTGCGCCTTGGCTTCGAGCCCTTGTTCCGACACGATCCCGGGTTCGAACACCGGCTCGGCGCCCGGGATGTCGCGGTCGATCGGGTTGAGCGCGCTGCCCGGCGCGTCGATGTCGAGCCGCCAGCTGTTATCGCCTTGTTGGCGCCATTTCAGCTCGAGCGTGCGCTGAGTACCCTCGCCGTCGAAAATCTGGATGCTCGAGGTCGGCAACGAGACCCCGGCGGTCGGGTTGGCCGGCAGGTTGGCGGCGTATTCGATCGTGTTGGTCGCAATCGGCGGGTCGACCAGATTGGTCACCTGGATCGGTTTGGCGACCTGGGTCACCACCCCGGTCTCGTTGTCGATCGCCCAGCCGTTGAGCGCGTAGCCGGCGCTGTTGACCAGGTAACGGTCCTTGTTGAGCTCGAAATCGCCCACCCGGGTGTATAGGTTCGATTGGGTGGTATCGCCGTCGGCGGCCGCGTCTTCCAGAGCCGACACCGCGGTGACGCTGAAGAAGCCCTGACCCTGGATCGACATGTGGGTCTGGGTCTGCGACTGGATCAGGTTGCCCTGCAGGTTGTTCGAGAAATTCGGCGCCGCGGTGACACCGCCCGGCGAGTGGATGCGCGGGTTCGACTGCAGGACCAGGGTTTCGAACGAGGTCTCGACCCGTTTGTAGCCGACCGTCTGGGAATTCGCGATGTTGTCCGAGATCGCGCCGAGCGCCCGCGACTGCGCCGTCAGGCCCAGGACCGCGCTGGACAGGGAACCGAAGATGCTCATGTCGCCCGACTCCGTCAGCCTCACGCCGTTCATGTCTTACCAACCGGTTCAGCAAGCGTCGGGCCAAGCGGTCCCGGCGCGGCAATCCGCGGAAACCCCGGGGGTCGGGCCGGGTCGCGACCGGGTCTCGGTCGGTCCGGGGGGCGGTTTTTGCCGGGTCGGGTTTTGCCGGGAGGACGACCGTCGATGACCGCCGGCCGGCCGGGGTCGGCGGTCGCACCCTGGCTGCGCCACGGCTTGGCCGCCCAGGCCGCGGGCCGGCTCGACGACGCCGCGGCCTGGTATCGCCGGGTCCTCGAGGTGGCGCCGGACAACCCCGAAACCCTGCACCTGCTTGGCCTGGTGCGGGTGCGCGCCGGCGATCCGGCCGAAGCCGAGCGGCTGTTCGCCCACGCGATCGCGGCCGGCGGCGACCGCGCGGCCCTGCACAACGATCTCGGTCTCGCGCGTCTGGCACGCGGCCATGCCGCCGCCGCGGCGGCCAGCCATCGTCGGGCCCACGCGCTCGACCCGACCGACCCGCGGGCCCTGGTCAACCTCGGGGTCGCCGAGGAGGCGCTCGGCGACCCGGTCGGTGCCGCCGGGCGCTATCGCGCGGCGATCGCGCTCGCGCCCGACGATTCCGGGGCCGCGCTCAACCTCGCGATCGTCAGCGGGCGGCTCGGCTCGGCCGCCCGGGCCCGCACCGCGTTTCGGCGCGCGTTGGTCCTGGCGCCGGACCACGGTCGCGCCTGGCACGCGTTTGCGAGCCTGCTGGCCGACGGCGATCGGCCGGTCGGTGCGACCGCGGCGGCACGGCGCGCGGTGGTGCTGGTGCCGGCGGCGCCGGCGGCGCTCGCGCTGCTCGGGCGGCTGGTGCTTGGCGCGGCGACGGCGGGTGCGATCGCCGCTGCGGCGCGCCTGTTCGGCCACGCACTCAGCTGCGATCCGCGCTGCGCCGCCGCCCACGACGGCCGCGGTTTGGTGACGGCGTTGGGCGGCGCACCGGCGGCGGCGGTCGACCACCACCGCCGGGCGGTCGTGTGCGACCCGGCCGACCGCCGGGCGGTCGACCATCTGTCCGGCTGTCTCCAGATGCTCGGCCGCGCCGACCCTGCGGTCGCGGCGACGCGCGCGCTGGTCGCGCTCGACCATGGCCGGCCAGCCAGCCTGGCCGAGCTCGGACATGCGCTGCAGGCCGCCGGGCGGCTCGACGAGGCGGAGCGCCATCTGCGCACGGCGCTTGCGGCGGCGCCCGATCTCGCCGGGGCCGCCAACACCCTCGGCTTCGTCTGCCAGAGCACCGCGCGCGAGGCCGAGGCCGAGCGCTGGTACCGCCGCGCCGTCGTGAGCGCCGCCGTCCATGCCGCGGCAATCGGCAATCTCGGCCTGATCCGGGCCCGCCAGGGGCGCCGCGATACAGCGGCGCGGTTCTATCGCTGGGCGCTCGCGCTCGACCCGTCGCTGGCGTTGGTGCGCTTCAACCTCGGTCTCTTGGATCTCGAGTGTGGTCGGCTCGACGACGGCTGGGCCCGCTACGACGCCCGGTTCGCTGCCGGCCGCGCCTTGCCGTGGCGGCGCTTTGTGGTGGCGCGGTGGACCGGGACGCCGCCGGGCAGGCGCCGGCTCCTGGTGTGGCGCGAGCAGGGGGTCGGCGACGAGTTGATGTTCGCGTCGTGCTACCGCGACGTCCTGGCGGCGGTGCGCGGCGCCGGCGGCGCCCGTCCGGTGATCGAAACCGATCGCCGTCTGGCCGGCGTGATCCAGCGCTGCTGTCCCGGCGCCCGGGTGCGGCGCGAACCGCCCGGGGTGATGGCGACCGCCGAGGCCGGGACGGTCGAGCCGGCCGGCGATCTCGGGGCCCAGTGTCCGGCCGGCGACCTGCCCGGGTTGGTGCGTCGCCGGCTGGCCGATTTTCCGAGCGATCGCGCCGCCTGGCTCGCGCCCGCGCCCGAACAGGCGCGGGTGTGGCGCGACCGGCTGGCCGCGCTCGGCCACGGCCTCTTGGTCGGTCTCAGCTGGCGCAGCGGCCTGCGCACCGCCGACCGGGCCCACGCCTACACCGAGCTCGCCGACTGGGGGTCGGTGTTCGCGGTCCCCGGGGTCCGCTTCGTCAATCTGCAATATGACGCCGAGCCGCCCGAACGATGGCTCGCCGAACGGCGGTTCGCGGTCACGCTCGCCGCCTGGCCCGATCTCGACCTGCGCGACGACTTCGAAGCGTTGGCCGGCCTGGTCGCCGGCCTCGACCTCGTGATCTCGGCGCCGACCGCGCTCGGCGAACTGGCCGGGGCGGTCGGGACCCCGGTCTGGCGGATCGGTCCGGCCGGTGACTGGACCCGGCTCGGCACCCGGGTCCGCCCCTGGTACCCGGCGATGCGCCTGTTCGCCGCCCCGCCGGGCTCGCCGGTCGCGGACCAGATCGGCGGCATCGCGCGCGCGTTGGCGCGGCTTGCCGCCGGATCATCGGCCGGCGCGCGCGATCACAAGACATCCCACGCGTACAATCCGACGCCCTCATAGGTGAAATGGGCGAGGTTCGCGATCACGCTGTCGCGTTCATCGACCGACGGCGTAAAGAAATGGCCGCCGCTTTCAGTGTTGTAGAAGCGATAGATCGGGATCGTGCCGTCGCCGTCGGCGTAGAACCCGACACCCTCGTAGGTAAAGTGCGGCAGATTGTTGATGATGGTATCGCGCTCGTCGGTCGCCATGGTGAAGAAGTGGCCGCCGGCCTCGGTGTTGTAGAAGCGGTAGACCGGCGCCACCGTGTCGTCGTCGGTGGATTTGGCCGCGAACCCGACGCCTTCGTAGTTGAAATGGGTCAGGTTGGTCCGAATACTGTCGCGTTCGTCGGAAGACACCGTAAAGAAATGGCCACCCGCGATCGTGTTGTAGAAGCGATAGACCGGGTTGGTGCCGTCCGGTACCGCCGGGTCCGAGTTGGTGTCGAGGATGTCGAGCTTGACCGAGCGGTCGGCGATCGTGACCGTGTGGACATGCGCTTCGTCGAGATCGCCGCCGGAAAAGCCGATCGTGTAGTCGCCGGGGCCGAGCGCCAGGCTGTAGCCGCCCGCTTGCGCCGTCGTGCCGACTTCGGAGCCGTTGACGGTGATTTGGACGCTGCCCAGGCCTTCGCCGGGGCTATAGAAGGCGTCGCTGTCCTGGTCGTCGTAGACGACGCCGGTCAGGAACAGGGTGCTGCCGGAGAAGGCGAAGTTCTGGGTCACCATCGACGCCTGAAAATCGGTGCCGTCGCTGGTGAACACGCCTTCCTGCTGGCCGATCCCGAGTTCGCGAAAGCTGCCCTCGAGGATGTTGACCCGGTGGCCGCTGCTGCGGAACAGGCCCTCGTGCTGGCTCACGATTGCGGCTTCGAGGTCGATCGTCGGGGCGGTGGTGCCGGTCCAGCTGATGTTCTCGCCGGTCGCCCAGCCGTCGGTGCCGAGGGTGTAGCCGGCCGCCGCGATCCGCTCGGTCGGGGTCGAGCCGCCCGAGCCGGTGTGCGAGAACATGTCGGCGTCGAGCATCCAGGCGCTGTGGCCGCGCGCCGCGTCGGTCAACAGCGCGTTGGGGGCGAGCGGGGCTTTGGCGTCGGCGGTGATCGTGCCGGGGTCGAGGCCCTCGTTGAGGTCGATGCCGAAGCGGGCCGCTTCTGCCGCGGGGTCGGCGCGGGCGCGGTTGATCAGCTCCAGCATGTATTGTTCGAGGTCGGTCAGCGTCGCCATCGGTGGCTCCTTCCGTCGTTCGGCCTGACGGCCGCAATCGGGGGCGCTGCCCCCGACCCCCGCAAAAGGGGGGCACCCCCGTTGACCACCACTACCTCGCGGGGTCCAGGGGGCAACCCCTGGTCGGGGGTGTCGGGGGGCGAAGCCCCCTGACAGCGCGCGCCAGCGCGCCAATGCCTGCCGGGGGCGGCCCGAACACTCGCTGCGCGGGATACCACGGCCGCACCCCGGTCCCAAACCGGGTCCAGTCCCCTGCCAAACTCGGCCGCCACACCGGCACCCCGAGCGCCGCCGCCAACTCCCCGACCGCCGTCGAGACCGACAGCACCAGGTCGAGGTTGGCGATCAACCCCGCCAAACTCTCGAGATCCGAAAACAGATCCACATCCGGCCAATGCGCCAACGCCGCGAGCTCGTCCAGCTGGGCATCGGCCTGGAGCGAGACCAGCCGCACGCCCGGCAGCGCCAACACCGGCCGCCAGTCGGCCAAAGTCGAATAGGCCGCGCGCCGCCCGGCGGTCACCAACGTGCTGCGCCAGCACAGCCCGACCAACAGCCGTCGGTCCGCCCCGACGGCGAGCCGGTCGCGCCACGCCGCGACCACGGCCGGGTCGGGGACCAGCCACCCGCAGCGCCCGACCGGCACCGCGGCGAGCGTCGGCATCACCACGGCCGGCAGGTCGCCGGCCGCAATGTGGCAGTCGTAATCCGGCGGCGGGCCGGCGGGATTTTCGACGAGCGTCTGATAAGACGGCGCCGGACGCACCGTCGCCGCGGCGAGACTGCGCGCGAACAGACCGGCCAGCCTCGGTTCGGCCTCGATCACCACCGGACCGTCGGCGCGGGCCGCAAGTGCGGGGTAGCCGGCGGAGAACATCACCTCATCGCCGATGCCCTGCTCGCGCCACACCAGGAGCCGCCGCCCGGCGAGCGGCTCGCCCCGCCAGACCGGGCGCGGCGGCCGCCGCCACGGGCGCGCCAAGCCGGTCTCGAACCGCGCGCCGTGGCCCGGCCAGCCGTCGGCGAGCCGGCCCTGGCCGAGCGCGAACAGACCCTCTAGTACCCGCACCATCGCGCGCCCGGGCGCGAGGGCCCGCGCGGCTGCGAACAACCGTGCCGCCGCCTGATCGTCGCCGGCGCGCCGGCGGCGATCTGCCAGCTGGGCCAGCGCCTCGGCGTCGTCCGGGGCGAGCCTGAGCGCGCGGTCGAGCGCGGCCTCGGCGGCGGCGGCGTCGCGGGTCTCGGCGACCACCGCGACGCCGCGATGGGCGGCCGCCAGCGCCGGCGCACGCACGATCGCCGCGCGGAACCACCGGTCGGCGCCGGCGAGATCGTCGATTTGGCGCAGCGCCTGGCCGAGATTGACCATCAGCCGCGGGTCGGGCAGCCGATCGAGCGCCTGGCGCAGCAACGCGACCGCGGCGGCGCCGTGGCCGTCCTCTTGGGCGACGCAGCCGAGGTTGGCGAGCGCTTCGGGCTGTCGATCGGCGCCTTCGAGGGCGAGGGCGCGGCGATAATGCGCCGCCGCCTCGGCGCGGCGCCCGAGTTGGTGGAGCACGACCCCGCGCTGGGTGTGGAGGTCGGCCGCACCCGGCGCCGTGCGCACCGCCCGCCAGCTCGCGGCCGCCGCGGCGGCGAGATCGCCGCGCGCGGTCGCGGCCGCGGCGACCACCGACCAGCCGATCGCGGCGGCCGGTGCCAGCGCCAACCCACGGCGTGCGGTCGCCGTCGCGGTCGCCGGGTCGCCGCGCGCCTGGGCGAGTTGGGCCAGATCGAACAAGACGCCGGCGTGCGAGTGGCCGAGCCGCCGTTCTGCCTGCCCGAGCCGGCGCGCCGCCTCGTCGAGCGCGCCGCGCGCGAGCGCGATCCGCCCGAGCCCATGGGCGGCGGCGGCATGCCCCGGCGCGCGGCGCAGCAGGCGGGTCCAGGCCGCCGCCGCCTCGTCGAGCCGGCCGGCCGCCATCGCCGCCGTCGCGTCGCGCTCAAGGCTCGCGGATGCGCCGTCGCCGGCGGCGCGGCGTTGGTGCCGGTTCATCGGGCGCCCATCGGGCTTGACCGTCGAGGCCGGTCGATCACGCCGGTGTCGACTCCGGATCGGTCGCGGTCGTGTCGACTCGGCGCCAAGGTAGCGTCGCCATGGTCACCGTCAAGCATCGGATCGTCGGCAGCGACGACGCGGCATGGCGGAAATCCTGGCCGGCCGGCAGATCCGCCAGGCGACCGCGTCGAACAAGACAACAGCAACTTGACAGTCGGGTCGGGCATGCTATCAATGCCTCGGGCAATCCGACGGGTTGATCTCTGCTTCACTGCTTATCACACGTGATCTGGATTACCACCCGCGGTGTTTGATTGGCGAGCACTTGACGATTTTCATCACCGTTGCGATCCGGTGAGGACCGTAAGACATGGACGCTGAAGAAGACATCGGGAAGAAATTTGCCGAATACATCAAGCTTCAGTTGTTTGATGAACGGTTCCTGTCGCGCGATCGCGAAAAGAAACTCCTGGCCGAAGGCGTCACTCGGTTCGATATCTCCTTGGACGAGGCCCGGGCGATTCTGATGGATGTCGCCGCCGACCTTGACCTGATCTTCGAAAAAGACGTCGATAAACTGATCCGTGAGATCATGCAGGCGTTTGCTGCAACCGACGGGTACATCAGTTGCAGTGAATTCCATCACGGCGTCCATATCTATAAGCAGCTTTCGGCTGGGCATGTCGGCGAAGGTGATGCCATGCGGCGGTTGAAGCAGATGATGCTCGACAGGGACTGGAAGCCGCGCCGGCAAGGCCTGACCATTTTGAGCGCGATCGGCACCAGAAAATGGTTCCGGGAGATCCCGAGCTGACCGGATGCCCGTGATCCGGGACTGATCCGGGACAGGGGACCCCGAGACGGCGCTGCCGCGGGCCGCGACGGGTGAGGTGCGTCCGGCGGTCCGACTTCGAGGAGTGGGTCCACGATGGACATCTTGAACCTGACCACGACCCTGGCCGTCCTGATCGCCAAGGGTGCCAGTATCCTTGCGATCATCTACGTCCCGATGATCATTGGCGCACGCTGGCTGCCGCGGATCGACGACAAGGGTTTCTTCTTGAACCCGGTCGTTTGGGTGCTGGCACTGGTGACCGGGATCGTGCTCGGGGCGTCCCAGGTCGCGTTCAATCTCGATCCGGCCTACTTCACGGTCAACAACATCTTCCGCGCCGACGGACCGTGGAACATCTCGTACTCGGTGTTCATCCGCGAGAGGATCAACCCGTTTAATTATCCGCTCGACCCGGTGTTCGCCTACCTGCGTGAATTTGACCAGGACCGCAACCTGACCGTCCTGTTCGTTCTGGCGGCGACCGCTTACGGTCTTCTGGTGGTTCGCGCCCTGGCGACTTGGCGCTCGGTCGCAGCCTTGCGCGGTATCATTTTCGGCACCGCGGTGGTGGTGTGGTCGGCCTATATGACCATCTTCGCCGTCTGCCTGATGTTGTGGCTGTGCAACCTGCTCAATTTCTGGGTGCTGGCAGTGCTGACGATCGCCATCCACCTGCATCGCACCGAGGCCTTCCCGGTCAGCTTCGAGACCCTTGCCGCGCCGGTGGTCGCCGGGGTCCACAGCCACCACGACCATGGCGGACATGGCGGTCACGGTGGACATGGTGGTCACGGCGGTCATGGCGGCGGGCACGGTGGTGGTCACGGCGGCGGCCATTCGGGCGGTGCCCACCAGGGCGCCGACCCCTTGCACGACTTCGGCCACGGCGCCGACCCGCTGTATCGGGGCGGCTGATCCGGATCGGCCCCGCCGCGCCCGACCGCCGGGGTCGGTCGATCCCAATTGTCACATGATCGCCCTATCCTGGCGCGCGTTTTCGGCGCACGGGGAGCCAGGCGATGGGGCGTCGGCTGGGGTTGTGGGTCGGCTGGTCACTGGTCGTGGTCGGCTTCGTGATCATCCCGCTTCCAGGCCCGATGGGCACCCCGACCATGGCGGTTGGCGCCCTGATCATCCTGCGCCGGTCGGTCGCGGCACGGCGGCGGTTCGTCCGCCTGAAGCGGCGTTGGCCCCGGCGCATGGGGCAGATCCACGACCTGATCCGAAAACTCCGGCGCTGGCGGGCCCGCGGCTCGCCTTTGCCGCGGCGCCCGGAGGCGTTACGCTCGGCCACCCCCGCGATCGGGGGTGACATCCGGGAGGAGGGCGGCACCCGGGGCCGGTGACGGCGTCGCCCGGGCGGAACAACGGGTCATGGTCCAAAGCGTCATCTCCGGCGTTCGGCTTGCCGGCCTGGTCGCGGCGGTGCCGGCGGGCGGGGAGGATCTGGACGCACTCGCAGGCCGGATCGGGTGTGAGGCGGCGCGCCGGATCGCGGCTGCGACCGGCATCGCGGCGCGGCGGATCGCACCGGCCGGCCAGACCACCGCAGACCTCGCGGTCGCCGCCGGCGCCGAGTTGCTCGCCCGGCTCGGCTGGCCGGCCGACACCGTCGATCTCATGGTCCTGGTCACCCAGACCCCGGACCAGATGCTGCCGGCGAGCGCCTGTCTCATCCACCACCGGCTCGGTCTCGGCCCGCACGCGGCGGTGTTCGACCTGACCGCCGGCTGTTCGGGCTTCGTCTACGGGCTGTGGACCGCCGCTGCGCTGCTCCAAAGCCTGGCGGCACCGGCGGCGCGCGGGCTGCTGTTGGTCGGCGACACCACCGCGCGGCTGTGCGATCCGGACGACCGCGCGGTCGCGCCTTTGTTCGGCGACGCCGCCGCGGCGGCGGCGCTGGTTCGGGGCGACGGTGCCCCGGCGCCGCCGATTGCGTTCGATCTCGGCAGCGACGGCGCCGGCGCACCCTATCTCGCGGTCGCCGGCGGCGCGATGCGCGCGCCGGCGGCGCCACGCCGGCTGGTGATGGACGGGACCCAGGTGTTCGCGTTCACGCTGCGCCAGGTGCCGGACAGCTTGGCCCGCGTGCTCGACACCGCCGGCTGGACGCTCGACGACGTCGATCTCGTGGTCCTGCACCAGGCCAACCAGCAGATGATCCGCCACCTCGGGCACAAGATCGGGGCCCGACCCGACCAGTTGGTGATCGGTCTGTCGGCGTTCGGCAACACCAGCTCGGCATCGATCCCGCTTGCCTTGGCGGTCGGACCCGGCGGGCTCTTGACGGATCGGCCGATGCGGCTCTTGTTGTCAGGCTTCGGGGGCGGCTGGTCGTGGGCGTCGGCGACGATCGAGACCGCCTGCCCACCGTCGGTGGCACGTCTGATCGAGGTCGCGGCCGACGGCACTCCCGGGCCGGTCGAAGGGCGGCCCGGTCAAAGGGATGGCAACGACAGGTAGGGGAGGTTTGGGCCGACGATGATCACGCACACCAGCGAGAGGCCGGTCGAGCCGGCGCGGGTCGTCGTGTTGGGCGCCGGCGGGTTCATCGGCCGCGCGGTGATGGCGATGCTGGCGCGCGCCGGCATCCGGGCCCTCGGCCTGCGCAGCGCCGATATCGATCTCGCCGGCGACGACGCGGCCGACCGGCTGGTCCAACTGCTCGAACCGGACGACGCGGTGGTGATGCTGGCCGCGATCACACCCGACAAGGGCGGCGGGGTGCCGGCGTTCATGGCCAACCTGCGCATGGGGGCGGCGCTGGCCCGCGCGATCGAGCGGGTGCCGCCGGCGCATCTGGTCTACCTCAGCTCGGCGACCGTCTATCGCGGCGGTGATCAGCCGGCCACCGAGGCGACCACGCCCGACCCGCCGGAGCTGTTCGGGGTGATGCATCTGGCGCGCGAGCGCCTGCTCGGCTCGGTGGCGCGGCGGCCGTTCGCGATCCTGCGCCCGACCCTGATCCACGGGCCGATGGCGAGCCTGAGCCCGACCGCGCGCACCCAGGCCTACGGCCCCAACCTGTTGTTGCGGCTGGCCCGCAACGACGGGCGGATCGTCCTGTCCGGCCGCGGCGAGGAGCGGCGCGACTACATCGCGCTCGCCGACGTGGTGCGGTTGATCGAGCTGATCCTGGCGCGGCGCACCAACGGGCTGCTCAACCTCGCGACCGGCCGGTCGATCGCGCTGATCGACCTTGCGCGCCGGATCGCCGACTTGTTCGCGCCGCCGGTGCCGGTCGAGACGACCCCGCGCGAGGTCGCGGCCCCCCATCTGACCTTCGACATCGCCGCGCTCACGGCCGCGTTCCCGCAGTTCGCGTTCACCCCGTTGATCGAGACGCTCGCCGAGGCGCATGAGGCGTACGACGCCGCCGCGCGCGGGCAGGCGTAACCGGCGGCGATCGGTCCAGGGGCGCGTTACCCGGCGGCGCGGACCGCCGCGGTTGCCTGGGCTTCGGACCCGGTCTCGGCAAAGGTGACGAGGTAGAGCGCGAGCCGGTCGAACACGATCCGGCGGTCGTCCGGCGGCAGCCAGCCGAGATACGGCCCGGGGTTGCAATCGACATAGACCAGGCGGCCGTCGGCGCGCTTGAGCGCGTCCCACGCGGCATAATGCAGGCCGAGCGAGCGGGTCGCCCGCACGATCGCCGCGGCCTCGTCCGCGGGCAAGCGGGCCCGGGTGAACGACGTCGGATGGGTGCGCGAGTCGATATCGTCACCGATCACTTCAAGCGCGCCGACCATGCTGTCGGCGACCACATGGACCCGCATGGTCGGCCCGACGATGCGCTCTTGAAACAAGACCGGGCAGCGCGGCAGGGCGTCGTCGAACCGGGCCATGTCCTCGGTGCGCACCAGACGGGTCGAGCCGATCCCGATCATCGGCTTCATCACCGCCTCGCCGACCTCGGCAAGGAACCGGCGCGCCCGGTCCGGGTCGGTGGTGGTCAGGCTGCGCGGCACCAGGAAGCCGGCGGCCCGCAGCTTTTCGTAAAGCTGGCTCTTGGTGTCGTGGTCCGGGTAACCGATGGTCAGGCGGTTGACCACCAGGGTGCCGGTGCGGGCAAGCCGTTCGAAGAACGCGTGGGTGGCGGCCTGGAACGCCTGTTCGCGCAGGAAATCGGCGCGGAACCGGGTGTAGCGCTCAGGGTTCGAGACCGCCGGCATGGTCGGCAGCGACCGCGGGGTGGTGCACCGGATATGGACCGCCCGGATCACGCTGAAATCGACCTCGCCCCACCGGCAGCGGTCCGGGGCGCCGCCCGACAGGAGGGTCGGCTGATCGGAGTCCGCCGGGGTGCCGCCGATCCTGAGGTCGAGCACCACGGGGCGGCCGCCGCGCGCGGTCACCGCTTCGGCGATCTCGGTGATCTGGCGGCTGTCCTTGTTGGCGAAGAGCGCGATCCTGACGGTCATCGGGGGACCTTGGGGTTTGGGTCGGGGGGTCGGGTCGGATCGGGGTCGTCGCTTGTGAAACCAAAGACCGCGAGACAAAAGAAACGCGAGACAAAAGAAAAGGGGAAGGCCCGACGGGCGCTTCCCCTGATCTAGCCGAGCGACCCGGCCGCGGTCCAGCCCGATCGGGGCGGCACCGCGCGGTCGGATCGTCCGGTTGGTCCTTGGTCCGATCAGACGCCGACGTTGATCGAGCCGATGTTGGTGTTGTCGCTGACGTCGCCGCCGCCGACACCGGCCGCGTCCGAGGCCGCCGAGCCCGAACCGGCACCGACGCCGACGCCGTCGCTGGCGTAACCGCCGCCGAGGCCAACGCCGGCGCCGAGGCCGCCCGCCGACGCGCCCGAAACCGCGCCGCCGATGCCGCTCGCGTCGCCGCCCGACTTGCCGCTCTGATTGACCGAAGTGTTCGCCGACATGGGATTACTCCTTGATCGAGGTCTGTGTGGGGGATCGTGCCGTTCGCTGGTGTCGATCGAACCGGGCGCGGTCCGGTGATCCGGTCCGGCCTGGTCGGTCGTGATCAGACGCCGACGTTGATCGAGCCGATGTTGGTGTTGTCGCTGACGTCGCCGCCGCCGACACCGGCCGCGTCCGAGGCCGCCGAGCCCGAGCCGACGCCGACGCCGACGCCGTCGCTGACCAAGCCGCCGCCGAGGCCGATACCGCCGCCGAGGCCACCCGCCGCCGCGCCTGCCGCCGCGCCGCCGATACCGCTGGCGTCGCCGCCCGACTTGCCGCTCTGGTTGACAGAAGTGTTCGCCGTCATGGGAAATCTCCCTTTAGGTCTAGAGTGCAGACCCGAAATCGGTCGCGAGACTGAACGAATGGAGACGCCCGGCCGCCGCACCCGGCGGTGGTCGGGATCGCCCGCCGATCCGGTCAGACGCCGACGTTGATCGAGCCGATGTTGGTGTTGTCGCTGACGTCGCCGCCACCGACACCGGCCGCGTCGGAGCTGGCGCCGCCGATCCCGGCGCCGACGCCGACGCCGTCGCTGACGAAACCGCCGCCGCCGCCGCCGCCGATCCCGGCGCCGAGCGCCCCGGCGTCGGCGCCGGCAACACCGTAGCCGCTGGCGTCGCCGCCCGACTTGCCACTCTGATTAACCGAAGTGTTCGCCGACATTGATCTTCCCCTTTTCCAACCGACTGGATGTGTGATGTGGTCAAGAAGCCCGATCCGCCCGGTCCGTCGTCGGCCTCTATGGGCCGATGTTGATCGCACCGATTGCGGTGTTGTCGGCCACCTCGCCGCCGCCGACGCCGGCCGACTGAGCGTCGGCGGTCGCATCGCTGGCACCAAGGCCGGCCCCGTCACCGGAGCCGAGGCCGCTGCCGACGCCCATGCCCAGACCCGCGCCACCGCCAAGGGCGCCCGCGTGACCGAACCCGAACCCGAACCCGAACCCGGCGCCCTGGCCGCCCTGTTTGCCGGCTTGCGTGACGCTGGTGTTGGAGTCGTTTGACATGGGGTGAGACATCCTCGAACGCACACTCGAACGCACACGAGCAGGGCTTCGACGCGCGACCCGGCGCTGGCCCGTGTGGCGACCCCGGTGTCGGGCGGTTACCCACCCGGCACCGGTCCGCCCCGACGCAAGAGAGCGTCAGACGCCGACGTTGATCGAGCCGATGTTGGTGTTGTCGCTGGTGTCGCCGCCGCCGACACCGGCCGCGTCAGCGCTCGCGCCGCCGACACCGGCACCGACACCGGTGCCGTCGCTGCCGACGAAGCCGCCCGCGCCGCCGCCGACGCCTGCACCGAGCGCGCCCGCGCCCGCACCGGCGACACCGAAGCCGCTCGCGTCGCCGCCTGACTTACCGCTCTGATTGACCGAGGTATTGGCTGTCATGGAACTCTCCTATCCGCTTGGACTTTTTTGGCGATCAAGACTTGGCTTGGGAAACCGGGCGACGGGATCGCCCGGCAACCACGCTCGCTTAGGTCAGCAAGGGTCGTGCCAGCGCCGTCGGCCTGCCGCCGCAAGGCACGCGTTGCCGCCGTCGGCGATAACTGACCACCGGGATCAGACTCTGTCTCTCCAGACTTGACAGTTGCGTCGGCAACGCCCCCTCCCGACGATCGCGGCCGGGTGCCGGGGGTGTCGCGCCCGGCTCTGGCCCTTGCGGCACTGGGGGGTGTATCTTTGGCTCCGGTTCCGCCATTATCGGTAGCCAGCGACAGCCGTCGGCCCCAGGGGGCTGGTTGGTGTGGTAATTGCTCCGCGATCGGCGCTCGGCGGGTGCGGACACGAATGGGTCGCCGCCGAACATCACCGCCCAGGATGACGTAAGCCATGACCGAATCTGCGGCTCTCAGTCTGGAATTCGCCGGTCTGACAGATGTCGGGCGGTCGCGATCGCGCAATGAGGATAAGTTCGACGTTGATCTCGACCTCGGTCTGGCCTTGGTGTGTGATGGCATGGGCGGTCATGCCGGGGGTGATCTTGCAAGCCGCACCGCGGCGGAATCGATCATTGATTTTATTTATGAGTATGATCCGGACGCCCATCCCGACCAGGACGGCGTGGACGACGACGAGGAGACCTACGTCGGCGGCGGCGCGCGGGACGGCGCCGAGGTCGGGCGGTCGATTTCGACGATCCGGGCCGCGATCCGGCTTGCCAATCGCCGATTGATCTCGCTCAACCAGGAACGCGGGTTCGTCTCCGGGCGTGGCATGGGGACGACGGTGGTCGGGCTGTGGTTGGTCCAGGGCACCAACAAGCTGATCATTTTCCATGCCGGCGACAGCCGGCTTTATCGCCTGCGGGCAAGCGAGCTTCAGCAGATCACCCGCGATCACAGCCTGTATCAAGCCTGGCTCGATAATGGCGGTCACGGCACCCCGCCGCAAAAGAACATCATCGTCCGGGCGCTCGGCACCAGCAACGAGGTCGAGCCCGACGTCAGTCTCCAGCCGGGGCAGCCCGGGGACGTGTTCTTGCTGTGTTCGGACGGGCTGACCTCGATGGTCGAGGACGGCGACATCGCGGCGGTCGTGCGCGCCGGCGCCGACGGGCCGCTGGATCAGGCGTGCGCCCGCCTGATCGCGCTCGCCAACGAGCGCGGCGGCCACGACAACATCACGGTGGTGCTGGCCCGGCTCACCAGGGCCTAAGGCGTAACGCCCGCGCGGGCGGCGGTCCCGCCGACTCCCGCCTACTCGCCGCGGGTCTGGATGAACAGCGCGGCAGCCACCGTCCTCGGCTCGGCGTCGGCCTGGGCGTTGATCGCCTCATCGAGCGCGGCAAGGTAATCGGCCGCAAGCTCCGCCTCGGCGCGGGGCTGTGGGAACAACGGCGTGGCGCTCGCAGTGACCACGATCAACTCCTTGCCGAACGGCGGGCCGATCGTCCAGAAGCGACCGCCGTGATCCGGACGGCCGAGCTGACGGGTCGCGCCCGTGGCCAGACGATTGTCGCGCTCGAGGCCGTTGGGCAACAGATGCACCACATAACCCTCGAGCGTGAAGTAATCCACGCGGGTATAGGCATCGAACTCGGCCCCGGCGACGTTGATGATCAGATTGTCGCCGGTGCGAAAGCGGGCGCTTCCGGTTGCCGGCAGCACCGCAAGCGGGCTTCGGGCGACCCGGGCCCGCGCCAGCGGGCCGGCCAGACGGTCGAGCGGCGCGCACAAGGTCGGCGGGATCAAGGTGGGGTCGAGCGCCAGACGCACCGGATGATCGCCGCCCAGAACCTCGGCGACCGCGGCGCGAACGCGGTCCTCGGCGACATCGGCCGCCTGGCCCGAGCTGCCGGACACCCCGACCGTGCCGTCGCTTTCGACGGTCGGGGCCAGCCGCGAACACGGCACCCGGGCCAGCGCTTGGTGGAGTGCCGGCATCGCCGAGCGGGCGGTCGCGATCCGATCCTGGCGCGCCTGCTCGCGCGCCGCACGTTCGGCCTCGGCGCGGGCCTTGCGTTCGGCTTCGGCGCGCTCGCGCGCGGCCAACTCGCGGGCCCGTCGCTCGGCTTCCGCCGCGGCCGCGCGCTCGGCCGCGTCGCCGTCATCCGCGCGGTTGAACGCCCACCAGGCGCCGCCGCCGACGACGATCAACACCAGCGCCAGCACTGCCGCGACGACACCGACCGGCACGCCCTTGCGGCGGGCCGGCGGCGCGGCCGCCACGCCGACGACCGCGGTGTGGTCGATCACGGTCGCCCCGGCCAGGGTCGCCTGGGTCTCGTGGACCGCCGAGGCGCTCTCGGGCGCGGCGCCGCGCCCCTCACAGGCTTCTTTCAGCGCGCGCGCGAACGCAGCCGCGCTTTGATAGCGGTCGTCCGGGCGCTTGGCCATCGCGGTCGCGGCCACCGCGTCGAGCGCGGCCGGGACCTGAACATTGAGCAGCGACGGCGCCTCCGGCTGAGCGTTCAGCACCTTGTGCATGATCGTGGTAAGTGACCCGGTGAACGGCTTCTCGCCGGTCAGCAACTGATAGAGCACGCCGCCGGCCGAGAACAGGTCGGAGCGGGCGTCGACCTGCTGGCCCATGAATTGTTCGGGTGACATGTAACTTGGGGTACCGAGCACGGCGCCGGCCTGAGTCAGGCTCGACGATTCCAATCGGGCAATCCCGAAGTCGGTGATTTTGACTTCACCGGCCTTGGTGATCATGATATTGGCCGGTTTGATATCACGGTGAATGATGCCGTTTTTGTGTGAATACTCCAGTGCCGACAAGACCTCGGTCATCATCCGAATGAGTGTCGGCAACTCGAACCGTTCGTCGGCGTCGAACACGTCCTTGAGACTGCGCCCCTCGACGAATTCCATCGCGATGAACGCGGTCTCGTCGACCTCGCCGTACTCGTAAATGCCGACGATGTTCGGGTGGGCCATCCGTCCGGCGGCCTTGGCCTCGCGCTTGAACCGCTCGACCTGGGTGACGGTGGCGTCCTCGTCGCCGGCGACCAAATCCTTGCGCACGGTCTTGATCGCGACGTATCGCTCGATCGCCGGATCGAAGCCCTTGTAGACGACGCCCATCGCGCCGCGTCCAAGCTCGCCGACGATTTCGTATTTGCCGAGCTTGCCGATATCCGCTGGTTTCACGTGACCCTCGGCCGTTCTCAAGCGTACCGCATCCGACCCTCGCCCGATATACACACCGGCGCCGCGACCAACCATAAAAAAACCGCAAGGCCCAGGCCGGGCCGGGCCGACCGCGCGACCGTGGCAAAAAAAAAGCCGCCCGGGCCGCGAACGGCCGAAGGGCGGCGAGGCGTTGGGACCGCGTGCGCGCCGGCGGATCAGAACAGCTGCAGAATTGCCTGCTGCTGCTGGTTGGCGATCGACAGCGAGATCGAGCCGAGCTGCTGGCGGGTCTGCAGCATTAGCAGTTTGGTACCTTCCTCGTTCTGGTCGGCCAGGGTCAGCTTGTTGGCGCCTTCGACCAGGACGTTGCTGAACTCCTCGGTAAAGCTCTCGCGGGTGGTGATCACGTTCAGGTTGGTCGACAGGGCCTGCGAGGCGTTGCGCAGCTCCTGCTTGGCGTACTCGAGCCCTTCGATCGCCTTTTCGATGTCGGCGCGGTCGAGCCAGTCGTTCTGGGCATAGTCGAGCCGGAGGCCCTGGCCGTCGGTCTTGACGTTCTGGCTCAGGACCGTGATCTCGTTGGTGCCCTGCTCGTTGAACTGGACGGTCAGGTCGTTCTGGGTGTTGGCGTCCGCCTGCTGCTTGGTGATCACGTTCTCGGCGGCCGACACGCTCGCCGCCTGTTTGATCTTCTCTTCATCGACGGTCAGGCGAACCGTGCCGGTTTCGAACGCGAACGCGTTTTCGCCGTCGGCGAGCTTGGCGGCACCGCGCTCGTTCATGCCGTCGCGGGAGATCACCTCGCCGGAGAGCCCGGTGACCGAGATCTGGATGTTGTAGTTCTTCTCGATCGTCGAGGTGCCGTTGCCGGCCTCCTCCATCGCCAGGCGGTCCACGGTGAACGAGACCACCGAACCGCTGGCGAACGACTCACTGATCGCGAAGCTGAGCGCGTTGGTCGTGTTGGCAGTGATCGTGAAATCGTTCGCCGCGTCGGTATCGACGACGCCGGTCACCTCGATCTGCCCCGAGGCGTTGACGGTCGAGGTCGAGATCAGGCTGGACGACAGCCGGCCCGACGCGATCGCCGCCGAGATGCTGGCCGCGAGCTTGGTTGCAATCGACTCCGCGGTGTCGGTGGTCGCGTACTGGACGTTCGGGTCGGCACCGGCGACGTATTCGAAGGTGATGCCGGCGACCTTGACCGTGAAGATGTCGTTGGCCTCGATCGTGCCGTCGATCGTCACCGTCGACACCTGGGCGGTGCCGGAGGTCGCCGCCGTGGTGGTCCCGGCCTCGGCGTCCTGGGTGTTGTCGAAGTACTGGATCACCCGGGACTCGTCGCCGTCGGCGACCGTGAACGAGCGCAGCCGGCCGACGCTGCCGCGGGTCTCGATCGACACGTCGTTGAAACTGCCGAGTGTCGAGCTGACCGTGCCGGACAGCTTCAGCCCGACCAGGCCGCGGTCGAATTCGGCGTTGACGATGTCGGTGGCGTTGCCTTCGATCGTGCCGTCGCCCGACACCCGGATCGCGTAGGTGTCGATCGAGACCACGTTGGTGGTGCGCGCGTTCGACAGACCGGTGATCGAGTTGACCGAAAAGCGGGAGTCACTGGTCGAGTCGATACGCAAGCCGTTGCCGACCAGCAAGTTCTTGCCCTGATAGCCGGAGTCGTTGGCAAGCTGGTCGATCTGGTCTTTCAGCGTGTTGAACTGCTCGGCGAGCGTCTTTCGGGTCGCCACCGACGCCGCGTCGTTGCCGAGCGAGCCGAGTGCCGAGGTGGTCAGACCGCGCATCTGCTCGGTCAGCTTCTCGATCGAGGTGATGCCGGTGTCGCCCGCCTGGATCGTGCTGACCGCTTGGCCCATCGCGTCCTTGAGCGACGCCAGGTCGTTCGCGCGCTGGTTCAACCCTTTGGCAGCGAAGAATTCGGTCGGCCCGTCGAGGGCGCTGTTGATCTTGTTGCCGGTTGCCAGCTTGTTCTGGACGCTTTGTATCTTGTCGTCGGTCCGCTGCAGCAGCAACAGGTTGTTGCGCATCGCGGCGGTCAGGGTGACGTCGTTGATGTTGGCCATGGCGCACGCTCCTTTGGAGAGTTCTCGGCAGCCCCGGGTTTTCCCGATCGCTTGGGAATTGGTTCTCGCGATCCGACCGACGCAACCGTGGGGCCAACACCAACATGTTGTAAAAGAAAGATATTTTTCGCGGGTCCGGCACCGGTCCGGGAAGGAATTCCCCTGTGCCCGGCAAGATCTGCCAGGCGGCGGGCGCGGGCGGGGGCGAGGCTTGCCGGGTCGGGCGCGATCGATTAAGCGGCTGGTAACCGCGGCGGCCGCCCAGATTGGGGACCGTCGCGGGGAGAGCCGACGCGTCCGTCGGCACGGGGCCGATCGAGCCGAACCCGACGAGCGGCGGTGGGAGCGTGTGAAGCGATGGATCGTTTGGAATTCCTTGCCGGTCTCGACGAGCTCTTGGAGCTGGCCCCCGGCACGTTGACCGGCGCCGAGGTGCTCGAGGAGCTCGAGGGCTGGGACTCCCTGGCGGTGATCAGCTTCATCGCCATGGTCGACGAGCGGCTTGGGCTGGTGATCGAGGGTCAGCGGCTGGCGGCGGCGCGCACCGTGGACGACCTGCTCGGTCTGATCGGCGACCGGTTGGCGGCGTGACCGCCGGCGCGCCTGCGCCGGTCAGCGCGCTCGGCGGCCGTCCGGTCGGCGCCGGGGCGCCGCCGCTGATCGTTGCCGAGCTGTCGGGCAACCACGGCGGCGCGTTCGCGCGCGCGCGCGCACTGATCGACGCCGCGCACGCCGCGGGCGCCGACGCGATCAAACTCCAGACCTACACCGCCGACAGCCTGACCCTCGACCATGACGGACCGGGCTTCCGGCTCGCGGGCGGGCTGTGGGCCGGCCGCCGGCTCCACGAGTTGTACCGCGAGGCGGCGACGCCGTGGGCGTGGCACGCGCCCTTGTTCGCGCACGCCCGCTCCCTCGGCCTGCTGGCGTTCAGCGCGCCGTTCGACGAGGCGGCGGTGGCACAGCTCGAACAACTCGAGGTCCCGGCGTTCAAGATCGCCTCGTTCGAGCTGACCGAGCCGGCGCTGATCGCGCGCGCCGCGCGCTCGGGCCGGCCGGTGATCCTGTCCACCGGCATGGCCTCGCTCGGCGAGATCGAGACCGGGCTCGCTGCCCTCGCGGCGGGCGGGCCGGCTCCGGCGCTTCTGCTCCACTGCACCAGCGGCTATCCGACCCCGCCCGAGGACTGCGATCTCAACCGCATCCCGACGCTGGCGCGCGCGTTCGGGTTGCCGGTCGGCCTGTCCGACCACAGTCTCGGGATCGCGGTGCCGGTGGCGGCGGTCGCGCTCGGCGCGGTGATGATCGAAAAGCACCTGGTGCTGTCGCACGACGCGGGCGACGTCGATGCCGCGTTCTCGCTCGACCCCGCGCAGTTCCGCGCGATGGCCGAGGCGTGCCGCACCGCCTGGCGCGCGCTCGGGTCGGCCACGGTCGCAGTGCGACCGAGCGAACAGGGCAGCCGCCTTTACCGCCGCTCGCTCTACGCGGTCGCCGACATCCCGGCCGGTGACCGGTTTCGGCCCGAGACCGTGCGGGCGATCCGGCCGGGCCACGGGCTTGCGCCCGATCTTTTGCCGCTGGTGCTGACCCGCTGTGCCGCCGTCGCGATCCCGCGCGGCACGCCGCTCACCTGGGACCTGATCGGCGGTCCGGCCCGACAGTGACCACGGATCGCCGGCGGGCGGCGCCCTAACTGGAGAGCAGCCGCGCCACCCCAGATCGACGGACAGCCGACCGATCAGTGTCGCCGGAACCACCGGATAGCGCGGCAATCTCCGCACCACCTCATCCGGGAAGGACCCGATATCGACCCCGGTTGCCGAGAGCGTGTGATATCCGACCGCCCGATCGTCGTCGTTTGGACAGAGCACGAAAGGCGCGGCAGCGTACCGCCGTGCATCCTGCCCCGCTTGTTTGCGCAGATTAGGTGTCGAGCGCAGGCGCGCCGCACGAGAACCTGGTCCGAACCCAAGGATGAATGTACGGCCAATAGCCGGCCAATAGCCGTATGTTCCAATGGGTGTCGCCCGTCGCGGTGCGGCGGCGCCGAAAGACGACGACTCGTCCATATTGCCGCGCACAAGGCCGCGCCCGAGATTTCGCACAGTCGTTTACCGACGGACTCGGATATTGACCCTGATCAATTCCAATGCGTTAGCCGACGGCATTGCTGGTCGAGGGTCGACCAAATGATTACGTATTAAGGAGAGCGTCCCCGTCCCGCCGCGGCACCGCACAAGAACGGCGGGCCCGACCCGCCAGCCTTCTCGGATCGGTCGCGACGCCTCGGTCTGACCCGGCCTGTTCGGGCCGGCGGTCTCGAGCAAGGGGACGCGGACCGCAGCTGTGGGAAGGAAACATGGACCCGAACGAACCGGGTGCGTTACCGTCGGCGGTGATCGACCGCGACGGCCTGGACGCCCTGATCGCCACGCTCGCCGCGCGGGGCTATCAGGTGCTCGGGCCGCGCCTCGAGGCCGGCGCGATTGTTCAAGGACCGGTCGGCGGCATCGACGATCTGCCCGAGGGCTGGCTTGACGTCCAGGACGGCGGCTCCTATCGCCTGGAGCGCGGCGCCGGCAGCGCGTTGTTTGCCCACGTCGTCGGGCCGCACAGCTGGAAACGCTGGCTCTATCCGCCCAAGCAGGCGCTGTGGCGCGCCGAGCGCCGCGACGGCGGCTTCACCGTGACCGCGCCCGACGAGGCGGTGCCGCGCTACGCCTTTCTCGGCGTGCGTGCCTGCGAGCTCGCCGCGATCGCGATCCAGGACCGGGTGTTCGGGCTCGACGCCGCACCGCCGGTCACCGACGACCCCCCGACCGACGGCGCCGCGGCCGGCGGGACCTTTCTCGACCCCGGCTATGCCGCGCGCCGCGCCGAGGTCGCGCTGATCGCGGTCAATTGCGGCCGCGCCGCCAGCACCTGCTTTTGCGTATCGATGGACACCGGCCCCCGCGCCACCGGCGGCTACGATCTCGCGTTGACCGAGCTGATCGGCGACGGCCGCCACGAGTTTCTGGTCGAGGTCGCAAGCGAGCTCGGCGCCGAGCTCTTGGGCACGCTGGCCCACCGCCCGGCCGAGACCGCCGACATCAAGGCCGCCGAGGCGGCAACCCGGCGCGCGACCGCGCAGAACCGCCGCGCCATGGTCCCCGGGGTCGCCGAGCTGCTGGAGGCCAACCGCGAACATCGGCGCTGGGACGAGGTCGCCCAGCGCTGTCTTGCCTGCGGCAACTGCACCATGGTCTGCCCGACCTGCTTTTGCACCACGGTCGAGGACACGACGGACCTGACCGGCCGTCACGCCGAGCGCTGGCGGGTGTGGGACAGCTGCTATTCGCTCGAGTTCAGCTACATCCACGGCGGCCCGGTGCGCACCGAGACCAGCGCGCGCTACCGCCACTGGATCACCCACAAGCTGTCGGCGTGGCACCAGCAGTTCGGCAGCTCGGGCTGCACCGGTTGCGGGCGCTGCATCACCTGGTGCCCGGTCGGCATCGACATCACCGAAGAAGCCCGGGCGATCCGGGACAGCCAAGGACCCGCCCGATGACCGCGCGCGACGACCTGATCGAGATGATCGGCGAGGCCCCGGTGTTTCGCGATCTCTCACCCGACATGATCGCGAAGCTCGCCGGCTGCGCGCGCGTCGAGCATTACGACGCTGGGGCCGTCCTGATCCGCGACGGCCAGCCCGCCGAGACCTTCTTCGCGATCCGCCACGGCAAGGTCGCGCTCGAGCTGGCGGCGCCGCCGCACGGCCGCCTGGTCCTGCAAACGCTGCAAGAGGGCGACGTGCTCGGCTGGTCGTGGCTGGTGCCGCCGTACCGCTGGGCGTTCGACGGCCGCGCGGTCACGCTGGTGCGCACGCTCAGCTTCGATGCCCGCGGCCTCGACCGGCTGATGGGCGAGGACACCCAGCTCGGCTACCGCCTGCTGCGCGAACTGGTCACGCTGATGGCGAACCGCCTGACCACGGCGCGCATGCAGATGCTCGACCTTTACACCCCGCGCGGCGACTGAGCGACCGGGAGGCCAGCCCCATGACCCATCAAAGCCGAGTCCGGCCGGACCAGCCGGCGGTGCCGCTGACCGACCCCCCGAACGCCGACCCGATGCTGCCGCGGCTGTTCCGGGTGCGCGCGGTCACGCAAGAGGTGTCGGACACCTTTACCCTCGACCTGGTGCCCGAGGACGGCCGGCCGGTGCCGTTCCAGCCGGGCCAGATCAGCATGCTGTATGCGTTCGGGGTCGGCGAGATCCCGATCAGCATCTCGAGCGACCCCGCCGACCCGTCGGTGCTGTCCCACACCATCCGCGCGGTCGGCAAGGTGTCGCGCGCGCTCGCCGATCTCAAGCCCGGCGCCATGGTCGGGGTGCGCACGCCGTTCGGCACGCCGTGGCCGGTCGCGGCCGCCCAAGGCTCGGACGTCCTGTTTCTGGGCGGCGGGGTCGGGATCGCGCCGTTGCGCCCGGCGATCTATCGAGTGCTCGCCGAGCGCGAGAAATACGGCAACATCCTGATCCTCTACGGCGCCCGCACCCCGGAGGACATCCTGTTCCGCGACGAGCTGCGCGGCTGGCGCAGCCGGTTCGATCTGTCGGTCCGGGTCACGGTCGACCGCGCGACCGGCAGCTGGAGCGGCCGGGTCGGCGTGGTCACCCAGCTGATCAAGGGCGGCGGCTTCGACCGCATGCACACGGTCGCGTTCGTGTGCGGGCCCGAGGTGATGATGCGCTATGGCGTCCACACGCTGAACGACCATGGGATCACCAACGACCGCATCTACATCACCATGGAGCGCAACATGAAATGCGCGGTCGGCCTGTGCGGCCACTGCCAGTTCGGAGCCGAGCTGGTGTGCCGCGACGGCCCGGTGTTCCGGTTCGACCGGATTGCCGAGACCTTTGCGATCCGGGAGATCTGACGCCATGGCGACCAAACCGACCCTGGCGGTCTGGAAATTCGCGTCGTGCGACGGCTGCCAGCTCAGCCTGCTCGACCTCGAAGACCATCTGCTCGCGATCGCCGACACGGTCCAGATCGCGTATTTCCTGGAAGCGACCCGCGCGGTGATCGAGGGTCCCTACGACGTCTCCCTGGTCGAGGGCTCGATCACCACCGCCAACGACGTCGACCGGATCAAGCGGATCCGAAAGCAGTCGCGCTTTTTGGTCGCGATCGGCGCGTGTGCGACCGGCGGCGGCATCCAGGCGGTCAAGAACTTCCGCAAGGTCGACGATCTGATCGGCGCGGTCTATGCGCGGCCCGACTTCGTCGACACGCTTTCGACCTCGACCGCGATCAAGGACCATGTCCCGGTCGATTTCGAGCTGCGCGGCTGCCCGATCGACCGCGGCCAGCTGTTCGAACTGCTCAACGCCCTTTTGAACAACCGCAAACCCCTGGTCCCGACCTTCAGCCAGTGCGTCGAGTGCAAGCGCGCCGGCACGGTGTGCGTGATGGTCGCCCACGGGACCCCATGCCTCGGCCCGGTCACCCAGGCCGGCTGCGGCAACCTGTGTCCGGGCCATGACCGGGCGTGCTACGGCTGCTTCGGCCCGACCGAGACGCCGAACACCGCGGCAATGGCGCGGCGGATGGCGGCGCTCGGGGTCGCGACACGCGACGTCGCGCTCGCGTTCCGCTCGTTCAACGCCAACGCCGACGCCTTCCGCAGCGAGGGGGACCGCCATGAGCGCGCTTGAGACCGCGGCCGCATCGATCAGTCCGAACCCGTCGCCGCCGCGGATCATCAAGGTCGATGCGCTGGCGCGGGTCGAGGGTGAAGGCGCGCTCTACGTCCGGGTGCGCGACCGCCAGGTCCAGGACATCAAGTTCCGCATCTATGAGCCGCCACGCTTCTTCGAGGGCCTGCTCAAAGGCCGGCCGTTCAGCGACGCGCCCGACATCACCGCGCGCATCTGCGGCATCTGCCCGATCGCCTATCTGACCGGGGCGAGCCAGGCGATGGAGATGGCGCTCGGGGTCACGCTGCCGCCCGGGCCGCTCCACGATCTGCGCCGGATGGTCTATTGCGGCGAGTGGATCCAAAGCCATGTGCTCCATGCCTACATGCTGCACGCCCCGGACTTTCTCGGCATGGCCGACGCGATCGAGATCGCCCGGGCCCATCCGGGCGTGGTCGAGCGGGGCCTGCGCATGAAGCAGCTCGGCAACCGGCTGCTCGAGGTGATCGGCGGCCGGGCGTGCCACCCGGTCAATCTCAAGGTCGGTGGCTTCTACCGCGCGCCGACGGTCGCCGAGATCCGCGCCCTGATCGCCCCCCTGGAGCGGGCGGTCGAGGACGCGCTGGAGACGATCCGGCTGTTCGCCAGCTTCGACTTCCCGAACTACGAGGACGACTATACCTTCGTCGCGCTCAAGCACCCCGAGGTCTATGCGATCGAAGAGGGGCGGATCGTCAACAACCGCGGCCTCGACCTCGAGCTGGCCGAGTTCGAGCGCCATTACGGCGAGGACCATGTCGCGCACTCGACCGCGCTCCAGGGCGTGCTTTACGGCGACCATGGCCCGGCCTATCTGGTTGGCCCGCTCGCGCGTTATGCGCTCAGCTATGACCAGCTGACGCCCTTGTGCCACCAGGCGGCGCGCGAGGCCGGGATGGCGCCGGTCGAGCGCAACCCGTTCCGCAGTCTCCTGGTGCGCGGGATCGAAACCTTGTACGCCTGCGAGGAGGCGTTGCGGCTGGCCAAGGGCTATGAGGAACCGGACCGCCCGGCCGTGCCGGTGACGCCGCGCGCGGGCCGTGGCTTCGGCTGCACCGAGGCGCCGCGCGGCATCTGCTACCACCGCTACGACCTCGACGACGAGGGGCGGATCCTGTCGGCCCGGATCATGTCGCCGACCGCCCAGAATCAGAAGATCATCGAGGCGGACTTGAAGGGCGTGGTCCAGCGCAACCTCGACCTCGACGACGAGGCGTTGAAGTGGCGGTGCGAGCAGACGATCCGCAACTACGACCCGTGCATCAGCTGCTCGACCCATGTCCTGACGCTGACGGTCGACCGTGATTGAGGGGCGCGATTGACGGCGACGGCACCGATGGTCCTGGTGATCGGGGTCGGCAACGAATACCGCGAGGACGACGGCGTCGGGGTGTGGGTGGCGCGCCGGCTCGCCGCCCACGGCCTGCGCGCGGTCGAGCGGTCGGGCGAGGGCGCCGGGCTGATCGACGCCTGGTCCGGGGCGGCGCGGGTGATCGTGGTCGATGCTGCGACCGCGGGCGCCGCCCCGGGCACGCTTCACCGGTTCGACGCGACCCGGACGGTGCTGCCGCGCGGCGTGTTTCGGTGTTCGAGCCACGACTTCGGGGTTGCCGAGGGCATCGAGACCGCCCGCGTGCTCGGCCGCCTGCCGCCGGCACTGGAGCTCTATGCGATCGAGGGCGCCCGGTTCGGCCACGGCACCGAGATGACGCCGGCGGTCGCGGCGGCGGCGGGGCGTTTGGTGGACGACCTCCTTTCGGTGACCGAGGGTTGGAGGTGACACCCAACGCCATTGCTCGATGCGGCATCGCGAGAAATCAGGGTCTGTCGCGGTTTTCTTTTTTTCGGTTGCGGCGAGGGTGTGATGGAGCCGGTGACGATCGAGGATGTGCTGCGGCTGATCAAGGCGTCGGAGGAGGCGGCGGCGCGGCGCGCCGCGGAGGCGGATCGCCGGGCGGCGGCGGCGGCGGCGCGGCGCGACGAGGAGGCGCGGCGCCGGGGCGAGGAAGCGCGACGCCGCGACGAGGAGGCGCGACGCCGCGACGAGGAGGCGCGACGCCGCGACGAGGAGGCGCGGCGCCGCGACGAGGAGGCGCGGCGCCGGGGCGAGGAGCTGGACCGACGCTTGGCGGAAACCAACGCGACCATCGATCGCATGACGGCCGATGGCAAGGAAACGCAGCGCCGGATCGACTCCCTGACCGGGAAATGGGGCCGGTTCGTCGAAAGCCAGGTGGTGCCGGCGTGCCGGACCTTGTTCATCGACCGTGGCATCGCGGTCCACGAGGTCTACGAGCGGGCGCGGTCGGACCGCGGCGGCAAGTCGATGGAGATCGACATTCTGGTGGTCAACGACGACGATGCGGTGCTGGTCGAGGTGAAAAGCACGCTCGGGGTCGATGACGTCCGCAGTCATCTCGCGCACATCGCCGGGTTTCGCGAGATGTTTCCAACCTATCGCCACCACACGCTCTATGGCGCGCTCGCCGGCATCGTGGTCCCGGACCAGGTGGGCCGCTTCGTGATCAACCAGGGGCTGTTCTTGATCAAGCCGTCGGGCGACACCGTGGCGATCGCCAACCCGCCCGCGTTCCAACCGCGCGCCTGGTGAGAGGTGATCGGGGTCGGTTCCGTGCGCCGCAAGACCGGCACGGCGGTGGTCGGGCTCGTCCGCGACGATGACGGTGTCGCAACCCGCCTTATTCATAAGGCCCTGCCGGACGGACTGTCGCCCTGGTTTAGCTCCGGGGGCTTATCGTTTTGATTGTATAGAATGGCGATTTCCTTTTAAACCGAACTTCTTACTTGGCGCGGACGCAAGTAATTGAAATCCCGAAACAATCCGGGATTCGTCCACAGCTCTACTGGAAACAGAATTGGCTGGCCTCTTGTTCGCGCTATGAGGAGGGTATATGGCCCACGATCCCGCATCAAGGTTGTTCGCCGGTAGACCGGCCACAAGGGTGTGTACCCAGTAAATGGGTACATTGGTCAGGGGTTGGGTAGCATTTTTCTATGTAGCTCAATTGGTTGTCAGGAAATCTAGAATAACTACGAAAGAAGTTCGGCCTAAAAAACTCTTGTCCTTTTGTTCGACCGAGACAGACCGTCCTTTCGTCCCGACCTACCTTCACGACAGCGCAAGAAGGCAGGGCAGTCAACGGACCGAAATGCTAGCGGAGCTTGGCGCCTCC